>JBEKUF010000033.1:0-26239 GCA_049515295.1 Verrucomicrobiia bacterium | reverse complement strand
CAGAACTGGTACCGAGACGCCCGGCGTAGCGTAAGGCAAGCGAATCCGCTCCATGCGGCTGGATTGACGTTGCAGGATTTCCCTGGCTCCCATCATGAGGACCCCAGTCTACGACCAACTTTCACCATTTACAGAATTTTGCAAGACCCAAGTGCCTTTGCCGGTTCCACATCGAAGCTGAATTGCGTCTGGAGTCGGGCTCAAACACTCTGTCGTCCCCAATCAAACAGCCAAGAATGCTTCCCTGACTAAAACCGCGCTACGGCCCACCCACCGACCCAGTGTCAGGCCAATCCGGCCAATGGTACTTCCACTGCGCATCGGCGAGCCAGCCACACAAAGTACGGTGTCGCTAATCACCCTGGAACCAGGTGGCTTCATCCGCAGAAAGAGCTATTTCAGCTTTGACGGCCGCGATCTCGACGTATTCCACATGCCAGTCGCCACGGAGCATGTTGATTCCTCCGAGATGCCGGTCGTTTATTTCCGAATTTCCAATACCGCTTTTCAGCGAACCTTGCGTAAAGTGATATCCGCTGCCAACGGCGACGTCGCACAACACCACAAACTCCGCAGGTTTGGGAACTATGTCGATGCGGTAAAAATAGGCGGAGGTGTCTGTAGGAACGTTATGCATGGCTTGATAGTGCCCATTCAGTAGCAGGTTGGGAGCGCACTGGGCATAGGTAAAAATCGACGCATTCGGCGGCGAGACACCGGCCAATCCTCCATGTTGGTTTTCGACAGTTGGGCACGTTCTCATGTCGAGAATCTTCTGGGCATCGGCCGACCCCCCCATATAATGCAGGTATGCGTTCGTGCACTGATTGCCAGCGTAATCTGTCCAACCTACAGTCGATTGCCAATGCTCGGTATCGTAGAGCCAGCCGCCGTAATCGTCGGCATACAGGGACATGGCGATGCCCCACTGTTTGAGTTTGGAGACGCAACTGGCTTGCTGAGCTCGCGCCCGCGCCCGGCTCAGTGCCGGTAACAACATCCCTGCCAGAATCCCAATGATCGCGATGACCACCAGCAACTCGATGAGTGTAAACGCCTTCTTCCCAGACTGCTTCATTTCCATCTTATCGGCCGCGCCTCCGGTGTTAAAACCATCCACAACGCCCTTGTCACCTCTACGGGTCATGTTCAGCCATGTGTTTGACCGGACGTTCACGTTGGCTCCACTCGATGGACTTAAGATTACTTTCTTCCCAGCGGTTTGCAAGGAATATGCTGCTAATACCGGCCACATTTCGAGAGCCTGTTCCCTCAGCGATTAGAGATGCTAGGCACCGATAGACAATGGACAGACCCGCCTGGAACGCCGCGTTTTTGTGCGGAAGGCGATTCGGCGGCATGCATTTGGCTTCGCAGCCACAAGCAAATACGTTCGTCCGACGGAGCCGCGCACATTCTGGAACACGCGCACCGACGAGGTTGCGCGGGACGCCTCACGCGCCCCACGAGTGGCGCCGCTGC
This sequence comes from Verrucomicrobiia bacterium, assembly GCA_049515295.1. Classification (GTDB taxonomy): domain Bacteria; phylum Verrucomicrobiota; class Verrucomicrobiia; order Palsa-1439; family Palsa-1439; genus Palsa-1439. The sequence goes on along the minus strand of JBEKUF010000033.1, from coordinate 24,757 downwards.
GGCGTAGTGCTATTAACCGGCAACATCGACCGACCTGTCCCGGGCCGGCGGGCTGGAGCGTTGTGCGACTGCTTCGACTCCTTCGTTGTGACACCGGACAATTTTAAAACAGACAGCTGTTCGGCACGGGCAAAGCCGCCTCGGTGACGCTTACCTGATTCTGGTAATGACACGGCGACAGATGTCGTCGCAACCGGTGCCTTGTTTGCGGGAACTGGCGAAGAGTTTGCCACATCGAGAGTGCCGGGCACACGGAACAAATTCACGTTGATTGTTTAATGAATCAGGGCTCGGGAGAGGATGCGGTCGTGGAATCGGTTGCACGAGCAGTTCGCGAGTAACCCGATCCACACATAATATCTCTTGACACAATTCTATCTGTATGGGGATCGGGACACACTGAAGAACCCAACCTGGATACCAACGGGAGAGATTCTGGCCGGTACCACCCAACAGGGTCGTCGAATCTGTCCCGGCATATGCGTCCGGAGCCCCCGAACCGTTTACAATCCGGGGATGACCAGCGGCCTGGGAGAAGTTTCTCAGGTCTGAGAGCGTCATCTGTCAGTGATTATCTATGCTAGGCAACTGACAGACCTTGGTGATTGACTTTTATTCGCTTCCCAGTTATGATTTGACAATAAACAGGGGGGCAGGCATGCGAGAGCCTCCTCCGGTGGAGAAGTGTATGACTGGGAATGGGTGCTAGGGTACCTCAAAAATGCCAGGGCCTAAAGGATCATGAGAGTTGGGATAAACCAGACAGGAGGGATCGTGCGCGCCTTGTACAGAAATCCTACCAATTTAGTTTCAGCATTTTCCTCGATGTTGCGATTCGGGAAGCATCTCAGAGCCGGGGCAATGACCCTTGGCTTGATCTGTGTGGCCGCCGCCAGCAGCCAGGCGCAGACTAGTACCAATTACTATTGGACGGGCGCCAATGCCGATGGGATTTGGGAGGAGTCAGGGAACTGGATCCTCAGTAACAACGTACCCGCCACCGCCTATCCGAGCCAAATAAATGCCGGAACCTACGATGTCGCCAACTTTACGAATTCGGGGACGTACACGGTTTCGTTCACGCCCGGTGATACCATCGTCGACGCGAGCAACTTTTTCGATAGTGCCTCGGGCACGGTGGCTGTGGTCACGCTGGAGTTGAACGGCGGCGTCTTCAATCCGTTCCCCAGCGACCCCCACACAACTCTTGCCGTTGGAGAGGGGTCTAACACCACGAGCATCCTTTATCTGGATTCTTCTCCCGCACCCCAAGGCTATGTGTCAAGCGGGGGGACGGACATCGGCCACGACGGTATCGGCACTTTGTGGCTCACCAATGGATTTGTTCAATTGTGGAATGTGGAAGTCGGCAGTGGCGCGGGGCGAGGGACCATTATCATCAGTGGCACCAACGCGTATGTTACCAGCTATCAGTTTTCCGTCGGTAACACAAACGCCAGCTACGGCGACACGCTCATCGTCTCGAATTCAGCAAGCCTTACGGTGAACAGCTCGTTTAGAATCGGCAGCAGCTCCAGTCAGGCCACCAGCAACTGCCAATTTATCGTGACCGATGGTGCGACCGTTAGCGTCTATGAAGGCCCTATGACAATCGGCAATCGCGCCACGGTCAGCACCCAGGCGGCTTACAACAATATCGGCATCGTGGACAGTGGCGGCGCTTTGCTTAGCACCAACCACACGATGGTCGTGGGAACCGCCGCGATCTCGATATCGGGAATCGGTTGCAGCAGTTGCCCGTACGGCGGGAACGGTCTGAACGTCGCCACAGGCAACGTGTTTACCGTTCAAGCCGGCGGTTTCGTGTATGGCATCTCGGAAGTCGGGATCACGCCCAGTAACACCTTCGCATTGTACGGTGGTACGTTTGGCGGTGGAGGCACCAACTACACCGGGAGTATTACCAATTTCGGCGTGTTTCAGGGCTGGGGCGTTATTATGGGCAGCCTGACTACTGCCAGCAACGCCGTCACCCACCTGTTGGGTTATTCGGCCATTAGCAACCAGGTCGGCTCGTTGGTTCTGAGCAATAGCCTGACCTTGGTAACGAACGCGGTCATGCAAATGACGTTGGGCACAAACTTTTATCCCATCGCGGTTGGACTGGGCCAGGCCGATGCGCCCCCACCCACAAGTCTGTTAAGTATGTCCAATAGCCTCGTCCTGTATGGCACGTTGAACTTTGTCGACTCCGGCGGGTTCACGGCTCCGCACACCTACAAACTGATTACCTATCCGGCGAATCTGGTCACGAACTACGGGAACGGTTTGGTCAATAGCAACTTTTTCGCTGTTGCCGCCACCATCAGTAACGTTCCGAACCCTGTGTACACCTATACGCTCAGCACCAACACGCCCGGCGAGATTGATCTGATCGTCGGCTGCACCAACTGCGGGGCGCCGCCATTTCCTTGCATGAACCGAACCACCCCTCTGCCCCTGCAGGTGTGCGTCAGCGATTGCTCGACCGGTTCGCCCGCGATCTCGAGCTGGGAGTGGCTGTGGGGCGATGGCAACAGCGTCGGCCCTGGTGGGGCGACGTACTCGAACAACGTGTGTTACACCTACGCGAACGAAGGCACCTACGTCATCACGCAGATCGTCTGCAATGCCAGCGGCTGCGGCACCAACTCGCAGAGCGTAACTGTGTACACGCCGTTCCACACGTGGCAGAACGAATACTTTGCCAACGGCACCGTTAACGCCAGCGCCGGGCCGAATGTTGACTTTTACGCCACCGGGATGAGCAACACCAACAAGTTCCTGGCCGGCTTCGCCGGGAACGTGAAGGGGGCGTACCTGCACATCATCAGTATTGCCAAGGCGAACGGCACGAACGTCGTTGTGACCTTCCTCGGGTCCAACGGTGACAGCAGTTATTCCGGCGGGCCGACAGCGCGGACGAACCGGCTGGAGTACACGACCGGCAGGACCAATGGAAGTTATTCCAATAACTTCGCGCAGGTCCCGGGTGTGGCCGACGTCAGCCTCAGTGGAGGCGTGGGCACCGGCGCGGTCACCAGCGTAACGGATGTTGGCGGCGCGACCAACAACGTCACGCGGTACTATCGCGTGCGGGTGTTGGCGCCGTAACGGCAGAACCACCATAATAATTGGGAGAATTCGATTAACGATCAGCGCAGCCGAACGGAAATAAAAGGTATGACAGCGAACAACAAATGCCTTCGTTCACGACTCGGTGAACACCCGGCGGCTGCGCTGTTACTTTGGAGTACGGGATTTGCCCTGCCGATGCGGGGCAGAACGTAGGCAGTCAACAATGTGGAGAAGAAGTGTGTGAGAGATTCACAGGGTCAAGCACACAAGTAAAACGAGGGAATACATAAAGGAGTGGAGAGGGTCATGAAGATAAAACATCTGTATTGGGTTGCAGCGGCAATCCTGGTGGTCTGCGCGCTGGCGTCGTCCAGCCGCGCCCAGACGACAAACCTGATTGTCGACGACACGTTTAATTCCGGGGTCGACTATTATCCCGGGACTTCGACTAGTAGTGTTTCGCCTTACTCGGATGACGGCGTGGTGAATAGCTACGGCGACATCGAGTCGGCGTTCATCCGGGCTGGCTCCGGTACGATTACGGTGACCGCCCCCGGCGGCGGTGCTGCGAATGTTGGCAGCGCCAACGTTTTGTTTGGCAATGGCGAAGGCGCCAATTCGGCCACGTGGTACACCTATTTCACGAGCAGCACCAGCAGCGCGGTCAAGCTCGTGAATCCGGGCGACGAAATGATTCTGACGTGGCAATTTACGCCGACCGGCGTAGCCGCGATCAACAATAACCAGGGCTTCACGATTACCGTGGCCCAGACCCCGTCAGGCCAGCGCTCGACCGGGTGGGCGAGTCAGAACCAAGCGGCATTCACCGGTTTTACCACGTACATGAACATGGGTACGACCTTGAGCAATACCGCACCGTTCCAGCTTAAGCGATGGGCTCTTGGTTCCACCCCCAGCGCTCTTGTTGGCACGTCGGGCAATTGGACCAACCTCACCGGTGCGACCACTGGTACGAAGGGCGCCACGGGGTACGCCAGCGGCACGCAGTACACGTATACGATGGCGCTGGAATTGGATCCGAGCGGCGACGGCGATCTGGACGTTACCTCCACGATGATCGGTGGAAGTCTCAACAACGTGGGGAGCATGTCGATTTCCTACGTTGATACGGCCCCGACTACGGACGGTGCCGGGCTTTCGTTCGACACATTCGACATCCGTCCGTCAAACACAAACATAACGGCCGTCTCGTTCACCACCAGCCTGTTCGAGGTGCAGCAAATCATCCCCGAACCGTCGACGTTGTTGCTGGTCGGAGCCGGGCTTGGCATGCTCGTCGGGCTGGTCCGCCGTCAACGTCGCCACTAAACAGACCTGTTAGTTATCAGACCCTCAGGAGGGCGTCCTGAAGTTGTTCGGGGCGTCCTCCCTCCTTTTTTGAGAACCGCGCTTCCGCGCGAGTGGCATTCACATCGAAGCGGCGAAACGCTTGGCGCTCTTGTCACGCAGATGGCCGCGGGCGTAGACTTCGCCGCGGAAGTTGAGAGATGGCGACGACCGAGAAGAACCAACAGCGCGCGGACAAGAGCCTGCCGGTTTTGGCAGCTGCGCTGATGCTCCTTACCGTCATCGCCTACCTGCCGGCGTTAACCGGCAAGTTCGTCTTCGATGATTACCCGCTGATCGCCGACAGCCGAATGATCAAAGCCAGCGACGGCCTGTATCGGATCTGGTTTACGACAGAAGCGCCATTCGCTTACTATCCGCTGACCTCGAGTTTGTGGTGGTTCGGGTGGCGATTGTGGGGCGCCAACCCGATGGGCTATCACGTGGTCAACGTGTTGCTGCACGCAGCAAACGCGGTCCTGGTCTGGCTCGTCCTGAAGCGACTCCGAATTCCCGGAGCCTGGGTGGCGGCGCTGGTGTTTGCGATTCACCCGGTGAACGTGGCCACAGCAGCCTGGGTCAGCGAGCAGAAGAACACGCTCTCAATGTTTTTCTACGCCGTGGCGACGCTTCTGTATCTGGAATTTGACGGAACGAACGGCAGGCGCTGGTACGGTCTTTCGTTGGCGGCATTCCTACTGGCGCTGCTCAGCAAGACGGCGGTGGTGATGCTGCCGGTGGTGTTGTTGGGCTGTGTCTGGTGGTTGCATCGTAAAGTGCGGGGGAAAGACAGCCTCAACAGCCTGCCGTTTTTTGTCCTGTCCGTGGTCATGGGATTGGTAACCATCTGGTATGAGTATTACCGGTCAATCGGCGGGCATCAGTCGCTCCGGACGGTTGGCTTCCCCTTTCGTCTCGCCACGGCCGGCTGCGTGCCGTGGTTCTATCTTTACAAGGCCTTGCTGCCCGTCAATCTGACGATGATCTATCCCAAGTGGGAGATCGATCCCTCGCGCTGGGTGTCGTACGTGCCGGGAGTGGCTTTGATTGGCGCTCTCCTATTCTTCTGGTGGAAACGCAACGCGTGGGGCCGGCCGTTGCTTTTTGGGCTGGGGTACTTTGTCGTAACACTTTTCCCCGTGCTGGGGTTCTTCGATCAGAGTTTTTACCGGTACTCTCTGGTGGCCGATCATTGGCAATACTACTCCATTGTTGGCCCCGTCGCCTTGATCGTCGCCGCTGGCTCGAGAATCTGCCTTCGAATGGGGAAACGAGGCCAAAGGATTGGAGTGGTGGCAAGCGTGGCCGTCCTGGCGGTTTTGGCCGGAGCCACATGGAAGCGCGCGGCGGTTTATCGATCTGAGGAGACGCTCTGGCGGGATACCCTGACGAGGAATCCCAATGCCGCAGAAGCACACTACAACCTTGGAGTCGGCCTCGTGCGAGAGGGTCGGACGGAAGAAGCGATTGAACAGTGGAAACAGCAGTTGCAGGCCGAGCCCGATGATGTCGAGGCGCATTACAATTTGGGGGTCGCGATGGAAAGGCTGGGGCGCACGCAAGAGGCCATCCAATATTACGAGCAGGTTTTGCGTCTCAAGCCCGATAACGTCCGGGCACACAACAACCTGGGAAGAATCCTGTTGAACACTGGCCACGTTCAAGACGCCATCATGCACTTCGAGCTGGTGTTGCGTCTCAAGCCCGACAACGCTGGGGTGCACTACGCATTGGGCAATGCCTTGCTCCAGGTTGGCAGGGTGCAGGAGGCAATCGGGCACTACGAACAGGCGCTACGCATCAAACCCGATTTCGCCGAGGCGCAGGACAACTGGGGGAATGCTTTGCTGCAGGCGGGCAGGGTGCAGGAGGCGATCCAGCACTACGAGCAGGCCCTGCGAATCAAACCCGATTTTGTGCAAGCTCAACGCAACCTGGCGCGCGCGCGGGCAATTCAGTAAACGGTTGAATTGGGCAGTGGCACACGAAATTGGATGTACTGCGCCACCGGATACAAGCTAACATTCAAGAGCCCCGTCTCGTTGGGGTGTCTTGGCAGGAGGGGGCAGCCTGAATCAGAAACGCCTGGCGCTCTTGTCACGCAGATGGCCACGGGCGTAGACTTTGCCGCGGAAGCTGAGAGATGGAGACGACCGAAAAGAGTCAACAGCGCGGGGACAAGAGCTTGCCGGTTTTGGCAGCCGTATTGATGCTCCTCACGGTAACCGCTTACCTGCCGGCGTTAACCGGCAAGTTTGTCTTCGATGACTACCCGCTGATCGCCGGCAACCCGATGATCAAAGCCAGTGACGGCCTGTATCGGTTCTGGTTTACTACGGAAGCGCTGGATTACTGGCCATTGACATCGAGCGCCTGGTGGCTGGAGTGGCGATTGTGGGGCGCCAACCCGATGGGCTATCACGTGGTCAACGTATTGCTGCACGCGGCAAACGCGGTCCTGGTCTGGATCGTCCTGAAGCGACTCCGAATTCCCGGAGCCTGGTTGGCGGGGCTGGTGTTTGCGATTCACCCGGTGAACGTGGCCACAGGCGCCTGGATTAGCGAGCTGAAGAACACGCTGTCGATGTTTTTGTACGCTGCGGCAACGCTTCTATATCTTGAATTTGACGAAACGGGCGGCTGGGGCTGGTATGGTCTTTCGTTGGCGGCATTTCTATTGGCCCTGCTTAGCAAGGCGTCCGTGGTGATGCTCCCCGTGGTGCTGTTGGGTTGCGTCTGGTGGTTGCGGGGCCGGGTGCGGTGGAAGGACTTTCTGCGTAGTGTGCCGTTCTTCGTCCTTTCCCTGGGCCTGGCGTTGGTGACGCTCTGGTTTCAGCACTATCGGTCAATCGGAGGGCACCACCCGCTCCGTACGGTTGGGTTCCCCTTTCGTCTCGCCACCGCTGGCCGCGTGCCCTGGTTCTATCTTTACAAGGCGCTGCTGCCTGTCAATCTGATGATGATCTATCCCAAGTGGGACATCAATTCTTCGCGGTTGGTGTCGTACGTGCCGGGAGCGGTTTTGATCGGCACTCTCACATGGTTCTGGTGGAAACGCAACGCATGGGGGCGGCCATTGTTTTTCGGTCTGGGCTACTTTGTCGTGACTCTTTTCCCCGTGATGGGTTTTTTCGACCAAAGCTTTTACCGGTACTCTCTGGTGGCGGACCATTGGCAGTATCAGGCCATTGTCGCGCCCATCGCCCTGATGATCGGCGCCGTGGCGTTGATTTGGCGTCGCTTGGAAGAACGCAGCCGTCCCTGGGGAGCCATGGCTGGTATCGTTCTGCTGGCGCTGTTGGGAGTGGGCACCTGGAGGCGGAGCTGTGTTTATGCGGACGAGGAATCACTCTGGAGAGACAACGTGGAAAAGAATCCGAATGCCTGGATGGCCCACATTTGCCTGGCCGACTTTCTGGCTGGGACGGGTCGAACATCGGAAGCCATCACGCAGTACGAGCAGGCGCTGCGGATTGAACCGGCGTGGGGACAGGCCCATTTCAACCTGGGAGTTACCCTGGCGCGACTGGGCAGGCTCGACGAGGCCATCGGACAATATGAGCAGGCCTTGCGCACCGAGCCTAATTTGGCGGAGGCACACAACAACCTGGGAACTGCGCTGCGGCAGGTGGGCAGGCTCGACGAGGCGATCGAGCACTACGAGCAGGCGATACGGATTCAGCCGGCTTTCGCCGAGGCGCACTTCAACCTGGGAAATGCCCTGGCGCAGTCGGGCAAACTCGACGAGGCGATTGGACAATACGAGCAAGCGGTACAGATTCGGCCCGATGTGGCCCTAACGCATTTCAATCTGGGAAATACTCTATGGCGAGTGGGCCGTGTCAAACAGGCTGCCGCACAGTACGAGGAAACCCTGCGTCTGGATCCGAGCTTCACTCAAGCGAAAACGAATCTTGCGCAACTGTCGGCGGCCAGATAAGCGGCGGCCGTTACCGGCTCAACTTCAATCGCGCCAGGTTGTCGCTCGCCTCACGGTAATCCGGGTTGAGCTTGAGCGCCTGCTCGTACTGTTGCATGGCGGCGCGGACGTCGCCCGTTCGCTCGAAGGCGACCCCGAGATTGTAATGCGCCTCGGGATAATCTGGTCTGATCCGGAGCGCCTGCTCCCAATGCCCGATGGCCTCGTTGACCCTGCCCAACCCGGCCAGCGCAACTCCCAGATTGAAATGCGCGTCGGCCAGATCGGGCTTCAATTGCAACGCCTGTTCCCATTGTTCTATCGCTTCCTGTGTTCGGCCCGCTTGCGCCAGCACGATTCCCAGATTGTAATGCACCTCGACATTATTGGGCTCGGCCTGCAACTGCTGTTTCCACTGTTCAATGCCTTCTTCCGGCCGACCCTCTCGCACGAGGCCGACGCCGAGGTTGTAATGTGCTTCCGCGGCATTGGGATTCCTCATCAGGGCATCCCGCCAGAGTGTTTCCTCAGATCGATAAACCGCCGCGCGCTTCCATGTGGCTCCGGCCAAAACCGCCAGGACGACCACGCTTGCCAGCACTGCAATGCTTTGGCCTCGCTTTCCCATTCGAAGGCAGATATTCCGGCCACTGGCAACCGCCAAAGCGATGGGACCGACAATGGCGTAATATTGCCAGTGATCGGCCACCAGCGAGTAGGTATAGAAACCCTGGTCGAAGAACCCCAGCACCGGGAAGAGCATCGCAATCGAGTAACCCAACGCGAACACCAATGGTCTTCCCCAGCTATTGCGATTCCACCAAAACACAAGCCAAGAGCCCAGTAACAGAGATGCCGGCAGGTAGGACGTCGTGAGGGCCGCGTTAATGTCCCACTGCGGATAGACGAGGGTTAAGTTGTACGGCATGAGTGCCTTGTACAGGTAGAACCATATCGCCCGGCCTGCTGCCGCCAAACGGAATCCAAAGCCGACCGCGCGGAATGACCCTCCCAAAGCCCGATGATGTTGAAACCAAATGGTCACCAAGGCGAAAGCGAGGGAAAGCGCGAAGAACGGGAGAGCGCGTACGGCGTCCTTCCATTCCACTCGTCGGCGCAGCCACCAAACGCAGCCCAATAACACCACCGGCAACATGACCACGGCGCCCTTGCTTAACAAGGCCAGTAGAAACGCCGCCAACGACAGCGCGTGCCAATGCCGCCTGCCGTCCTTGTAAAATCGCAAATAAAGAAGAATTGCAATGGTATACAACAACATCGACAGGATGTTCTTCTGCTCGCTAATCCAAGCGACGGTCGCCACATTCACCGGGTGCACGGCAAATATCAGGCCGGCGAGCCATGCCCCCGGAATTTTTAGGCTGCGCAGAATCATCCAGACCAGGACTGCGTTGGCGGCGTGAAAAATGACATTGAGGACGTGATAGCCGATCGGGTTATCCCCCCACCACCGCCACTCAAACCACCACAAACTCGAGGTCAACGGATAATAGTCCGGAGCCTCTGTCGTTAACCAGAACCGGTAAAGTCCATCCCGAGAATTGATCATCTCGTTGTTGGTAATGAGGAAAAAATCGTCAAAGAGGAATTCGCCCTTCATGGCGGGTACATACAGGGTAACTGTCACCGCCAGGATGGCAACGGCACCCACGCACCATGATCTCCACGGATTTTTCAACACGTCTTTCATGGCCGAAGCAGCCTACTGAGCACTCTGGAGCCGTGCCAGCTTCTTCTGCGCCTCGGCATAATCGGGTTTGATCCGTAGCGTCTGCTCGTACTGTTCAATGGCGTCGCCTACGTTGCCTGTTCGTTCGAGGGCAACTCCCAGATTGTAATGAGCATCGGCGTAATGCGGGTCGATCTGCACGGCCTGTTTCCAGTGGGTGATCGCCTTCTCCACTTGGCCCAGACGGGTCAGCGCAATTCCCATGTTGTTGTGCGCTTGGACAGAATCAGGTTTGAGTCGCAGCGCCTGCTCATAATAGCGGATTGCCTGTTGCACGCGCCCCAATCCCATCATGACATTTCCAAGGTCGTCGAGTGCCTCCACATTGTCAGGCTTGATCTGCAATGCCAGAGTCAAGTGGCGAATGGCCCCCTCCGTATCGCCCATCTGGGCCAGAGTGGTGCCCAGGTTGACGTGCGCATCGGCGTAATTCGGATCGATTCGCACCGCTTGCTCCCACTGCTCCCTGGCCTCTTGCCGTTGTCCCAACCGGGACAGGACGACCCCGAGGTTGTGGTGGGCCTCAGCAAAACCGGGCCTCAGATGCGCCGCTTCTTGATATTGCTCGCGCGCACCGGCCAACTGGCCCAACTGGAGCAGAGCGTTTCCGATATTGACGTGTGCTTCAGCGTTGCTTGGGTTGATTGCCAGTGATTGGTGGTACATCTCCATCGCATCCTCGATGCGGTTCGATGACACAAGGACCCCCAGATTGTTGTAGGCCATCCAGCAGCGGGGATTGAGCTGGATCGTCCTTCGGAAGAGCGTCTCGCCATTCACGTACATCTGTGTTTGCTGCCATGTCAGAACAGTCAGCGCCGCCAACGGGGCCAAGCTTACAGCCGTCTTCAACGGCGATGGCCACAAGCTCTGGCGACCCAAAATGTTCACAATCCCGCCCGCCACCATGGTAACAATTCCTGCACTCGCCAGGTATTGAAAGTGGTCCGCCACAAACGAGTACCGAAAGTAGTAAACGTCGAAGAAACCGAGTACCGGCAACAGCGCGCAGGCAAAGTAGCCCAACCCGAAGAGGGCGGCGTGCCCCCACGGCCGAGACCGCCAGACCCACAGCACCAAGCCAACCGCCCCCAACCCGGCCAGCGGCAACCACGCCAAAATCGATGCGATTCTGATATCCCACCGCGGGTACACGAACGCCAGATCCACAGGCCAGAGAGCCTTCTTTGCGTAAAACCAAATCGCCCGGCTCGCGACAAGGAACCGTTCCGCAATTCCCAGCGACCATTCGGCGCTAGCTTGATTCAGAATGTGACCCCGTTGTTCGACAATCGTCAAGACGGACATGAGCAACGCCATGGCGAAGAACGGCACGGTTCGCAGGATGTCCTTCCATCGCCATCGCCCTCGCTGCCAACTGTGGCACAACAACAATACCAGTGGCAGCACCACCGTCGACGGCTTGCTCAATAAAGCCGCCGTCCCGCTCAACAGGGCAAGCCCATACCAGCGATGGCGTCCATCAGTTTCAAACCGTAGGAAACACAGCACGGCGATGAAAAAGAAAAAGCCGGATTGGGTGTTCTTCAACTCCGTGACCCATGCCACCGACTCCACATTCACGGGGTGCAAGGCCCACATCGCGGCAGCCAGCCACGCGGCACGCACCCGCAGGCGCTGCAACACGAGAAAAAGCAGCACGCCATTGATCGCGTGCAGCCCGATATTGACCATGTGATAAGGCATGGGGTTAAGCCCCCATAACCGACGCTGAAGCCAGAAGCTCGTCAGTGTCAACGGATAGTACCGCGATACCGACAGTGACGACCAAATCATGCGCAAGCCATGCGGCGCGGTCATGGCCAGATTCGCGGTCAGGTGATCGTCATCATCCCAGACAAACCCGCCATGCAACGCCGGGAAATACGCTGCGACCGTCAGCAACACAATCACGGCACTGCCCCAACCGGACAATTTCCGCGCGGCTATCATGGTGGTTTCTGCCAGAATATTTCCAGCGGATGGGCGTTCATGACAAACAAGATTGAGGGACTACCCGTGTCGACCCGCTAAGGGCCGCTTAATGCGGCTGCCTGCGCGAGTTCTGGTTGCCGCCGATTGATTTCGGGCTTTTGCCGACGAATTGCTTGAATGCACGGCTGAAATCGTTGGGATGCTTGTATCCCAGCGCGTAGGCAATTTCTTTGACGGTGAAGCGTTCGGTCTCCAACAATTCCTGGGCCCTTGCCATTTTGAGGCGCTGGTGGTACACGGCCGGAGATTCTCCGTGATGCGTTTGGAACATCCGCACGACCGTGGCCGGAGAGATTTGCAGGTACTCGCAGAGCGCCGTGACCGGATTCGGTTCAGCCAGGTTCTGAGTCATCCATCGCACCGCCAATTCCATCCGCAACGATGGTTCGGGCGGCCCGACCCTGCGCTGGACGTGCCGCGCCACGGTGACGTCAATGGAAAGGTGCAACTGCTTAATGGCGAGTTTGGTCAATTCATCGGGCCGCTCCACCTCCAGACGGCACAACCCGTGAAGCTGTTCCAGCTTGTGCCACAAGCGGGTGCCGATCGTCCATTGCCGATATCCCCCTGATTCCACAGCGCACTCCGCGCACTGCGGTCCCGTTCGCCAGATCCAGACGAGCAGATCCGACACACCCTCGGAACGGTCCGTCCAGCCGCTAGCGCAATCCGGATCGATCACCAGGAAGTCGCCGGCGTTGAGCGTCATTTGCTCGTTCTCGAGAACCAACGTCGGCTTGCCCCGGTTCACCAACACGTAGTGCCAGCCGGGGTGGCGTGACACGGGGATGGGGCTCTGACCGTACTGCCGATGCCCCCATGCCAAATACAAGAGATCAAGCTGAGCGCTTTCCGGGCAGACCCACCGCGGCCGCCCGGGGGGTGGCAAATGTAACGCCTTCGGAAGCAAGGTCATACACACATCCAAGTAGTCTCAACAATCATGATGCAACAAGATACTCGAATCGCATTGGCGAGTGAACCATTCTGTCGTAAAATGAGAATTTAGTGGTAGCGACATATATTATCCCCTAACCTAATTGTGGACCCAATGAATACGACATCACCCGCCGACCCCGCAACAAGAAAAGCGCCCGCTGTCCGATTCACGGCCAGGGCCATAGTCTCTCCTACCACTCTTGGTCTCGTGAAATCATTTGGGTTTGGCGATCGTCTCGGGCTGGCCACACCGGGGCACCTCGCTGCCGCGCAGAAATTCGATTTCGCCCCGATCTTCGCACAGCAGTCCATACGCGAATTGGAACGCACGCAACGCACACCGCAGCAGGCCATCAACACCGCCATCACCGCGCTCGCGCAGCGAGGCTATGGTGGCCGATGGGGAGCCGATGCGGACCATTTGAAGACGACGGAGCATGTCGACCGGATGGCGGCGGCCGGTTTCTGCTTCTTCACGATCGATCCCTCCGAGTACGTCGGCAAAGGTGCGGTCACGCCCGAATTGGAGGCGGCGTACCTGGGACGCAAGTTTGACGTGCCCAATGTTGGCAAGCTGCGATTCGACGCCTCGTCGCTTCGGAGCGCCGCGATAAAATACGGACGCGCCCTCGAGCACGTCGGCCTCATGGGTCGTCACATTGTCGAGACCATGGGCACGCACCCATTTGAGATCGAAGTGAGCGTGGACGAGACCAGTGAGCCCACCAGCGTGCTGGACCATTTATTCATTGGCTTGGAACTGCGTCGGCTGTCCGTTCCCCACGTGGTCAGCTTGGCGCCCCGATTCATCGGCGGCTTTGAAAAAGGCATCGATTACAAGGGCGACCTGAAGAAATTCGAGGCGTCCCTGCGCGACCACGTCGAGATCGCCCGTTTCTGCGGCCCGTACAAGATGAGCGTTCACAGTGGCTCGGACAAGTTTGCAATCTATCCCATCGTCGGTCGCGTCTGCGGCCAACTGCTTCACGTAAAAACGTCAGGGACAAGTTACCTCGAAGGCTTACGAGTTGTGGCGCGCACGACGCCGCAGGTGTTTGCGGAGATCGTCGAGTTTTGCCGTGGCCGGTTCGAGACGGACCGGCGGAGCTACCATATTTCGACCACGCTGGCGCACGTTACTGCTCTGCCGAAGTTCAGCGGCCCCAAAGAGGAACCACGGTTTCTGGACGAAGTGGCAGGCCGGCAATTGTTGCATGTAACCTTTGGTTCGGTGCTCACGCATCCGACCTTCAAGCCGCGGATCCTGGAAATACTGGAGAACCACACCTCGCTGCACGAAGAACTGTTGGAGCGACACCTGACAAAGCACCTTTCGCTGCTGGCGAACGGGTGATCCCATGCAGGCGTTCATTACCGAAGACTTCCTCCTGCAAACCCCGGTGGCGCGCGAGTTGTATCACGAAAACGCGGCGCACGAGCCAATTTTTGATTATCATTGTCATCTCCCACCGGACCAGATTGCCGCGAACAAGCAGTTCCGCAACCTGTATGAAATCTGGCTGGCGGGCGACCATTACAAGTGGCGGGCCATGCGCTCCAATGGCGTCCCCGAACAATATTGCACCGGCGATGCCAGCGATTGGGAGAAGTTTCTCGCGTTTGCCCGCACCGTTCCTCACACGTTGCGCAACCCGCTCTACCACTGGACACACATCGAACTGAAACGCTTCTTCGGCATCAACAAAAGCCTCAACGAAAGCACGGCGAAGGAGATCTGGGACGAGGCGAACGAAAAGTTGGCCTCGATGCCCGTGCAGCGAATTCTCGAAGCCAACCGCGTCGCCGTGGTATGCACCACGGACGATCCCACGGACTCGCTCGAGCATCATCGACGGATCCGGGAGTCAGGCACCCTGCGCACGCGGGTCTATCCGGCGTTTCGTCCTGACAAGGCGCTGGCGGTAGACCGACCCGCGGCGTGGACGGCATGGGTGAGCAAGCTCGGTGAATGCCCAACGCTATCCGCATTCCTCGGGGAAATGGTGAAGCGGCTCGATTTTTTCCACGCGAACGGATGCCGATTGTCCGACCACGGGTTGAATTATGCCTGCGCCGACGACTGCACCGAAGCAGAAGCGGCGCGGGTGTTCGGCGCGGCGCAGGCGGGACGGACGGTATCGCCCGCGGATGCGGACAAGTTTCGCAGTTTCCTGCTGCTGTGGTTGGGCGAACAGTATTCTGCGCGCGGCTGGGTCATGCAATTCCACCTCGGCGCCATGCGCAACAACAACACCCGCAGGATGCGGACGCTGGGCCCCGACACCGGCTTCGATTCAATTGGCGACTGGCCGCAGGCGGAGCCGCTGGCCCGTTATCTTGACAAGCTCGACCAGAACGATCGTCTTCCAAAGACGATCCTCTACAACTTGAATCCTGCGGACAATTATGCGCTTGGCACGATGCTCGGCAATTTCCAGGACGGGAGTACCCCGGGCAAGCTCCAGTTGGGCAGCGGGTGGTGGTTCCTCGACCAACTGGAAGGCATGGAGTGGCAGATCAACGCACTGTCGAACCTCGGCTTGCTCAGCCGTTTTGTCGGGATGATTACCGATTCCCGCAGCTTCCTGTCGTATTCCCGCCACGAATACTTCCGCCGATTACTCTGCGACATCATCGGACGTGACGTTGCCAGGGGCACCTTGCCGCACGACATGGAGATGCTCGGTGAACTGGTTCGCAACGTCTGCTATCACAACGCGAAGAACTATTTCGGCCTTAAACCGGGCACGTTGTAGTCTTACCCCGCACGCATGCGGACGAAGCAAAAGCCGGGGCTCGCCGCGCTGGGATGGTGTGATTGCCGACTGCATCGGGGCATTGAGCGGAATCAAGGAACATTTTCATGCAGCGGATTCTCCAGAAACGAATTGTCCCCGTGATCGTCATCGACGACGTGGAAGACGCTCTGCCGTTGGCGGAGGCATTGCTTGCGAGCGGTCTCGACGTAATGGAGGTGGCTTTTCGCACGGCGGCCGCCGCACCGTCGATCCACAACGTCCGTCAGGCATTCCCATCGATGTTGGTGGGGGCTGGCACCATTCTGGATCAAGAGCAACTTCACCGCGCCATTGACGCCGGGGCGCAATTCGGGGTAGCTCCCGGCCTGAACGAGACGATCGTCTCGAAGTCGCTGTCGCTGAAACTGCCGTTCGTCCCCGGCGTGATGACGCCATCCGATGTACAACGCGGGCTGACCTTTGGCTGCAAACTCCAGAAGTTCTTCCCCGCCGAAGCCGCTGGCGGGGTGAAGATGCTCCAGGCGTTCGCCGGTCCGTTCGGGCCGGCGGGCGTAAAATTCATTCCTTTGGGCGGCATCAATGCCGGCAATGCTCGCGACTATCTGGCATTGCCTATCGTCGCCGCTATCGGCGGGTCGTGGATGGTCGAACGGAAACTGATCGCCGAGAAGAACTGGAATCGGATCCGTGAGTTAACTGCCGAAGCCGTGCAGATCGCCGTCCCCACCCGCCGTTGAGAGGGCCTGCCCTCTCAATCCCGGAACCAGCTGACGGAGGAACTTGGACAACTCAGAGAAGAATGACCTCCGATGCGTCTTCCGTGCCTGGCGTGGCAGCCGCGACGATGACCCATACGATCACTCCACACTGGCAGAAGAAGAACCAGCGAAAGAAGTGCCGAACTATTTTATGGAGATCGGCACGGTGGTAGGCAGCCAACAAAGATGCCCAAATTGGGAACCCTCTGCTGAGGGGGTGGGCTATCGAGGCCCACGCTCCGTAGGTGGGCGTGGGGTCAATTGAAAAAGCCAACGGGAGTGCGCTACACCCCCGCCTCAACGAGATGGGCTGACGAAGACTGGCGGGGCGAGGCGGTGTGAAGACCGACGGCTTCTGTGACGGCTGCGCGCAGGCCGTCAATCGTTACCGGCTTGGCAACGACCAAGTCCACGGCGGCGGGTTTTTCGTTGGCATCCTTCATCATCGCACCGAAGCCTGTGAGCATAAGCACGGGCACATTTGGATCGACAGATCGGATGGCCGTTGCCACCTGGTCGCCGTTCATGTCGGGCATGGCGCGATCGACCACCACGAGATCGAACTGGCCTTTGTGAAACTTCTCCAGCGCGTCACGCCCGCTGTCGGCAACCTCCACGGTATGTCCGTCATTCTTAAGGTATTCACCAATGATCTTGCGTACCATCACTTCATCGTCCACAAGAAGCATGTGCAAGGGCTGGAGCGCCTTCACCGGCTGCGAGGGAAGCACCGATTGCGGTTTTGCCGTCTGGTGCGGAATGCGGATGATGAAGGTTGAGCCTTTGCCGATCTCACTGTTGATGTCGATGGTGCCCTGGTGGCGTTGCACAATGCCATACACCATGGACAATCCCAGCCCGGTGCCGTGAGCGCCTTTGGTCGTGAAGAAAGGTTCGAGACAACGCTGGCGCACCTCGTCGGTCATGCCGGTGCCCGTGTCGCTGACTTCGAGAGTAACCTGACTGTCGTCGCCACGCGTGCGGATGACGACGGTTCCATCTCGAGGCATCGCATCGACCGCGTTAAAGATCAGATTCGTCAGCACTTCGCGCAACTCGCTTGCGTCCCCAGCGACTGGCGGAATGTTCTGGAGATCTTTCTGCAGGGTGATGGAGATGTTCTTGGCCTCCGCTTGTGTCTTCCACATTGGTTGCGTCAGCGAAACGGCATCCTCGACAAGCTGGTTCAGGTCAACCATCTGAAATACATCCCGCCCCTCGCGGTGACGGTAAAACTCACGGAGACGATTCACGATCTCAGCGGCGTCCTTGGCGCTGGTGTTGATCATCTCCACGTAGCGCTTCGTCTTTTGTTTGTCTTCCAGGTTCTCCGGGTGATACAGTAACAGTTCACTTATCCCGAGGATGCCGACGAGAGCGTTATTGAAATCGTGGGCGATACCGCTGGCCATGCCGCCCAGGGCGCGCAGGCGCTCCTGCTGAATGACACGCTGCTGGGCGTCCCTCAGATCTTCGAGCACGTGTTGCAGCCGCTCCTCGCTTTCGCGATGCTGGGCGATTTCCGCCAAGAGGCTCTCATTGGTCACCTGGAGCTGCTGGGTCCGTTGACGGACAATCTTCTCCAGATCGGCTATTTGGTTCCTCACCAGGTGGATCAGTCGCCACTTCTCCGTCAGCGCATTGGCCAATTGCAGGATTTCCACCGTGTCAAAGGGCTTCTTAAGAAACAGCAGGCGATCCGAGTTCCCCAGCCGGGCAATAATCTCGTCCCACGAATAATCCGAGTACGCGCTGCAGATCACCACCTGGAGATCGGAATCAACTTCCCAAAGCTTCTGCGTGGTCTCAATTCCGTCCCAACCGGGCGGCATTCGCACGTCCACAATCGCTATCGCGTAAGGCCGCCCACTCTGGAGGGACTGACGAACCCGCTCCAGGCCTTCCTCGCCTTGATAGGCAGAGTCGATCTCGTCGCCGCCGGAGAAGTCGGTTGCCTGGGTCAATCGTTGCACGTACGGCGGCGTGATTGTGGGTTCGCTATTGACTTGGCCCTCGGTGCCGTCGTAGGCATCTCCCTGGACGGTCAGCAGGTTGTCGCGAGACGGCTGCCAGTCTACCCGGAACCCACCGCGGCCCTGCTGCCAGCCGTCGCGGCCATTGCCACCACCCAACATCTCAGAATCGGCGTCGTCAAGGTACTTGCCGTACAGTCGATACGACAGGTCGTCACCACGCGAGCCGCCGTAGCGAAACTCTCCAAAGCCCCGGTCCAGACTGCCGCCGCCGCCGCTGAGCAGCCAACCCTGTGTGTCTTTGGCGCTCTTGGTAATGATATTGATCACGCCGTTGACTGCGTTGGCGCCCCACATCGTGGCGCCGGGGCCGCGGATCACTTCGATGCGGTCGATGTCCTCAAGCATCGGCTCCTGCACGTCCCAAAACACACCCGAGAACAGCGGCGTGTACACGCTGCGCCCGTCAATCAGCACGAGCAGTTTGTTGGCATATTGATCATTGAACCCGCGTGAGCTGATCGCCCACGAGTGCGCGTCGATGCGCGCCACATCCAGGCCGGGCACCAACCGCAGGGCTTCCGGAATACTCGTGGCACCGGACCGGTGGATATCATCTTGTGTGAGTACATACACCGCTGCCGGCGCGTCGGTGAGTTTTTCTTCTTTCTTCGAAACCGAGGTGACCTCGACGTTCATCAGATCGTCGAGGCTCATTCGCTTGAGGGCCTGGATCGAGTTGGTATCGGCTGTTGATTCGGCACGCGCCGCGGTTGTTGCCAGTAACAAGGCGCACAGGGATTGGTTCGCCAGGAACCAACCGCACCACTTGAGTCGAGTCTTCATGCGATTTACCTCTTTGTGCTTCGGCAAGGTTGCTCAAAGACACGGTCGATGGAGCGGGGAAAACCTGACCCTGCGATACACCGGCACAGAAAAACTTCGGAGCACATTTCTGCTGGACCATGCGCATCTTCCATACCTGCAACCATACTGGAATTCCCCTACGTAAAAACCACTAGGAACGGCCGTCACGTATTATGGGGCGCCAGAAATTGCTGCTGGTGAAGTCGGGTGGTAAGGATGTCTGCTCCGATACAATTCCAATCGCGCCTAGATCTCGTCCGCCAACTGCGTTTTCCCGTCCGCACGGGGCGGAGCGGAAAGGATGGGAGGGTGAAGCATAGTCCCAGCGTGTGCAACCATGGACGATCCATCTGCGAGTCGCGAGGATTTGGGAAGCGAGCTGAGAGGGAAACCGGGGCGACAACCCTCAACCGATATCCAAACTGATAGCCGCCCGGTCTTCAGAAACGGCGGCAGACATGCACGGCGAAGGACGAACTGCGGCGAACCGCGGCGACGACAAGGGCGGCGGTTGGCGGCGGGAGGTGTTGGCAGCGGTTATGGTGAGGGTGAGGCTCCGACGAACTTGTCGTCTTTCCACTGTCCATCTTCCACCGTTCCATCTGGATGGGTCATTTTGCCAGAGCCGTCCATCTTTCCATCAAGGAACTGCCCCACGTATTGGCGGCCATCGGGCCACGCGAACGTCCCTTGCCCGTTGAAATAACCATCCTTGAATCCGCCCACGTACTGTTGTCCGTCCGGCCATGTTTCCGTCCCGTGGCCATTCGCCTTGCCATTCCCAAACTCTCCCACGTACTTTGTTCCGCTTGGCGAAATGTACGTCCCTTGGCCATTGATCCTGCCATCCTTGAACTCGCCGACGTACTTCGACCCATCTGGATACGTTTCCGTCCCTTGGCCATCCGACTTGTCGTCCCTAAACTCTCCCACGTGCTTCCCTCCATCTGGCCTCGTGTACTTTCCCTGACCATTCCATTTGCCATCTTTGAACTCGCCGACGTATTTGCTTCCATCTGGCCACGTGAGCGCCGCTTGGCCATCGCACTGGCCATCTTTGAACTCTCCAAGGTACGTTTGTCCATCCATCTGGATTGCCACCCCTTGACCATCTGGCTTACCACCCTTAAACCAGCCCACATATTTGCTTCCATCTGGCCACGTGAGCATCCCTTGGCCATCGTACCGGCTATTCTTGAACTCTCCAAAGTACTTCGTTCCATCTGGCCATGCGGCCGTCCCTTGGCCATTGTACTGGCCATCTTTGAACTCTCCAACGTACGTCGACCCATCTGCCAAGGTGGTCGTCCCCTGGCCATCGTACTTGCCATCTTTGAACCCTCCAACGTACTTCGACCCATTTGGCAACCATTCCGTCCCCCGGCCATTCCGTTTGCCGTCCCTAAACTCGCCCACGTACGTCGCTCCATTGGGCATCGTTTCCGTCCCCAGGCCTTCGGGTTCCCCGGCCTGCATCTCCCCCACATACGTCGCTCCGTTGGACAGCGTGTTCGTCTCTTGGCCATTGCAAAGGAATGCGCACGCAAATGCGATGGTGATTATGGCGGCAAAAAAAACGCTCGGTCGTTTCATCGTCGGCTCCGGTTCGGATTGGTTCTCATGGCCAGTTGTACCACGTCATGACCGATACGGCGAGGGTGAGGCGCCCACGAATTTGCCCTGATTCCACAATCCGTCTTCAACCTTCCCATCGGGATGGGTCATCTGGCCGGATCCGTCCATGTCCCCATCACGGAACTGACCGACATACCTGCGGCCATCGGGCCATGTCATGGTGCCCTGGCCATTCCGTTTGCCACCCGTATACTCGCCAACGTACTTGCGTCCATCGGGCAACGTTTCGGCCCCTTGACCTTCGCATATGCCATCCTTGAACTCTCCAACATACTTCCGTCCATCGGGCAATGTGGCCGTCCCCTGGCCATTCCGCTCGCCATCCTTCCACTCTCCAATGTACTTGCGTCCATCAGGAAGCGTTTCGGCCCCTTGACCGTCGTATTTGCCATCCTTGAACACCCCAACGTACTTGCGTCCATCAGGAAACGTTTCGGCCCCTTGACCGTCGTATTTGCCCCCCTTGAACACTCCAACATACTTGTGTCCATCGGGAAACGTTTCGGCCCCTTGACCGTCGTATTTGCCATCCTTGAACACCCCAACGTACTTGCGTCCATCGGGAAACGTTTCGGCCCCCATGCCGTCGTATTTGCCTTCCTTGAACATTCCAACGTACTTGTGTCCATCGGGAAATGTTGCCGTCCCCTGGCCATTCATGTTGCCGTGCCTAAACTCACCTGCGCGCGTCGCCCCATCTGGCGACGTTCCCGTCCCCTGTCCATTCGGCTCGCCGAGTCGAAATTCGCCAACGTACTTCGCTCCGTTTGGCAAAGTGTACGTCCCTGATCCATCAGGCAGGTTCTTCTTAAACTCGCCAACGTACTTCGACCCATCGGGAGACGTGAGCGTCCCTTGGCCGTCGTACTGGCCGTCCTTAAATTCCCCGGCGTACTTCTTTCCACCGGGAAACGTGTACGTCCCCTGGCCATTCGGCTCGTCATTCGCAAACTCTCCGACGTGCTTCGACCCATCCGGCCAAGTATACGTCCCCTGGCCGCTCCGTTTGCCATCCTTCCACCCTCCGACATACGTGCGACCATCAGCCCAGGTCATCGTTCCCTGGCCATCCAACTTGCCTTCCTTGAACTCACCCCCACACTTCCGTCCATCGGGCAATGTCACCGTCCCCTGGCCATTCAGGTGGCCATCCGCAAACTCACCGGCGTACGTCGATCCATCGGGCAACGTTGCCGTCCCCTGGCCATTCGGCCTGCCGTCCTTAAACTCACCTGTGTACGTCGCCCCATCTGGCGACGTTCCCGTCCCGTGGCCATTCGGCTTGCCCCGTCGAAATTCGCCAACATACTTCGTCCCATCGGCGAACGTCTTCGAGCCCTGGCCATTTCGAACGCCGCATCCACAGAGCCATGCGCACAGCAATGGCAGGATGATGGTTGCCAGAACAAACGGGCTTGGTCGTTTCATTGTCGGCTCCGGTTCGGATTGGTTCTCATGACCGCTTGTACCACCACCGCGAGTTCACTTCAAGCCTGCTGGTGTCAGCCCGGCGGCAGCAACCGGCGGCGCGTGGCAGGTTCCGGGTTCACGCCGGAGTCAATCCCAGTATCCTTTTGCCATGCGGTATCGGTTGGGCCTATTCTGCCCATCATGCAGGCCGAACGGTTCATCACCCTGAGCCAATTCTTCAAGATGTACCCGAACGATGAGGTTTGCCTCCAATACATCTTCACGATTCGGTACGGACAGGGATATCGCTGCCCGCGCTGCAAACGCCCGGCCCATTGGTATCGTATCCGGGCCGAACGCGCCGTCTCCTGCCAGTGGTGCGGTCATCACCTCCACCCGACCGCCCGCACCCCGTTCGCGAACAGCCGCACGCCGTTGCAGCTTTGGTTTTATGCGATCTACCTGTTCACCACGTCCCGGTACGGCGTTCCCGCCACCGAACTCCGCGAACAACTCGGCGTGACCTACAAGACCGCCTGGCGCATGGCCCGCCGCATCCGCCGATTCATGGCCGGCGTCGACGGCGCGTTGCCGGTGTAGCCGCCCCCCGCTCTGTCGGGGCGCTTCCCCCCGCACGGCGACGGAACGCCATGGCTACAGCTTTGTGGTGCTACATCCCTGCGTTGTAGCCGCCCCGCTTGCCCGCCTCAGGTGTGGCTCTGCCGCCGCCGCTTCCGCCCCCTACCCCGTCCGCTTCCCGCTCTCCGTCCCTCGTCGCGCCGAAGCCTTGGCGAAGGCGGATCCCCGCTTCGCTCGCGGCGTGTTCAACGCCATCAACTTCACCACCGCGCGAAACCGCCTCTTCCGCGTGTGCGGGTGGGTCTTCTTCCGCTGCTGGATGAACTGCGCCAGCTTGCCGTGACCTAATTCACTGGCGGTAAATCAGGACGACCGGCGGCGTAACCGCAGACCGCCGAAGACTACGCCGATGCCCATGGCCAGCATCGCCCAGGTGGAGGGCTCGGGAACCTGGATGGCGATAAACTGCGGGTTGCTGAACGCCGGTTGGGCAAAGACCGACCCGACTCCGTTCGTACCGAATTTCTCAATCGAGTCGCTGGCGGCGTTCACCACGTAAAGGTTACCGCTACTGTCAAAGGCAAGACCTCGGGGCGAGGCTAAACCTGAGTTGGCGAAGACCGTCCCGGCTCCGTTCGTACCGTATTCCTCAATCGTGCTGTTCCCGAACATCGCCACGTAGAGATTACCGCTGTTGTCAAAGGCAAGACCAAACGGCAGGTCCACGTCCGAGGCGAAGACCGACCCGACTCCGTTTGTACCGAACTTCTCAATCGTGTAGCCAGCATAGTTGGCCACGTAGAGACTGCCGCTGCTGTCAAACGCCAGACCCGCCGGATCGTTCAACCCGGTGTTGGCGAAGACTGTTCCGTTGCTGTTCAACACGCCGCCCGATGAACTGAATTCCTCAATGGTGTTGCTGCCAGCGTTCGCCACGTAGAGATTACCGCTACTGTCAAAGGCAAGGCCTCGGGGCTGGGCTAAACCTGAGTTGGCGAAGACTGTCCCGACTCCGTTCGTACCGAACTTCTCGATCGTGTTGTTCCCGTGGTTCGCCACGTAGAGATTACCGCTGCTGTCAAAGGCAAGACCGTACGGCAGGTCCACGCCCGAGTTGGCGAAGACCGTTCCGACTCCATTCGTACCGTATTCTTCTATCGAATCGGAGTTCGACACGAAGACATTCTGGGCTCGACTGGTTCCCGGGGCCAAGAACAGCAGCAAGCTCAGGGCAAACGAGATAGAACTCACCGCAAGGCATGTTTTCATCCTTGGACTCCAATTCGCATAAAACGAACGGGATGAGGGCCGATAGTATAGGCAGGAGCGACCAGACATGCAAGCCAAAACTTGTAACGTTCCGGGGCCGAACTACCAATCGCCAGTTATCTTCCCCGCTTCGCTCGCGGCTTGTTCAACGCCATCAACTTCACCACCGCGCGAAACCGCCTCTTCCGCGTGTGCGGGTGGGTCTTCTTCCGCTGCTGGATGAACTGCGCCAGCTTGCCTCTGGCTCTGGCTTGTTTCAGGTCCATGCGCGGGTAGTTTCCGCGAAAAATCCAAGACCGTAAAGCCCCATTTACGTATGCCGAGGGGATAATCAGGGTCAAAAATCGTGATTTTGTGAAAAAACTTTCTGCGTTTTCAGGCCTGTTTTTGAAGTTTTAGAAGAAAACCTTCCAAACCTTCCAAACCTTCCAAAGTCCACTCACGCTTTTTTTGATCCCGCAGTACCTGCCGTTCTCGCC
>JBEKUF010000032.1:0-26262 GCA_049515295.1 Verrucomicrobiia bacterium | reverse complement strand
CGAAGATTTTTATCTCGTCCTCGATTTGTTTCCGGGTGAGATAGGCCGCGTAGTGCCCCAGATAATTGTCGATGGACTGCGTCAGTCGCAACAACCGCATGTCTGTCGCTTCAATCGTCGCAGCCAGGCCAGCAGCGTCGCGTTGCAGAGCGGTTGGCACACGGATGGATACTTTGTAAAGACGATCATGTAATGCATTCGCCCAAGCGTGCTCCAACAGAGTGCGTACTTGAATTTCGGCCTTGAAGCCATCCCTGCCAGTTTTCACTAGCTTTGGTACCGGGATTCCTTCCATTTGCGCATCAGTGTCCTTGATCTGGACGACATAATGGACCGAAAGATAGCCGAATTGGTCTGTCTTGAGTTCCGAGCGCTTGTCCAAGCTATTCTCCTCATCCACGTCAAACATGTTTCGGATGTAGTCGCAAAGGAGTTGCTTATCTTGTGGGTTCTGGCTGCTGACGCGCGCTGCGCATCGGTCGGTGATGTCGTAATTCGGATTACTTTTGAACTTCCATTGCTTCCGAACCACTTTTTCCGCGAAGCTGGCCTTGCTTTTAGGGCGCGCTTCGACGAAGGACCCTGGCGCAAGCCGCTTGACGGCAGACGCAAGCACGGCCTTTAGGAATCCCGCGTAATCTTTATACGCGTCGTACTGTGCGGCGTATTCGTCCATCTTCGTCTTCAACAATGCCTGATCGATCTCCATACTAGCCTCCCATTGGAAGTTTCCTCAGTGTTTTAGTCGACCCCGAGAGAGTATTGACGCGCAAACGGCATGAACTGGGGACACAGCTTACGGTTCTTCAACTCTGGACGTTCCACCCATTGAAAAGCGTCGTGCTCTGAACTGAGCTGCACGGCATCCGTGTCCACCCGGGCCTCGAAGAGAAGGTACGCCACCTTGCGGTCCGGCAGCTCTGATTCCGCCGCACCCACAACGCGAATCACTTGGGCATCGAGACCTGTCTCCTCGCGGATCTCACGCACCAATGCCTCGTCGGGACGCTCTCCGGGATCGGTTTTGCCGCCGGGGAACTCCCAGAATCCGGCATTGTTTTTGGAGGCACCAGAACGACGTAAAACGAGACAGCGTCCTTTGGCATCACGAACTACCGCTTTAGCCGACATCGCGTAGGGCTTGTTCATAAGT
The DNA here is from genome assembly GCA_049515295.1 of Verrucomicrobiia bacterium. GTDB lineage: Bacteria > Verrucomicrobiota > Verrucomicrobiia > Palsa-1439 > Palsa-1439 > Palsa-1439. The sequence continues at coordinate 25,109 of JBEKUF010000032.1, read as the reverse complement.
GTTTGCTTGTGATGTTATCGCAACGCCGCCAAGCGTCAACGCTGACGTGAGCCTGCTGAGGGTCGAGATAATCGCGCGGCCGGTGGCGACTCAATCTCAAGTTCTTATACAGGCCGTTGAAATTACCCGCGGCGGCCGCTCGATTTTGATCGTCCGCGATTCCTCTGGTGACTACTCGGCCTTTTTCCGGGCAGTGATGCGCGCGTGCTCTTCGGCGTATTGCCGGGCGGCTTCGGGTTGGCCCATTTGTTCGAAGTGCGCGGCGAGGGCGGCGAGGTGGGCCAAGGTTTCCTCGTGGTCGTCGCCTTTCTCGCGGTGGGACAGTTCCAAGCCGTCCCGAAGGATTTCGGCATAGTCCTCCGCGGCGGAGAAGAACGGGTTGAACTGGAGCGGGTCCGTTTCAGGTTCCTGCACTGGTTTGGTTCATCGAGACAAGAGGGAGAATGCCACCCTCGATAGTTATCAGGCAGAAAACCGTGGAAAACGCGATGCTGCCGGCCAAAATACGTCCGGTTGGATGAGTGCAGATACTTCCTATTGGCACGGGGTAGAATGCAATGGGCGAGCGAGTTACTGTGTCTTCGATGATTGTTTCCGACCCGCGGACGAATGCTCTTATAGAAATGCTAGCTGGAACTGACAAATTTGCGTGTATATCTTCTTCTCTTGATTGTTTTCGCACGCATTCTCCTGTTGCTATATCCCAAATCCGCATCACCGCTCCGTCCGTTCGGCTGACGACGCGTCCGCCATCGGACGACCATTCCACGCTTGTCACGGCATCTTCGTGCCCAAGGAGAACGGCTAGTTGTGATCCACTGATTGCATCCCAGATTCTTACTGATTTGTCCTCGGATCCGCTGGCGAGATACCTTCCATCGGGTGACCAAGACACAGAACTAATTTCCAGTTCGTGCCCTCGTAGGATGACAAGGTCGGCACCTGTGAGAGTATTAAATATTATCAACTCTTTCCCTTTTCCCGAGCCTGGACGTCCCGATAGACAAACAATTTCCCCTCCGTCAGGTGAAAATAAAATGGATTTGCATTTCCGAGTATAGCCGACATAAAGTTCAGTTAACTTAATCCCGCTCAAAGTATCCCACAGCTGAAGTTGGTCGCTAACGCGGCTTACTATGCGACCCCCATCAGGGGAAAAACACACAACGTCCAAACCGTGGTCCCCAAAACCCCGGGAAGGGAAACTCAAATCAGAATTGGTTGTAGCAGCCCACACTCGCACCGTTCCATCCTCAGCCCCACTAACGAAGTATCCACTATCGGGAGACCAATCCACGCTCCGAACCCAGCCGTCATCTCCAAAGAAAACGGTTGGTTCTAACGAACCACCACCGTTACACTTTCTCACAACCCGACGTCCCTTCGTCCCGCTTATAATGCTCCGACCATCGGGCGAGTAGCGCACACACAATACCTCCCGCTGATATCCGTCTAGGACGACGAGCAGCGTTCCGCTGATTGCGTCCCACACTCTAACAGTCCGGTCGAACGATCCACTGGCTATCCTCTGGCAGTCGGGTGAGTAACTCACGCTTGTCACCCCTTTTTCATGTCCGCACAAGACGGTCAGTTCAGTCCAGTTGCCAGCATCTAAAATCCGGACTGTCGCGTCCATCAACCCGACGGCGACGCGCTTCCCATCGGACGAGAAGGTCACGCTAGACACTTCTGCGTTGTGCCGAATAACTGCTAATTCATCACCGCTAATCGCGTTCCAGACACGCACCGTCTTGTCCAACGAACCGCTGACGACACAGCGACCGTTCGGCGACCAACAAACGCCTGTCACCCCTTTTTCATGTCCGCGGAAGTCCAACAATTGTTGTCCATTATCGGCATTCCAGATTCGCACCGTGCCTTCAAACTCACCTCCGCCACTAACGATGCGCCGACCATCTGGCGAGAAACTTACGCTCCTCACAAGATATTCGTCTCCATTGAAAACAACCAACTGCGCCCCGCTAGCGACGTCCCAGACCCGCACGGTCTTGTCCAACGAACCGCTGACGATACGCCGACCGTCCAGCGAATAGCCCACACTGAAAGCCTCATAATCATGCCCGCTCAATATGGCTAGTTGTCCTGTGCCAAGTGGTAACGGTAGGGGGCGCAAGGTCCGCAGCCAAATGAATCCTGGGCAGTTTTTCTCCTTCTGATTACGCCATGATTGAACCAGCTCACAGAGTTTTTCGCCTGGCTTGTTCCATGGTCCATCAGGCGATTCGTAATGTCGCTTTGCCTCAGGGCAATCATACCACCAACATGAATTCCAAAGGCATTGGAAAAGCCCTTGGGGAAAGTCTTTCGTGTGTTGTGCGATGAATTGGATGTCGCGACGAATCGCTTCTTCCAGAAGGCGCAAAATGTTACGCTGTGGATGGGCGTCTGGAAGGTGCTGCACAGCTTCAGCGCAATCTCGCACAAGCTCGAAAGCCAACCCGTAAGCAATTTTGGCTTCGAGGAAGAAAATGTCCTCGAGTGTCGCAACGAGTTCCGGCCACATCTGGGCGTGAACAAGGTGGAAAGGTAGTTCGCTAAACGGGCGCGGGTTGCTGCCTTTCCAGTGTTGGTTTCTCTCCGGGTCGGCCTTGTCGCGGAAGTAGGTGGCGAGTTGGTTGTGCGCCGCGAGGCGTTTGGGTTCTGACGGCAGGCAGGAGGTGGCGACCGCCTCCCGGAACTGGCCATGGTAGAAGTCGAGGAGTTCACCGCGCTGCATCAGGTAGGGACGCAGGAGTTGCGCGAGCGCGGCCACATTGCCTTGCGGGTCACCAGGAGACAGCAGCTCCACGAGTTCCTGCTGGCTCAAGCCATGCCGGCTCGCTCCCATCAAGGAGACGAACCGGGTCACCAGTTCCCGGCCGATCTCCCTGCCGGAGGCATCTCGGAAACCGTCATCGTCCTCCAGTCGCTTCAGGATCCAGATGAACAACGCCCGGGTGTCCGGCGGCAGTTGCGCGATGCGGTCGGTGATCTCCTCGTAGGTGCCCAGCGTGCGGAGTTCCTCCAATGCGACCAGCAGGTACAACGGCGTGCCGGCGTCGGCTTTGGCCAGCAACGCCGCGCGTTGGTCGTTCGTCATGGACTTCCGGTAGCGGTGAAGGAAGTCCCGGATGATGGCTTCCCGGTCTTGTGCGTCGAGGGGCTGGAGTTGCACTAGCCGGGGTGGTTGACGCCGCTGCCGTAAACTTTCCAGCGCCGGGCCACTCAAGGTGGAGAGAATGATGCGCGTTTTTGCAGGCAGTTCTTCGGGCAGCCACGACCAGCCGGCAAGTTGGGTGGTGGGATCGAACTGGTTGATGGCGTCGACCAGAATCACGACGCGTTTCCCGGTAGAAGCCTGTTGGAGGATTTCAGCGAACGCCACCCGGAGTTTCTCCGGGTCTTCCGGTATCTCCGCCGTCAGCCCGGCGCCGGTCACCAGTTCGTGGCACAACCGCCGTAATGTCCGCCACACATCGGTCGAACCGGGACTGGTCCCCACGAAATGCGGAATCACCAGGTCCTGCGGGTGGGCTGCCCGGTAATCTTGGCAGAACTTGCCCAGCAGCGCCGATTTCCCACTGCCCGCCTCGCCCGTCAGGCACAGATAACCATTTCCGCCCGTGCTTTCGGTGTGTCGTAGTAGTTCATTCCAAACCGTCTGGCGGCTGCCCAACACGAAGCGTTGGACTCGTTCCTCGATGAACGCCTCCATCGCCGAGTTCTCTTCGGTGAATTCGTCCGGTTTCTCCCCAGTCGTTGGGCCGAACTCCTGGTCAATGCTCTGCTTGAGATCCGCGTAAACCCGGTTGCCAAACTCCTTCAGCCCGATCAACCGTCGGGATTGGTCATCCCACTGCGCCCGGTAGATGAACGGTTGGAGACCGGTCTCGATGATGGCGGTCTTGAGTTCGGCCAAGGCGTCATCGCCGTGACTGCCGGCAGGCTCACGAAACTCTCCCGGTGTAACCTCGACCATTGCCGCAGTGGCTGACGGATCGCGGAAATAGAAGTAGGCGAAGCCGCGACTCTTGAGGTCGCGGTCCAACACCCCGTAATGGACTTCATCGGCCGTGATGGACCGGGTCTTACCGGGTGGTACCCAGCCATACCGACCGCCGAGCACGCAGAGGAGCCGGGGCCGACATTCATCCACAACTTCACGACAAACCGAAAGTGCGTCCTGTTCCGAGGTCACGCCCCAACGCAGGTCCACATCCACGAAGTGAATTCGCCGCTGCAGCAGTTCCTGCCGTAGTTTGGGAAACACGAACCGCACCAGATGATCCCGTTCCGCCTGCATGTCGCGGAACGTGCTGCTTATAAAGACGCGGACGGTTTTCCAGGTGGTGATCATGGTGCAGTGGTCTTCATGGCACTGACGACTGATCGCTCTTGCCCACCGCAGCGGAGATTGCTGATAACTCTCCCCGTGTCGCACCGTAGCTCGTCGTGTTGCGAAGGCGGATCTTCATCTTTTTTTCTTTCTTTCCTCCGCGAGTAGCTCTTCCGCTTGGGCGAGGGAAATGCGGCGCGGGCCGTAGTGCAGCTTCAGGATGCAGACTTGGCCATCGTGCTGAGTTACGACGACTGTGCCGTCTGGCCGAAGGTAACGTCCCTCAGTATTAGAGTCGGCATCCCAAGCAGCAAGCATCAGTGGCGAACCTCGTCGGCGAATATGGGCTGTGCGATGGAGACAATCCAAGACAAAATCATGAACTTCGCACACAAGATCGCGCTTTGATGCTGAGCGCTTGGTCAGCGATAGAAGGTACTCAGGTATCTCTTCAGGTGGCTCTTCTGTACCGAAATAGTCAGTTGGTTCACGTGCAAATCGCCACTTTCCCAAGCAGGCCCCGCTCTGGTCGTCCCACACGCACGCCGTGCCGTCCGCAGAGTACGACGCCAGTCGGCCGTCAGCCAATTCATCTGCGCCGTCGATTGACTTCGAATGCCCCTCTAATCTCGCGAGTAAAGCACCGTTCTGGCCATTCCACAAGCACAGCACGGCATCATGCCCCCACGAAAGCAGCCGTCCATCGGCCAACTCCAGTATACCTATGATTTCCGACCAGTGTCCCCGCAACGTCGCCAAGCAGTCTCCGTTCTGGGTATCCCACAGCCGCATCTGGAAGTCAGCAGACCATGAGAGCAACCGGCCATCATTTAACTCCAGTACACCTTTCACCATATCCGAATGTCCCGGCAGCGCCGCGTGGAAACCTCCATTAAACCAATCCCATAGAAGCAACGTGTCCCGAGACCATGATAGGAGTCGCCCATCAGCCAATTCCAACGCTCCTGCGACCTCGCTACTGTGCCCCCTGAACGTCACCAAACAATCGCCGGTATGGCTTTCCCAAAGGCTCAGCGTCCCTGCGCGTGTCCACGACAGGATCTGCCCACCAGCCAACTCTACTACGCCGTTGATCAAACCCGAACGAGGCCAACTGGAGGTCTTCAGGCACAAAGTTTCCAAATAGGTGCCAGTGTGGCCGTCCCACAGGCGAATGGTGTCATCGATCGACCACGACAGAAGGCGTCCGTCAGTTAGTTCCAACGCACCAAACACGCCACCCCTATGCGCCTCCAATCTGGCCACCCAGCCTCCGCAATTGACATCCCATAGTTGCAACGCGTTATCATTCCGATACAGCGCCGGCACACCCCACGACAGCAACCGACCTTCAGCCAACTCCAGCGCACCTCTGACCTCACCATTGTGCCCAACCAGAACCGCTAGACACACCCCACTCTGCGCGTCCCACAGCCGCAATGTCTTGTCCCCCGACCAAGACAACAGCCGCCCATTGGTCAGTTCCAAGGCGCCGTTGACAGTGTTTACATGTCCCTCGAGTGTCACCAAACAAGCGCCGGTATGGCTGTTCCAGAGCCGTAGCGTGTTGTCACCCCCCCACTGGCTCCCCTGCGCCCACGACAGCAACCGACCGTCGGCCAATTCCAGCGCACCACTGACGCCAGAGGTGTGCCCTGCCAACACGGCTAGGCACACCCCACTCTGCGCGTCCCACAGCCGCAATGTCTTGTCCGCCGACCATGACAGCAACCGACCATCGGCCAACTCCAGTGCACCTTGACTGCCGATATACCCCGCTGTAGAGGACAGCAACAGACCATTGGCCAACTCCAACGCACCGCTGACGCCATTGATGCGCCCAGCCAGCACCGCTAGGCACAACCCGCTCTGCGCGTCCCACACACGCAACATGTCCCCTGACCACGACAACAGCCGCCCATTGGCCAGTTCCAGCGCACCACTGACGCCAGAGGTGTGCCCTGCCAACACGGCTAGGCACACCCCACTCTGCGCGTCCCACAGCCGCAATGTCTTGTCCCCCGACCAAGACAACAGCCGCCCATTGGTCAGTTCCAAGGCACCGTTGACGGTTGATGTATGTCCCTCGAGTGTCACCAAACGAGCGCTCTTGGGGGAATGCGGCAAACGCGGCACGCGACGCAACCAGAGCCAGTCACATCGCCCTGCTGCGAGCCATTGTTCGGCACCGAGGGTGAGCGGGCTGTCGTCGGCGTGCTCAACCGCCAGTTGGAGCAGGATTTTGTGCGCCGGCCAATCGTCGCTTTCACGACGGATGATGTGCGCCTTCTCGCGGAAGAAGTCGGCCCAAAGCTCAACCCGCTTCGCCATTTCCGTCGGTGCTTCGTGCCGAACCATCTCGTAGTCCTCAAACACACCTTCGAGCAGCCCCACGCGCAGCTTATGCAGGAGGAACGGGAAGTTGCTGAGCAATCCCGTTGCCTGCTCGTGCTGCCCGGCCTTGGTGAGATGAAACACGCATTCGGCGAAACCGCGAACGCTATCCGTTTCCCATTCTTTCTGTGGTTCCGTTCCCTTGGCGCAGGCCGTGAAGTAGTCGGCCATCTCGCGATGCACGGCGGCTGGCTCGGCTTGCGAGCCGTATCGTTCCATCACCGCTTGCCGGAGTTGACCGTGGAAGAAATCTAGTTGCCCGCCCCGACGCAGAAGATACCGGCGCAGACCGCGCTCGATCAGCAACGCGGTAGCCGCGACATCTGTGCCGAGTTTGCGGGCGAGCAGGTCGGCCAGTTCGTGGCTGGCCATGCCGACACGACCATGAGCCAGATACAAGCACCACCACCGCACCGCTTCCGGGCCGAACACTTCCAGCCGCTGCAAGACCCACCGGAACAGGCTCACGGTATCCGAGTAGTCCTGCGCCAGCGCCGCGATGCGCTCGCCAACGATGCGGTTCATGTCATTGCCACCAAGCGTGCGGAGTTCACCCAGCAGCACCAGTAGGTAAAGCGGATTGCGCGCCTGCTCCATCCGACAGATGGCGTTCACGTGCGGAGTGTCGAGTTCCTTGCAGTACTCCTTCAGGTACTCGACGACGATGGTGCGTACATCGCCGTCGGTCAGCGGCCCAAGCGGCACCCGCAACGGCGCGGGTTGACGAGACGTAAGCGTCTGCAGGACGCATTGCTCGGGACTGTCCGCCTTCGCCGCCGCATCCTCGACGCAGCTGACGACGACACGCACACTCGGTCCGAGCCGGTGCGGCAACCAATGCAGGTCGTGCCCGTCGGTAAGCTGATTGAGTGCGTCGAGCAGGATCACGACGCGACGTTCGCCGACGTAATCGCCGAGTCGCTTCGCGAGCCGGCGGCACAGACTGTTGAAATCCCGCTTTGGTTCTCCACCTTCCCTCTGCTCGTCCGCTGGCCATTCAATGCCGCTGCGGTCAAGTTCGCCCAGCAGCCGATCCACGAGCGCCTGAGCCGTCGCCGACCGTTCCGTGGCACCGACGAAGTGTGTGATCAGGAAAGTCGAAGGTTGCGGGATGAGAGTCGAGAGCTTAGCCAGTAACGCAGATTTGCCCTGGCCGGGTACTGCCGCCACGACCGCGAGGCGCGGAGCGTCCCCGGCAGTGGAGTTGATGAAACCGGTAAGCTGTTCCAGTTCCTGCGTGCCACCTTGGAACCAGCGGAGCCGAGTCTGTGCGAAGGCCTCCATCTGTTCGCGTTCGGCATCCAGTAGATCCCTCGGCGGCGGCTTGGCCAGCTTGACCAGCTTCTCCCAAAGCTCTCGCGGGACCGGTTGCGTTTCGTCAGTGTAGCGCAGATCAGTGTCGGGGTCGGCGCCGAGCGCCCGTCGCCAGATATCCTTATTGACGTAGCGTTCGTCGCGCAGGACGCCGGACCAGAGATCTTCCACCACGAGCCGACCGAATTCTTCCATGACGATGAAGCGCTCGCCGGTCCACTCAGGATGGTAATCGTGCACGGGGCGGCCGCATTGACGGACGGCAGTCTTCAGTTGGGTCAGCCGGTCTTGGCATTCCGGTGGGTCCACGTATTCGGTGTTCGGCTCGGGTACCGGTGTCGCCCGCAGATAGAAGTAGCTACGGCGTTTGCGGCGAGTGTCGAGGACGGCGTGGCGGACTTCGAGGTCGGTGATGGACCGCGGTTCGCGTTCCTGTTGTTGCCGGTCGGTGGTGTCGCGGAAGTGCTGCGGTTCGGGCACCCAGCCGTAGCGTTGGCCGAGGATGCAAACGAAGAATGGCTCGACCCGGTCAATCCATTGCCGGCAGTATTCCCAGGAGTTGGCGGTTTCGCCGTTGAGGTCCTTGGCCGGTACGCCCCAGCGCAGGTCCACGTCAAAGAACTCCAGCCCCAACTGCTCGACCCGCTCGCGCAACTCCGGGAAGACGACGGTGACCAGATGATCCCGCTCTGCGTGCATGTCGCGGAAGGTTGAGGAGATGAAGACGCGAACTTGTTTCTCAACGGCTGCCATGGTGTCCTTCATCTCTCATCTTGAGCACTCCGGATTTGCCTACCCCAGCGCAGATCAATCGATTGGAACCCCACCCCGTGTTGCTGGCACAGCGCCCACGGCTGTAGGAAACCCGTTCCTGTTGCGCATTCCACTCCGCCTTCAAATCGCTGAAGGTGGAACTGACGAATACGCGGAAGGTTTCTTCCGAAGCCCGCCATTGTGAATAGCGAGGCTATCATAGGTGGTCCCGTCAATCAATGTGGACTGGGAACGACGGCAGGCATGAAACGCACGGCCTTGATGAGCACAACCGCGTCGTGCAGCCAGAGGGCAACCAGCGCCGTAACCGGCAGCGGTTTATGTTGTCAGTTTGCCCGTCAACGCGTTGGAGGTCAGCAATCTTCTGAGCGATGTGGCCGCACTGAGATGTTCAAGTGCGGCGACATCGGCTGCGCATGGTGTAGCACCTGCCATGCAAAGTCATGGGGCTTTGCAGGCGACGGCGTCAGGGCAGAAGGGCGACGGAAGCAGCAAAGTGCCATGTCTTTGACTGGCGCTCCGAGTAGGAAACGAACACTGATTCATTCCTGGGTGGCGTCGCGACATCCGGTGAGAACTGATCGCCGCAAATTGGATGTTGGGAAGGCAAATGCCAGCACAGTTGTTCACCAACGCTCAACGCGGAGCGGTCCACAAACGGAGTCTAATCGGCCTCAAAGATAGGGGCAAGCGGTTCGTCGCACAGCGATGCCAGTCCCGCCCACAATCGCGGTGTCAGCACTTGACTGGCCCCTCCCCTGTCGGCCCGGTAGAGGTAGCTCTTCCATCGCTAGATAGTGTTGGGGTCAGCGATATGCGGACCAACCGAAGGTTGCCACTCGCGTACTGGTTGGCTTTCGGCCTGTTTGCGGACGCCAGTTGCATTATTCACGACTGGTTTCTCACGTGGCCGTTTTGTAGGGACTCGCGCTGGCATCTTCCGCCTCTTGCGTCGTCGGGTCATTGGCTCACCCAAGATTTCGTGGCAAAACCGAAAGACAGTGTCACTGGCAACTGACACATTGATGTTGCGTAGGATGTCGGCGACGGCCGCGTACGACACCCCTTTGCCTCTCAGTTCCGCGATGCCGTCTTTCATGGGTAAAAGCTTCTGAAACTTGGTCGGATGCCGTGGCACATAGTCTCGGATGGCCCTTGCCAATCGGGCTACCATCAAATCGGTTGCGGGATCGGTTTTCATTCGGATACCCCTCGTATGTAGTTCGGACAAAAGTTCCTAGCGTACGCTAGGAGCCTTGCGTGTCCTCTTTTCATGTGCGCCAGTAAAGCACAAGCCCTGAAGATAGGTTGTTCCCATTTGGGAGCAACTTTTCTCCTCAGATCAGGTACATCTCGGGCATGTTATCTAGAAAAGTGCAATACAGCCTGGCCAATGCGAAGGCATACTTCGAGGAACACCTGTCCACAGGTGATTATTACAGCGAAGGGGTAGCCGTTGCTGGACAGTGGCTTGGTAAAGCCGCAGAATCTCTCCATCTCTCGGAAACAGTCCAACGTGACGAGTTCCTGCAGCTCTGCGACAACCTGAACCCGCGCACTGGTAAACTCCTCACCCAACGGCTCAAAACCACCCGTAGCGAGGTCAGCGATGACGGGGAGGCGCGTACCGTGGCCAACCGTCGGGTATTCTACGATTTCACGTTCTCGCCACCCAAATCGGTCTCGATCGCGGCATTCATCGGCAATGACAGCCGTATCGTGGACGCCCATGACCGTGCCGTGCGCGTGGCACTCCAAGAACTGGAGCGGTTGGCGGCGACCCGCGTGCGTGCCAAGGGAAGCACGTCGGACCGGCCCACCGGCAACATCGTCGCGGCGACCTTCCGGCACGATACGTCTCGCGCCTTGGACCCGCACCTGCACAGCCACTGCGTTGTGTTTAACGCGACGTTTGATCCAGTGGAACGTCGCTGGAAAGCGCTGGAGACCCTAGAGATGGTGCGCGCAAGGAAGTACGTCGAGAACGTCTATTACCACGAATTGGCCCGTGAACTCAGAGCATTCGGATACAACCTGAAACAAAATGCTCGCGGTGACTTTGAAGTTCAGGGAGTTTCCCCGGAACTCTGCCAACGATTCTCGAAGCGGCATCAGGAAATCGATGAGAAGACGCGCGAACTGCTGGCCAAGAAACCGCAACTCGCGAAGGGCAATGTGCCGGAAATCCGAAACAGCATCGCCCAGAGCGAACGGCTGCGTAAGATCAAATCGGTTCGGCTGGGGGAGTTGCGGAGTCTCTGGACACGCCAAATCTCCCCTGCTGAGAAAGAGACCGTCGCATCGTTGAAGCATGGTGTGTCACTCAATCCCAGCGACCGCGTCGCCGGCAATGCCTTGGCCGCTGTCGCTTGGGCAGAAGAACACCTGTTTGATCGCCACCCTGTTGTGCCGGAATACGAGCTTTGGCGGCACGCGTTGGAATATGCACGCGGTGAGAACATCACCGTGGAGCAAGTGCGCAATATCACCCAAAGCAGAGGGTACATCCGCGATGAGCGCCGCCCACTCCTTGTTACGAGCAAAGTGGCCCTAGAGCGAGAATGGTACATAGTCTGTCTGGCCAAGTCTGGCATCAAACGGTTTCGCCCATTGGGCGATACTCAGTCGATCTCCGACGCCAGTCTCAATTCGGAGCAGCGCGCGGCAGTCGAGCACATCTTGAGTTCCCGCAACTTCCTTACGCTGTTTCGCGGCGGCGCGGGCACTGGGAAAAGCTACGCCCTGAGAGCGGTCGGCAATGGGTTGCAAAGAGCCGGGCATCACGTCCACGTCATCGCGCCGCAACGGCAGCAGGTCATGGGTTTGGAACAGGATGGATTCAGCAGGGTTCAGACCGTGAGCGAATTCCTCGTGAGAAAGCCAATGCCAGAGGGAGCCGTTGTACTCGTGGATGAAGCCGGCCAAATCGGAGGCGAGCAGATGCAGCGGCTTCTTCGTTACGTCCGCAACGGTCGTGGTCGTCTTATTCTCTGCGGCGACACCCGGCAGCACGGAGCTGTGCAGGCTTCCGACGCACTTTGGGCCATCGAGAAGTACTCAGGCCTGAAGGCGGCTGTGCTGAACGAGATCTGCCGTCAAGACCCAGCAAGGGCCAAGACCGTGGCCGAGTGGCGGCAGATTGAAGAGTACCGGCAGGCCGTTCGCGAGGCATCCGAGGGAAACCTCGGCAAATCATTTGATCGTCTGGACAAGCAATCGGCAATCATCGTGTGTTCGCCCTTCGACCAGCAGGACAAACTCGCGGAGTGCTATGTCAACCTCACTGGCAAGGGACATTCGGTTGTGGTCGTTTCGCAAACTTGGTCGGAAATTCACAAGGTCAATGATCGTGTGCGTGCGGCACTCAAGTCCCGTCATCAGTTGGGCGACGAAGAACATACGGTCACAGCGCTCGAATCTGTCGATTTGACCGACGCTCAAAAACGTGACCCACGGTTCCATACCGACAAAACAGTCCTCGTGTTCAATCAAGATACCGCCGGGTTTCGCAAGGGCGAGACGGGCCGTCTGCGGGACATCACGAGGAAGGGGCTTGTGGTGGAGGGTGAGAAGAAGATTCGCGTCATCCGATTTGAGCATCTGTCTCGCTTAGTTGTCTGCCAATCCTGCGAGATGGCTCTAGCCTCCGGAGATCGCCTGCAATTGAAAGCCAATGGTAAAGCCTCCCGAGGGAAACGATTGGTGAACGGCGAACTCGTCACAGTGGGCAAGGTTCTGGCTGACGGACAAATCAAGCTCCGAGATGGAAGGATCCTCGGAAAGGATTATCGGCGCTTTGTTCGCGGTTTCGCCATCACCTCCTATGCATCACAAGGCAAGACGGTGGATTACGTCCTGTTCTCTGATTCGACGGTCAAGGCCGCGACCAACCAGCAACAGTGGTATGTCACGATTTCCCGTGGACGGAGGGGAGTCCGCATTTTCACCGCTGACAAGGCGCAGCTTCGCGAGAATATTGTTCGCGTCGATAATCGTACTCTCGCCATGGACTTGGTGAATCAAGAGTTCGTGCAAAGACTCGACTTCCACCAATCGCATTCTACCGGGAGGACCCTGTGAAGAAAGGTCACGTCAACGACCGTTCGGACTACGAAGCCACTGGCAGAACCTTTGTTTGCTGGAACACAGACAATCAAGCGCAGATGCAGCCGCCGAAATGGCAGATGAAGGTTGTCCCTCGTTTCTTGCTCGAAGTTAACTCTCGGTAAATGAGACTTTCTGGGCCATTGCCGCAGAGTGCTGATCACGCAGATGACCATACGTTCTCATCGCCAGTGCCCCCCCATCTTTATGCCCCAGCCATCGGCTCACAGTCGGGATGTCCACACCAGATTCAATGCATCGCGTCGCGAAAAGGTGCCGCAGGTCGTGATGTGTGATCCTAGTCAACCCGAGCTTTCTACATGCGGAATCGATGGCTTTCTGACACTCACGAACCTCCATGACTGTGGCATTCGCCCATTCATCCTCCCGTCGTTCGGAACGGATTCGCTCAAGTAGTCGCAGCATATCCGGGATCATCGGAACGCGCCGAACTTCCCAGTTCTTTGTGCCGGTGGCGGGGTCGCCGTGAACCGCGATCTCCCCCTTCTTGAAGTCACAGTCGCGCCCATGCACACGTGCCGCCTCGCCTTTACGGCAACCGCTATATGCGAGGAACTCGGTGAGATCCGCACAACCCTTGCTAAACGCGCCTCCGGCCGATCGTATCGCTTCTACCATGTGGAGAAACTGCTTCTGCTCAGGCAATTTAAGAACCTTTTGTCTCACTTTGAGTTTTGGAATTGCGCTGGCGGGGTTCCCGTAGCGCGCGCCGGCTCGGATACCAATCTCCAGAATATGTCGCAATGTACCCACCGTGTTGTTGTAAACGGTGGGCGAATACTTCTCCGCGTACTTTGCCGCCCATTCCAAACAATCGCGCTCCGAAATCTTGCGTACGTCGGTCGCGTTAAGACCAGACCATGTCTTTTCAAGGTCCCGAATCGTTCGGATTCGGTATTGTTTCGCAGTGGCCTTCAGCCGTTGGTTGTTCTTCAACCTTTCCTCGTAAATCCTCCGTGCATCCCCAAATAACATTTTCCCACTAGCAGAGAGTTTCCCAACCTCAGCAGCTTTGCGTTGCTCTTGAGTTAAATCGGCCAGTCGAATTTTGGCGACCGAGAATACATTCGTCTTCAGACTCTGCCGAATTAACTTGCCAGCCACACGGACGCGGGCAAAATAGACACCTGATGATCGGTATCGAAGGAGATTTGCGACGGGCGTTTTCGCCCAAGGCGACTTTTGCTCACGTTTACTCTCCCTCATGCATTCAGTATCAGATATCAGTATCAGATTCGTCAACTACGAAATCTCGTCTATATCGTAATATATTGTTACACAATGTGTTGGGCCTGTAGCTCAGCTGGTTAGAGCAGGGGACTCATAATCCCTTGGTCCCAGGTTCGAATCCTGGCAGGCCCACCACTCCCCTGCCCCAACGATCAGCAAAGAAATCGTACTGTCCGCCAGCACGATCTCGTCACTACGGAGGATGCAGTGGAAGCGGTCGGCATCCTGAAGAACGCGGGAATCCGTCTCGTCTTGGGACCCGAACATGTCATCTGCCAGGCTGGAGCCCATACGCGGATCCTGCCATTCCAGCATTCACAAGCCAAGGGATGGCCGTCAATGAATCAACGCCGGTAACACTCGGATCGGATCAGGTCGCGGACGGTGCGTCAGTCCGCCAAATCTCGAAGCGCCGCAGCCAGGTATGTGTATTGAGCAGCCGTATTGTACGCTTGGGCCGAGATCCGCAGACACCGTTGCGCGGGGTTGCCCCACCGGGCAACCGTCACCTCGATGGCATATTCGTCGAACAGCCTGGTCTGCAGCGGATCGGCTCCGTCCGGGCCGAACGGCAAAGTCTGAAACCATGGTGATAGTGGAATGGTCGCCATCGAACCGAGCATCTCTTCCGGGCAGGGCGGATCGATACCGAGGGATTCGCACAGGATGCGCCGCGCTTCGATGGCCAAGGCGCGGTTCCGATTCATCAACTCTGAAAGCCCGCCCGGCAGAAGCGTGGAACACCAGTCGATGGCACTTCCAACGCAGAGCCACGCGGTCGGGTCGATTGTTCCGATCCAGTCGAACCTGGTGTGAAGGGCGTTGCGGCCGGGACGCGCAGTGTTGTAGCCGTGGCTGATCGTGGTCGGCTGAATCCGCTCCTGGCGGTCGGGTCGCACATACAGGAAGCCAGCCCCTTTGGGAGCGCACAACCATTTATGGCAGTTGCCTGTGTAGTACGCGGGACGCAAGGCATCAAGATCCACTGCCAACATCCCGGGCGCATGGGCCCCATCCACAAGAGCGTCGATCCCCCGTTCCTCAAGGGCACGGACGATCCTCGCAATCGGATAAAGCACCGCGGTCGGGCTGGTGACATGGTCGATTAGGGCGAGCCGTGTGCGCTCGCTGGCGCAGGACAGGACCGCATCGATGACTTGCGCCTCGTCGTGCAGGGGAAACGGCACATTGGCAATCACGACCCTGGCCCCGACTCTTTCGGCAGCCGCCTTCAATGCGTTGCGACAGGCGTTGTAGTCCTGGTTCGTCGTCAGGATTTCGTCGCCCGCCTGGAACTCCAAGGACCGGAGAATGGCGTTCACTCCGGTCGTGGCGTTCGGAACGAACGCGAGATTTTCCGGATCGGTGTTGAGCAGTCGGGCCAGTCCCGTTCGAGACTCGTCGAGCAGCGGCTGCAGTTCCTGCGTAAGGAACCGCACCGGCTCCAACTCCATCTGCTTCCGCAACCGACTTTGCTGTTCCAGCACCGCTCGGGGACAGGCCCCGAAGGAGCCGTGGTTCAGGAACACGATGGAGGGATCGAGCGCCCAGTGGACCGCAAGATCCGATGGCGCGGGCCGGTTCCTTGATGTTGTCATGGCGATCCATAATGGGCAAAGCCGCGGGTTTTGACAAATCAGATTGGCGGCCGTGGGCTAACAGATCGTTGCCGAGGAAGACAATGCGGTTCACGCCAGCAATGGCAGCGGGTGTTTCCGATCACATCTGGACTTTGGAGGAGATTGTTGCTTTAATCCACCCACGATGAGGCAGAAGACCGAACGACAGTCTTTGCTAATCATTTTCACCATCCTTTTCGCAGTGGGAGTGCTGTGGACTTGGATAGGCGGTAGAATTAGAATGCAGGGGCTGGCGCTGGCGGCTATAGGCGCAGTGGCTCTGGTTACCCTTCTCTGGAAACGAAACAAAGATTCCTGAAGATTTCAAGCTGTACGACTACCGTCAAACCAGATTGGCGGCTACTGCCGATCGCGCGGCGTCCACTCCTCCTTATGACCGAAGCCCGCTTGATTGTCGATTAGCCGAATCCACGTGGGTTCGATCCCCCACATCGCGGTGCCGGCCAGTTCTCGCGTCAGAATTGCGTTGGGCTGTTGGAGGAAACGGAACCGCGCGGCGTAAATCTCCCACGCCCGCGCCCGCGCCGTGCCGCCAAGTTGCTGGCACAGGCCGCGAAACTGAACGCCCTGGATTTCGCGCCACTGTTGGCGGTCGCGTTGAACGGTGCCCGCCACGACAGGATTGGCCAACATCGCCTGTCCATGACGCGTCCCGGGATCTGTCACGACATAGAACCGCAAATCATCATCGACCCCATAGAACAGCGCTGCCGCGCAGGCCCTGCCGTCGGCCTCGGTGACGGCCAGGGTGAGCACCTGATGTTCCCGAAAAAATCTCAACAAGCGTTCGCGCACCTCAACCTCTCCCGGTGCAGAAACCTGCGGCCCATCTTTTCCCAGTCGTCGTGTTTTCATCGTAACCGTCCTGCTCGGCCTTCTTCGGTCAGTATAGCACGAGACAGAAGCAGCGCCGTCGTTGCGCCGGGAATAGCCAGACAACGACCGATTTGCCTTTTCGGGATTTAGGCTTACGTTTTACCCGCGTAGAGATCGGCTCTCAGAGTGTAGTGGCAAACAGCTTCATCAAGGAGGCGAGAGATGAAAATGGATTGCCTGTCGGAGAATCAAAGTCGGGAACGTGTCCGCCATTGGAAACGGAGGTCACGAAGTCCATCTGTACCGGTTCAGGTGGCGCTCGCCACGATCCTCCTGGTTTCGTGCCTGGCCTGCCAAGCCGCTGACCTGGCATCCTGGTATGGGGAGAAGCATCGTGGTCTCCTAATGGCCAATGGCCAACGGTTCGATCCCGACAAATGCACCGCGGCATCGTGGTTTTACGATCTCGGTACGAAGGTCGTCGTGACGCACGAAGACAGAAGCGTGATCGTGGAAATCACGGATCGCGGCCCAGCCAGATCGTTGCTCAAGAAGGGTCGAATCATCGACCTAAGTCGGGCTGCATTCACGAGGCTGGCTGACCCCGATCTCGGCATCATTGATGTAACCGTAAGAAGACAGTGAAATGTTTCCGTTGCTGACGCTGGCGGGCAGTTGGGAACGGGGGCGACGATAAGCGACGTAACCGCCTGTTCTGCCCGGCAGGAGCAAACTCTGCCTCACTTGGGGTATCCCACTGTTTGTGCGAGTATGACCCTCTGCTCAGGACGCAACTTCATCGCCTGGAAGAGTGACGGACGGTCGATCGAGCCTCGAACGACCACCGCCAGACCCTGCGAGGCGCAATAGAGATAGACGTTTTGGGCGATGAAGCCCACGTCCGTCCCGCTGTAGAGGCGTTTGTCATCCTCGGACGCAGTTTTCATTCTGGAAAGGTCCGCCACATAGACCAGATTCAGCGGCGCATCTTTGACGAAGTCCTGCTTTCCCGTCGCCGCGCGGAGATCCTTCGCTACGACAGGCGTCAAGCTGTGGGTTTTCGGTTCGTACAGATAGAGGGCTTCGGGCAGCGCAACGTAAACATCCACCTCCTGCCAGTTGACTGCTGAGGGCGCAGTCCGTTTGCCAGTTTCCGCTCGGTTGATGCCATCCGCCGCCCAGAGGAGATTGGACAGTTCCTGCAACGGGAGCGGTTTGGAATCGAAGCTCCGTGATGTCTGGCGTAGTTTCAACGCCTGCATCAGCGGCTTGCCAATTTCCGTTTGCGGCGGGGGTAGTTGGATTGGTTTGGGTTCCTGCGCGACGCCCAGTTCCGGGACGACAAGGCATCCGACGACATAGATTATAATTGGTAAAAGGAGCCTCTGTGATCTGCTCATTGCTAACCCTCCCATTTTGTTCCATCAATTTGTCAGGCGCTCTTCTTTCGCTTCGAGTCGTGTCCGTGAAATACTGACCTGACGCCGTTTCAATTTCAAGATGCATCGAGCAGGCAGGCACGGGCTGCTTTTTGCAGAGAACCGCTCCTTGGGCCTCGCTGATTGTCCTCGACCGGGTTTGTCACCGGGTCTACGCTTCCGTCAACAGGAGGATTTTATATGCGAAATACTCTGTTGTGTTCGGTTGTTGCGGTAACCGGGTTGTTGGTATGTTGGAACGCTCCCGTTGCCATCGCCGCAAACGAGGAGGCGGAACATCAGGCGACCCAACACGAAGAAGGCATGACGTCGCCGCTCCAGCATCCCGAGACAGCGGGAAGGCCGATGCCCGTCGTGCGTGTGCTCTGGCCAGGCAACGACATGAAGGCGGAGATCCGGTGCGTCGTGGCGATCTTCCGCACGATCGTGGTGGTGTGGGCGGTCTGCAATGTGTTACTCGCCGCGTGGATCTTCACGGACATTCGGAAGCTCGGGCACGGGCACGGGATCTTCATCGCCTTGGCGTTGCTGGCGGGCTTTCCAGCGGCGATCTTGTACGCCGTGGTCAGGATCGGCGACAAGAAGGGCTGAAAACTACGGGCTTCGCGGTCGGGTCATCGGCCCGGTTCTCACGGCCGGTGCGGTTTATTGATCGATGCGAATTCGAATCTCTTGGGACAACGGCGAGGTGTGTGGCGTACTGAACGATACGCCGACCGCCAAGAGACTGCTCAAGGCCTTGCCGTGCTTCTCCACCGCGAGCACTTGGGGCGACGAAGTCTATTTCAGGGTGCCCGTGCACGCCGAATTGGAATCCGACTCTCAGCAAGTCGTGTCGCCGGGGACAATCTGCTTCTGGGTCGAAGGACAGTCGTTGGCGATTCCATTCGGTCCGCCCCCCGGTTTCGCGTGGCGACGAGTGTCGTCTGGTCACCAAGGTGAACGTGCTGGGCAAACTCGAAGGCGATCCTCGGGTGCTGAAATCCGCACGGGATGGCGAGGAGATTCGAGTCGAGGTTGCGAAGGGATAGTTGCCGCACGGCTGCGCCGCAAGGGACGCGCTGTTACCGTCCCGTCATGAGCCGCGCCATCCTGCACATGGGTAGTGGCGGGCGACGCTTCGCAGTTTCGCCGGTCTGGGCCGTCTGGGATGTTGCATCCTTCGTTAGAATGGGACCCGCTCTTCCGGCCAGCAGCGCGAACCTAGAGCAACGCTCGCCGCAACTTCTCACGGGCGTCGGGCGCGGCGTAGGCGGCCAGCACCTCGCCGAAGTAGACGCGGTGGTAGTCCCCGCTGTCGTAGGCCGAGGCCTTGATGTCCGCTGCCAGGTTCGCCGGGATCACCTCGTTCGTGTGCACGACGTGACACTCGTAATGCACCACGCCCTGCTCAAGGATCGGCACCCGGACCTTCTGGGCGGCCACCGGCTTCAAACCGGTGTGGGCGAACTTGTCGCCATCACGGCCCGAGGCAGTGCCACAATGTTGGATGGCTTCAGCAAACGCCGCGGGAAGCACGTTGACGGTAAACTCGTTGACCTGGTTCAGCCGGCCGTAGGTGAAGCGGCTCGGACGGACCAGCACCGTCAGGATCGGCTTGCTCCAAATAACTCCGCCCGTCAGCCAGCCGATGGTCATCGCATTCGGCCTGCCGTCCGCGCCCAGGCTGCACAGCAGCAGTCCCTCGTGCGTCAACGAGTCGATGGTTTCCTGCCAAAGGTCGAAGAGTTTGATCGGTTGCTTGGTCATTTGTCGTTACCTCCGCACTTGTTCCTGATGGACGAGATCGTCCGGCGCCCGGCGCTCCCGTGGCCCGGCCGCTTCCGCCGGAACGCCTATCGGCAAAATCGCCACGGGCCGCCAGGCCGCGGGTGCGACGACGACGCGCCGGACCGCGTCCTCGTCGAACGCTCCGATCCAGCAGGTTCCCAACCCCGCCGCTGTCGCCGCCAGTTGCGCATAGGCGCAGGCAATCGTCGTGTCCTGCAACGAGTAAAGTTCCGCACCGCGCGATCCGTACTTGGAGCGGTTGCGGTCGGGATTCGCCAGAAACACAACCACCACAGGCGCCTGAGCGATGAACCACTGTTCCAGCGACGCTTGGGCCAGTTGCTTCTTCCACTCCGCGTCGCGGATGACGACGATCTCGTAGGCCTGCAAGTTGCCCGCTGATGGGGCGTTGTTGGCCGCTTCCAGGATGCCTTGCAGAGCCGCATCCTCTACCGGCGTGCTTTGGAAGGACCGCACGGAGAACCTACTCTCTATAACCTCGCGAAAATCCATACGCTTTGTCTCCTCCACAAGGAAGTTGGCGGCGATTCTACAACCACTTGGGTCCCGCGGCAACGAGAACCCATCGGATGGACGCCCGGCGGCCGGTATACGCGCCCACGGTTGCCCCCCGATCAGGACCCGGGGTGGTGGGGCGACAGACGCACCGCGCAATTAAGATGATTGACTCAATTCTGAGAATAGTCTAGAAGTGTTGGCAACGCGGTTTGTCACCCCGTCCGCGTAGAACAGCTTAGTATGGACTGCCACACGAGGGGTTATTGCCATGCTCGTGGGCGGAAAGGATGTTGGACATGCCTGCGACCGCGTTAGCTCAACCTGTCGAATCTCTCCGCACGTTACCCAGTGATGATGTACGCCAGATCATGTGGCGCTTCGCCGATCGATTCGACCTCCAGATGCTCATCCAGTCCGCTCGCCGTGTGGCCCGCGGTCCGGTCGCTCGAATGGTCGCCGAAGGCGGCCGCAATTCGCATGAGTGGACGGAACAAAAGGCGGAACTCCTGCATTTCTTCGACGAAGCGGGCCTGACGGCGGTCTTCATGGATCCGGAACAAGGCGGGTTCATCGAAGGCCCGAAGAACCTCGCGCTGGCGTTGCTCGCGTTTGAACTGTCATGGGTGGATGGCGGGGCGGCCACGTGCAGCATGGCCGGCAACCTCGCGCTGGCGCCGATTTATGGCCGGGGCACACCGGAACAGCGCGACACGTATATGCGCCGGGCCTGCCCGCCCAAGCCCGGCGAGAACCGCCAGGTCTGGCGTGGCGCGTTTGCGCTCACCGAGCCGCTGCCCTATGTCGGCGTCGAGACCGGACTTCTCAGCGGCAAAGTCCGCGTTGCGGCCTGGAAGAAGGGTGAAGAGCCGATGTTGCAGGTCGAAAAACGCGGACGGTTCATCACCAACATGGGGTTCGCCAATTTCGTGACCGCGGCTGTCGATTCTGCCGACGACCGCATCAAGGGCAGTTGCATGGTCATCCTCGAGGAGACGGATGCGGGCATTTTCGATCGCGGCGTGCCGACGCGCAAACTCGTGCACCAACTTTCGTCAACCCGTGATCCTGTGTTCAATCTCCGCGTCCCCGCCAACCGCATTATCGGCGGCTACCAGATCAAGGATGGTGTGATCGTGCCCAATTTCTCGCATGGCGAGATTATTGAGGCCGTGTTCCGTCGCACCCGCGTGACGGTGGGATTGATGACGGCGGCCAAACTGCTTTCGGCGGTCGAGCCGGTGATTCGCTACCAGCGCGGACGGTTCCGCGGCGGTGACGCCGCCGCGCCGGGTTCGCCCCGCCACGAGTTCGGATTGCAGATGAAAGAGGACGCATTGCACCGTCTCGTGGATGTATGGGCCACGGGCGAAGCCGCTGCGTCCCTGGGCTTCGCGGCGGCGCGCGTGTTTGACGAGCTCGACCCGTTGGAAATCAAGAAGGAAGAGATCTTCGCCGCGCGCAAGGTGGAACCCGGACGCGCGCAATACCGCGCGATGATGGAACTCGAGAAAGACGCGCTCGAATACCTGCGACTGTCCCATCTGCCCGAAAAGCGGCGCGCCACCAAGCAGTACGAAACCCTGAAGGCGGATCCGCTGTTGCAATTTGCCGTCCTCGACTCGCTGGCGAATGTGCTGTGTCCGGCCGTGAAGCTGTGGAACACGGGCCATGGCGCGAACATGATGCGGGAAGCCGTCAGCCTGGTGGGCGGCTACGGTATCACCGAGGATTGCCCGGGATTCCTCGGTCACAAGTGGATGGATGCGCAGTTGGAGGCGACGTACGAAGGTCCCGAAGCCGTGCAGCGTCGGCAGTTGTCCATCACGATGACGGGCAAGCTGTTCCTAGCGCAATTCCGAAGCTGGATCAGCGACATGCGCGAGATTGCCTCCCAGCGGCCCGGCACCGGTGCCTGCACGTTGGCCACTGCCATGCAGTTGTGGCTCTGGACACTGGAACACCTGCAAAAAGCCACGGATGCCAATGGCCGCGACCTGTATTACGGAAATCGTCAGGGGGTGACATTCCCGCTCACCGATGCGCTCTGCTGGTTGCTGGCCGCACGGTACATGATCCTCGATGTGCTCGAGCTCCAGGCAAAGGGCGCCGAGAATCCCGTGGTCGCCGAAGGTCTGTCGGGCCGGCTGGACTTCATGACCGATCTCTGCCACGTCCAGGCAGCGCGGGCTGCCGGCGAAGTTGGTAGGATTTGTGCCGAGCTGATGTTCGGCTACAACCGTCATCCGGCCTGGGACAACGCGGCCTGTGCCGCGTGTTATGCTGCCGATGACCTCGACGTGTTGGAAGGTTTCATCCCCGGTATTGCCAGCGGCGCGCGCGGCTCCAGCGACGTGACGGAAACCGGCCAGGAACATCCGACGAAGGCCGGCCCGTGCGTGTCCTTCGACGGTTACGAGACGTTCGCGCGCTTGCGCGTGAAACTGGATGGTTGTCTCACCGGCTCCCGCCTCGCCAAAGACCGCGCGGCAGAGGCGCTCACGAAGGTGATGATTCCCGAGGCGCTTGATTATCCGATGTGACCACACTAGGCTGATTAACCAACGAAGGAGGCTATTACCAATGAAGCGATTGTGTCTGGCTGTTATTCTATGCAGTGCCATTGTCGGCTGGGTCGTACCCGCTCGGGCGTACGACGAGCCTTCCGTCAACCTTGGGTTCACCAGTTTCCTCGACGGCGGTCCGCCAGCGGGCCCGGGCTTCTACTATACCGAGTACCTGCAGTGGTATTACGCGCAGCGATTTATCGACGCACCCGCGGCCTTGGGCAAGTTGGACAGGTTGAATGCATGGATCGCTTTGCAGCAGTTGATCTACCAGTCCAACCAGAAGGTTCTGTTGGACGGCAAATGGGGGCTGGATCTGATCCAGCCGTTCGTGGCGTTCGACCTCAAGTCTCAGAATTCCCTCCTGACGGAAAGCGGCCCGGGCGATCTGTTGGTTGGCCCGTACCTGCAGTGGGACCCGATTATGGGCAAAGACGGGCCGGTGTTCATGCATCGGTTCGAACTTCAGATGATCGTGCCGACCGGTCGTTACGAGCCGACCGCAGTGCTTAATGCCGGCAGCAACTTCCTCTCCATCGATCCCTACTGGGCCGCGACGTGGTTTGTTCTCCCGCATTGGACGATGTCGTGGCGCATTCACTATTTGTGGAACGACCAGAATGACAATCCGGCCGGCGGACTGAACACGGAGCAGCCGGGCCAGGCCATCCATGCGAACTTCGCCACGGAGTATGAGGTGGTGCCCAATCGGTTGCGGCTCGGCCTGAACGGCTATTTCTTCGAGCAGATTACTGACAGCACGGCTAACGGCACAGGCGTGGCGGGTCATGAACAGGTGGTGGGCCTTGGTCCGGGCCTTCTTTGGCACATCTCGCAGAACGATCATATTTTCTTCGATGCGTACTACGAGTTTGCCGCGGAGCATCGACCGGAAGGCCAGCGCTACAATCTTCGCTGGGTGCACCACTTCTAGGCTGTCAGCCTGATGAGCAGCCACGACACGAGTCACGGAACGCCGCCGGTCGACCGCCAGAGAATGGATGTGGACATCGTCTGCGTCGGGTTCGGACCGGCCACCGGCGGATTCCTGACAACGTTGTCCCGTGAATTGGTGAACGCGGACGGTACGCCGAAATTGGAAAGCGCGGTTATGCCCGGGGCGCCGCCACAAATCGTCTGCTATGAGCGCGCCGATGATATTGGGTTTAGCGTGTCCGGGGTGGTGACGCGAGCCCGCGGCATTCGGAGAACGTTCCCCGATCTCGATCCATCCCAGATTCCATTGGCCACGTCGGTAAGGCATGAGAAGGTCCTGTACCTGCTCGACCCCGTCGGGGCCAGCCGTCGGTCATTGACTCTTCGGATAGCGGACAAGTTGATTCGCGGGTGTCGATGGATGCTGCCGTTCGAAGCGGAGGCGTTGGATCTGCCCTATACCCCGCCCTTCCTGCGCAAGGAGGGCGGACTGGTGCTGTCGCTCGGACAGTTCAATCAGTGGGTCGGCTCGCAGCTTCTGGGCGCGGGTACCGTCCAGATCTGGCCCGGCACACCCGTGGCAGCACCGCTGGTCGACGGCAATCGTGTGGAGGGCGTGCGGTTACTCGACCAGGGCACGGACAAATATGGCGCCCCGGAAGCCGGGTTCATGGCCGGCATGGACATCCATGCCGCGCTGACCGTCGTTGCGGACGGTCCGGTCGGCCCCGTCAGCTCCCAGATCGACAGGCAGTTCGGCATGCCAACCGGCCATCACAAACACGACTGGGCCGTGGGAATGAAGTTGGTGGTCAACCTGCCCGAGAACTGCACGCTGGAGCCGGGCACCGTGTGGCACACGTTTGGCTACCCCGAGCCGGAGATTTTTGGGTTCCTCTATGTTTATCCGGACCGCGTCGCGTCCCTCGGTATTTTCGTGCCGTCGTGGTTCGAGAGCCCGGTGCGCACGGCGTATCGTTATCTGCAGCATTGGATGCTTCACCCGTACCTGTGGCGTCATTTGAACGGGGGTACGCTACGTTCCTGGGGAGCGAAGACCCTTGCCGAATCCGGCCAACGCGGCGAACCGCATCTCGTTGGCAACGGCTATGCGCGTATCGGTGAGGGATCGGGCAGCACCAATGTTCTCACGGGAAGCGGCGTGGATGAGGCGTGGACAACCGGGGTGCAACTGGCCGAAGGCGTCATTAAGTTGCTGCAGGAGAAGAAACCGTTCACGAAAGAGAACCTC
>JBEKUF010000031.1:0-26348 GCA_049515295.1 Verrucomicrobiia bacterium | reverse complement strand
TGATCCTGTCCAACGTCAAATCGACCAAGGGCAACGTGGCGGTGAGGTACGGACACGATATCGACACGGGGCTGCGCAAGTTTGGAGCGGTGATCGGGGACGGCAGCGACATCGGGTGCAACTGCGTGTTGAACCCCGGCTCGATCATCGGGCGCAATTCCGTACTCTATCCGAACATTCTGTGGCGCGGCGTTTGCCCGGCGGACAGCATCATCAAGTTGCGGCAGCAACACGAGACCAGCGTACGGCGCAGATGAACCGCGCGTGGGTGTTCTTGTTGGCAATCGCGCTGGGGGCCGGTGCCGCGACACCCCAGAGGTTGTTTCCTCCGCAAGCCTTTTCTCTTCGACCGCAGAAGGCGGAGGGCGGCGTGCTGTTTCAATGTTATGCGCCTGCGGCGCGCGTCGTCTATCTGGCGGGTGATTTCAACGGCTGGGCGAACAACGTGGATGGCCGGATCACCAACGCAAAATTCGCCTTGAGCGGCCCGGACGCGAACGGCATCTGGCGCAAGACTGTCAGGCTCGACCCCGGCGTGTACCGCTTCAAGTTCAACCTCAACGGCGAAGCGAGCGGCTGGTTCGCGCCGGATTCGATTGACGAACTCGACGCGGACAAGAACGCGATCATTCATGTGGACACCCATGGTGACGCGGTGGTTCGCAGCGCGCACAACCCCGGGTGGCGACCGCAACACACGGAGCATGGTGTGATCTTTCAGTGCTACGCGCCGGAGGCGCACCTCGTGTATCTCGTCGGCGATTTCAATGAATGGGGTCACAATCGGGATGGGCTCGTGTTCGATCCCAAGTTCGCGATGAACGGTCCGGACACCGATGGTGTGTGGCGGGCAACCATTGAGCTGAAGCCGGAACAACACGCGTATCAGTTCGTTATTGACGGGGACCATTGGATTGCCGACCCGAACGCGGAGGAGAGCGACGACAACGGGCACTCCACGCTGGTGGTGAAATGAGATTGCCCTGGGCATCGATTTTGGCACTGGCACTTGTCGCTAGCGTGCAGCCTGTTCACACTCAGGGTAAAGCGTCGACCCGCCCGGTAGCGGTGTCATCCGTCGAGCGTCTCATTTACGGCAAACCGTCCCATGGTTATCCACTCGCCAACACCAACGGCATGAAGACGGCGATCGCGGAAACGCCGAGCGTGCTGACGAGAAAACTGGCCGATGGCGAAGCGCTGTGGGGTTTTGGCGAACGGTTCGATTCGCTCAACATGCGCGGGCGGACGATGGAAACATGGATTGTCGACGCGTGGGGTGGCGGGAATCGTTCGTACATTTGCACGCCGTTCTTAATCAGCAGCGCGGGGTACGGATTGTTTGTGAACTGCACCGGCAAGGTGCGGTTCGACTGTGGCGCAACAAACCCGAACGAACTTCGTATCGAAGTTCCGGAAGGCGGGTTGGACGTGTTTGTATTCCAAGGGACGCCGCGCGAGATTCTGGCGGCCTACACGAGGGTCGTGGGCCGGCCCGAGCCGGTGCCGGACTGGGTGTTTGAGCCGTGGATTTCGCGAAACTCCTACCTGTCGGAATACGAGATCGACCGCGTGATCGACAAAATGGTGGCGCACGAGCTACGAGCAAGCGCGGTGGTGCTTGAAGGGTGGGCGGAAGGGCTGCAGAATTTCCGGTTCGAGCCGGGGCGATATCCGAACACGAAAGAGTGGATCACGAAGCTGCACGAGCGCGGGTATCACGTGGTGTGCTGGGAGACACCGAGCCTGTGGGACAGCGCGAGCACATATCGGGAGGCCAAGACGAACGGGTTTCTGGTGTTGAAACCCGACGGGAGCGAGTTGCGAATCGACTGGCTGGAAAACGCGGTGAAGATCGATTTCCGCAAACCGGCGGCGCGCGATTGGTGGCAGAAGCTGCACGAACCGCTGATCGATATGGGTGTGGACGGATTCAAGACCGACGGCGGCGAGCGGATGCCGGACGAATGGTTTCACAATTTGCAGCCGTTTTACTACCAGCGCGCGGTGCTGGATGCGTTTCGGGTCAAGGCCAAGTACGGAATGACGTTTGCGCGTTCGGGCACGGCGCCATGCGCCGGGAACGCGACGTTTTGGGGGGGAGACCAGTCATCGAGCTGGAACGATTTCCCGCGGGTGGTGCGCGCCGGACTGAGCGCGGCACTGTCAGGATTTCCGTATTGGGGACACGATATCGGCGGGTACTCGGGTACGCCGACAAAGAATCTGTACATTCGCTGGCTGGAACTCGGCGCATTCAGTCCGATCATGCAACTGCACGGAACGACCCCGCGCGAGCCGTGGTACTACGATGACGAGACGGTGCGCATCGCGAAATATTATTTCGATTTGCGCTGGAGGCTGCGCGACTACCTGCTGGCGGCGGCGAAAGCGGCGCGGGAAAAGGGCGTCCCGATATGGCGACCGCTGTTGTACGAGTTCCCGGATGACCGGGCCACATACAATATCGATGACGAATTCTTTCTTGGCGATGACTTGCTCGTCGCACCCGTGCTGAGCGAATTCGGCGAACGCCAGGTATATCTGCCGCGTGGCGACTGGGTGGATGTATGGACGAAAGAGAAGCTCACGGGACCGAAGACGATCAGCGTGCGACCGGGGCTGGCGGAGATCCCTGTGTTCGCGGAGGCCGGGTCGGCGGCGAGGTTGGCGCGGTTGTTTCCTCCGTTGCCATCGGAGCCCTCGGGCGTCGTATCTCTGGAACTGGCCGGTGCGACCAACGACCGCGGCATTGTGCCGACGCGCCGATTCATTCGCGGCCAGAAGTATGAAAAGGTATTCGTGACTGTGCGCTTTCATGTGGACGCCAAGATAGTGGGCGTCGGGCTTCATCTTCCCGCCGGATTCACTGCGCTGCCGGGCGAGAGTCAGAACGCAACCATGTCACCGGGCGGCGAGGCACGTTTGGCATTTTACGTGAGCTGGCCAAGCGATCTCTCTGCAGGCAGCTATCCGGTTGAAATGAGCACCCCCGGCGCAAAGCCAATCAAGTTGATGTTCATCAAGCAGCCAACACACTGGGTGGTGATCGGGCCGTTTGATGGCGGTGTGGGGGCGGGATTCACGGGCGATCTGCCGACGGATTCCGCCGGAGAATACTTGGGGGCGGGCGGGCGAAAGTTGCAATGGAAAGAGGTTGGCGAGGAGTGCGTGCGGGACGACGGCTATATTGATCTCGAGAAGGCGCTGGGCAAGGGCAACAACGGCGCCACGACGTTCGGTCGGGCGATATTCCGTTCGGAAGGAGGCGGCCCGGCGAAATTGTATGTGGGAAGCGGCGATGGATTGACCATTTGGCTGAACGGGCAACGAGTATTCGACAAGCAGGTGCATCGAAGCGCGGAGCCGGACGAGGACGCGGTGGACGTTAATCTGCGGGCGGGCGAGAATTCCGTGTTCGTGAAGATCAGTCGCGGCATCGGCCCGAACGGGCTTTATTTTCGCGTGACTGCGGGCTCCTGATACGCGGGCAGGCGGCGTTTGCGCCATGCGTCGGGGCTGACGTGGTGGTGAGTTTTGAAGACGCGACAGAAATCGCTGCTGCCGGAGAAGCCGCACTGCCGGGCGATGGCATCGAGCTTGAGTTTGGAAAGGGAGAGAAGGCCCATGGCGTGTTCGACATGCGCAATGAGTACCCTGACCGCTACGTTATCAGCAACATGGTGGGCAGCAGTTTCAGCGGCTACGTCACCAACGCCGTGAAATTCAACGTGGTCTATGGGCCGCTGCTGACCAACGTGCTCACGCGCTACACCGGCTACAAGGGCCGGCCCTTGCTGCCGCCGCCGTGGGCGTTTCTGCCGTGGATGAGTTCGGACGTTTGGAGCAGCGGTGGTGAGGTTCGCTACGTGCTCTCGGCACTGCGCGCGTACGGTATCCCCGGGTCGATCTTCGTCTACGATTCGCCGTGGGAATACTCGTACAATGATTTCACCTGGAATACCAGCCAGTTCAGCCCCAACGGGACGTTTTCCAACATCAATGGCGGAGGCCTCAGCAACTACAACGGTTTTGCCACAACCAGCGACATGATGAGCTTCCTGCAGACCAACGGCTACAAGGCGGTCTGCTGGTTCACGCCGTTCATCGACACCAGCTCCGACAATCCGGAGTGTTACTCCAACTGCTACTACAACGTGTGCATGAATGAGAACTTCGGCACGACCTCCAACTACCCCGCCGCGCTGGCTAGCAATTACTTCGTGAACGTGGTCAACAGCGGCGTCACCAACGTCCTGTCCTGCGATTGGTGGAAGGGCACCGGCAGCCCGCTCGATTTCACCAACCCCGACGCCATGCAGCACCTTCAGAATACGCTGAGCAATCTGGTCACCCAAAGCGGTGGGGTCATCGGTGGCTTCAAGACGGACGATGGTGAAGCGCAGGCCGTTTACCGCACCGGGCCCTTCATTCCGACCAATGCCGTGTATGCCGACGGCCGGACCGGCGTCGAAATGCAGAACGGCTACTGCGTCGAGTACCAGAAGACCGTCAGCGGCGTGCTCGGCACGAACGGCATTCTTTGGGGTCGCAGCGGCTTTGCCGGCTCGCAGGCGTATCCGGCCATCTGGGGCGGAGAAAACGAACCGAATTTCGGCGATGCCAACGGATTGCCGGCGGTGATGCTCGCCGGCGAATCGATCGCGATGAGCGGGTTCTCGATCTGGGGCAGTGACATTTGTGGGTATGAGGATTCCAATTGGAGCGGGACGCCGGTGGACAAACCATCATTTGGACAAATGCCAACCAGCACCAGATGCGATTGTTCGTGCGTGAGGGCGCGGTGATCCCGATGGTTTCGACGAACGTGCAGACCTTGCTCGACACGAGCTACACCGGCAACCCGAACCTCGTCATTCCGGGCAATGCGTTGCAATTCCTCATTTACCCGACGACGAATTCGAGCTTCACGGTCTACGACGGCACGAGCCTCGGGTGGTATTACGACAGCAGCGGGTTTTTGAATGTCGGGTTCAACCACACTGGCGGCACGGCGCAAATCACGTTCGGCCCCGATTCCATCAGCGACGGCATTTCCGATTCGTGGGGCAGGACCATTTCGGGTCGGCGACGACCACGAACGCGACTTCATGCGACATGCGATGCGGATGGCGACGGCTTCGATAACTTGCAGGAGTATCTCACGGGAACTGACCCGCTGAATCCAGCCGATTTCTTCCGCGTGAATTCCCTCGTGTCAAGCGGGGGAAATGTGACCGTCAACTTCAGCTCGGTCTTGGGGATGAATTATGAGGTCGATTACACTCCGGACCTGATGAACGCCCCGTGGCAAATCCTCACCAATGGCATCATGGGCACCGGCGAAATTCTGCCAATCAACGACCCCGGTGCGATTGGCCAGACGCAGCGGTTCTATCGAGTTAAGTTGTTGCCGCAGAGCGAATAACATCTTTGTGCGTGGACGGGTCACGTTCCCGTTTTCGAGCGCGTCTGCATTGGCGCCGTTGGCATCGTCAGCTATCGCCGCCGTGAGGCCAGGCTCTCCGCCAGACGTTGACCGGCGTCGGCAACCGGCATCCGAGGCCGGAGGGAGCGGTTCTACAGGGTAACCCTCAGCGCTGCATCAATCGTTTTCGCGAATCGAAACTGGAGCTTCTTGCGGATTTCCGGCGGCACTTGGGACAGGTCCTTGCGGTTCTGATCGGGCAACACGACGGTCTTGACGCCCGAGCGGGCGGCGGCGAGCACCTTTTCTTTGATGCCGCCGACCGGCAGGATTTTTCCACGGAGCGTGATCTCACCCGTCATAGCCAGCGCGGGTCGGACGGGCTTGCGCATGAGCAGCGAGGTCAGCGCGACGGCCATGGTCACACCGGCGGACGGACCATCTTTGGGGATCGCGCCGGCCGGCACGTGAATATGAATGTCTGTCTTCTCAAAACTCTTGGGATCGATGCCCAGTTGTTGAGCGCGGGAGCGGAGGTAACTGAGCGCGGCCTGGGCGCTCTCGCGCATGACATCGCCGAGCGAACCGGTCAAAATCAAGCTGCCGCGGCCGGGCATTTGCGTGGCTTCGATGAACAGA
The DNA here is from genome assembly GCA_049515295.1 of Verrucomicrobiia bacterium. GTDB lineage: Bacteria > Verrucomicrobiota > Verrucomicrobiia > Palsa-1439 > Palsa-1439 > Palsa-1439. Next base: position 20,281 of record JBEKUF010000031.1, on the reverse strand, counting down.
ATGTCGCCGCCGGCGGGAGTCCACGCCAACCCGATGGCGACACCGGGTTCCGTGGTTCGCTCCGCCACGTCGTGGAAGAACTCGACCGGACCGAGGAAATCCTTGAGGTTGCGTTGCGTGACGGTGACCAATTTCGCTTTGCGCTCCACAATACGACGCGCGGTACCCCGGCAAATCGTCGCGATCTGTCGCTCCAGATTGCGCACGCCCGCTTCGCGCGTGTGGTCGCGGATGATGGCGGCGAGGGCTTCCTTGCTGAGGACGAGCTGTGATTTTTTCAGACCGTGCTCGGTGAGTTGTCGTGGGACCAGATACTTGATCGCGATGTGGATCTTCTCTTGCTCGGTGTAGCCGGGCAACTCGATGACCTCCATGCGGTCGCGCAGAGCTGGCGGGATCGGCTCGAGCTGGTTGGCGGTGGTGATGAACATCACACGCGACAAATCAAACGGCACTTCGAGATAGTGGTCCGAGAAACTGTTATTCTGTTGCGGATCAAGCACTTCCAACAGGGCCGAGCTGGGGTCTCCGCGAAAATCCTGGCCGACCTTGTCGATTTCATCGAGCATGAAAACCGGATTGTTGCTCTCGGCACGTCGGAGTCCCTGGAGCACGCGACCCGGCAACGCTCCGATATACGTGCGGCGGTGTCCGCGGATTTCCGCTTCGTCTCTGACGCCGCCGAGAGAAATGCGGATGAACTTGCGACCGAGGGCGCGGGCGATGCTCCTTCCCAGCGAGGTCTTGCCGACGCCCGGCGGTCCGACGAAACACAGGATGGGTCCTTTCCCGACCGCGGCCTCCGTGGAACCGTTGCTGCGAAGTTTCAATACGCTGAGGTATTCGAGAATGCGTTTCTTGACCGGTTCCAGGTCGTAGTGGTCGTTGTCGAGGATCCGTTTGGCCTGGAGGATATCGAGCTTGTCGTCGGTCGACTTCGACCAAGGCAACGCGATGAGCCAATCCAGGTAGGAACGTCCGACCGTATACTCGGCGGCGGCGGGCGCCATCATCGCCAGGCGGTCCGCTTCTTTGATAGCGACCTTTTTGACCTCGGCGGGCATTCGAGCCTTGTCAATTTTGTCGCGCAATTCCTTGATCTCGGAGCCCTGTTCACCGTTATCGCCGAGTTCTTTCTGAATGGCTTTGAGTTGCTCGCGGAGGAAATACTCGCGCTGGCTTTTGGTGAGCGCCGAATTGACCTTGCTTTGGATTTCGCTGCCGAGATGGAGCACCTCGATTTCGCGGTTGAGCAGGTTCGTCAGCACGGTCAGCCGTGATTTCACGCGAACGGCTTCCAGCAACCGCTGCTTCTCATGCAGAGAAATGTTCAGGTTGGCGGCGATGACATCCGCCATCTTGCCGGGGTCATCGATATTGACCAATGCCACCCTCAGCTCATCGGGGAGCGATGGCGAAAGGCCGATGATCTCCTGGAATTGGTTGGCGACATTGCGGGCAAGGGCGGAAGTTTCCAGACTGGATTCCAGTTCGTCATCGACGGAAGCGATTTGGGCTTGCAGGTACGGGCCTTCCGTCTCGACATGGACGATCCGCATCCGCTTCAAACCCTGGATGAGCACCCGCACGCTCTCATCGGGAAATTTCAGCATCCGCACGACGCGGGCAATGCAACCGAAGGGATGCAATTGATCGGGGCGCGGTTGGTCGGCGTCCGGGTCCGTCTGCCAGGTGACACCCAACAATCGGTGGCTGGCGACCACGTCGTCGATGAGGCGGATCGATTGCCCATTGGAGACCAGCAGCGGCGCCACCATGTGCGGGAACACCACGACGTCGCTCATGGGCAGGATCGGTAACAGCGCGGGCAATTCCAGCGCGGGCGTCCCTGTTTTGACGACGTCCTGCGGCTGTTGGTTTTCGGTGGCCTCGGTCATCCTGTTTATTATGACGACTGTTGTGCCAGCGCGATCGCGCGCGTTATGGCGTTGTCCTCTCTGGGTGGCCGGGCTGCCGCTCTCCGGGCCCGCCGGCCCCCAACGCCGTCCCCTCGTTCCTAGCCCGCCTGTTCGATGATGACGGTGACCGACACGGGTTCGGTCTGTTGAGACTTCGGCAGTTCGATGTGGAGAAACCCATTGTTGAACTGCGCCCGAACGCGGCTTCCATCAACCGAACGAGGGATGACGATATGCCGCTCAAAATGACCATAGTCAATTTCCATCTGGCGGAACGAACAACGCCGTTGGCGGCACGGGTCCTTGCGATGCCCGCGCACGAGCAGCACGCGATCGTTCAACGTGATCTCCAGATCGTCCTTGCTGATGCCCGCAATCTCCATCTTCACCACGAGACTGTCCGGGGTCTCGTACACGTCTGTGTTGGGCGACCAGCCGCTATGCGAAGCCACCGCGGGCAGGCTCAAATAAGCAAGGCTTTCCTGTAAATGCTGATCGTACGTCTTTGCCATTGCGTCGTCCCGACCATGGAAGTTAGCCGTTCTTGCCCCAAAACGCAAGCAGGATGGGCAGGATTGGGGGGGCATTCTCGACGACGCCCCATCAGGACCCGGTTGCGCTGCTTCGGCCCACCCTTATCCCTTCGGGCTTCTGTTCTCTGCCTCCGCGTTTCCGCCACAGCCGTTTTGCGGTTGCCGCTGCCAGTCGGAAGCCGTAGATTCTTCGCCAGCATGAAGATTGCGCTGGCGCAAATCGATACGACCGTGGGCGATCTGCGCGGGAACGCTGTCAGGATCCTCGAGTTCTACCGCCGCGGCACCGCCGCGGGGGCTGATCTCGTCATGACTCCCGAACTGGCCATTACCGGCTACCCGCCGCGTGATTTGCTGGCCAAACATCGCTTTGTCAGTGACAACCTTCGCGCACTGGACGAACTGGCCCCACAGATCGGCAAGACCGCATTGCTTGTCGGTTATGTTGATTACAGTGCCAAACATCCGGGGCGGGATTACCAGAATGCGGTCGCGCTGATCCAGAACGGCAAGGTCATCGCTCGCCGTCAGAAGATGCTGCTGCCGACGTACGACGTCTTCGACGAAGACCGCTATTTTCAGCCGGCGGAGTCGAACACGGTGGTGGAATTCGCGGATCGGCGGCTGGGGCTGACAGTTTGCGAGGACATCTGGACGGAGGATTATTTGCCGGCGCACCTGTACGAACGCAGCCCGATCCTCGACCTGATGCGGGGAGACAACCCGGCTCAAGTGTTGCTCAATATGTCGGCGTCGCCCTACCATGTGGGCAAGGAGCACGTCCGCTGCGACATGCTCCGCGCCGTGGCGCAACGGCGCCGTGTGCCGGTGCTGTACTGCAACCTCGTGGGCGGCAACGACGAACTGATCTTCGACGGCAACAGTCTGGCGTTTGACGCGGCCGGCAATCTCATGGCGGCCGGCGCGGCCTTTGCGGAAGACCTGGTGTTGGTTGACCTGGATTCGCCGGCGGCCATTCAGCCCGCGACGGTCAAGCCGGCGGCGGCTTTGCACGAGGCGCTCGTGCTCGGGCTGCACGATTACGCCCGCAAATGCGGTTTCAAATCCGTTGTGCTCGGCCTCAGCGGCGGGATCGACTCGGCGGTGACGGCCTGCCTCGCGGTCGCGGCGCTCGGCCCGGAGAATGTCATGGGGGTTTCCATGCCGTCGCAGTTTTCGTCGAAGGGCAGCCGCGATGACGCGGGGGAATTGGCGCGCAACCTCGGCATCCGCTGGGAGACGATCCCCATTCAGGCCGTGTTCGAACAGTTCAAGGGCTCACTGCAGCCGGCGTTCAAGGGGTTGCCGGAGGATACGACCGAGGAAAACATCCAGGCCCGCATTCGCGGCACGACGTTGATGGCGCTGTCGAACAAGTTTGGCCACCTGCTGCTGACCACCGGCAACAAATCGGAGCTGGCGGTCGGCTACTGCACGCTGTACGGCGACATGAACGGCGGGTTGGGCGTCATCGCCGACGTGCCGAAAACGATGGTGTACGAACTGGCCCGCCACATTAACGAGAGCGGAAAGCGGAAAGCGGGAAGGCCGGGATTTCCGATTCCGGAAGCTTCCATCACGAAAGCGCCGTCGGCGGAGCTTCGCCCGAATCAGACCGATCAGGACACGCTTCCGCCCTATGACGTGCTTGACGCGATCATCAAGCGCTACGTTGAGGAAGCGAAGTCCGCCGCCGAGATCGTGAAGGAAACCGGGTATGACGAGAAGCTTGTGCGCGACGTCGTCCGCAAAATCGACCTCAACGAGTACAAGCGCAAGCAAGCCCCACCCTGCCTGCGCGTGACCACCAAAGCCTTCGGCATCGGCCGCCGCGTTCCCATCGCCCAGCGGTATGTGGAACGGTAGGCCAGTTTGGTCACCGAACCGATGCGGTCATTAGGCCACAGAAGAATCAGGCGCTCGTTTCGGCACAAGACCGTCGCCGGCTCGGTTTCGTCGCGCCACAATTCTGCGCAGTTGCAGGTTGTAACGCGTTGCCCCCTTCGACTTGTTCAAGGTTTGTTGTTGCGCGGACAGGAACCGGGCGGGAGAATGGAACTCCACAATGGAGGGAATCATGCGTTGGTACCACTACGTGGCGTACTTCTTCGGGGGCGCCTTCCTGGCGAACGCGCTGCCCCATCTCGGCAATGGGATCTCGGGCCATGCCTTCCAGAGTCCCTTCGCGACCCCGCCCGGGGTGGGGTTGTCGTCCTCGACGGTCAATGTCCTGTGGGGCCTGTTCAATCTTGCGGTCGGCTATCTGCTGGTGTGCCGGGTCGGGAACTTCGAACTGCGCAAGACCCGGCACGTCCTTGTTCTCGGGGCGGGCATCCTGATCTTTTCGGTCCTGCTCGCTCGTGCCTTCGGCCGGTTCCACGGGGGGCTGTGAGGTTGGAATCCTGGGAGTTGTTTCCTTCAACGCTCATCGTGCCCGACCGCCCCTTGTGGCAGCTTGTTGCGCCACGGGCAAATACCTCAATGATTTGACCTGACCCATTTCCCACTGCAAGTTGGCGCGCTGTTTATTGTTGTGCTGATCCGTTGAACCTTAGTGGCGTAGCGGCCATTAGGGGCCTTTGAGTTTGGCAGCTTGAGCGAAATCCGCATCCGCTCCCGCCTGATCCCCCTTGGCCTTTTTGGCCTCGCCACGCTTGAAGTAGGCGTGGGCCCAATTCGGGACGAGTTCAATGACTTTCGAGTAGTCAGCGATAGCACCGTCCAGATCGCCTTTGGCCGTCTTGGCCTTGGCACGACCGATGAAGGTATTGGCGTTTTTCGGTTCGAATTCAATGGCTTTCGTGTAGTCGTCGATGGCACCATCCAGGTCGCCTTTGGCCGTCTCGGCACTGCCTCTGTCGGCGTAGGCTCCGGAGTCTTTCGGGTCTAGCTCGATGGCTTTTGTATTGTCAGCGATAGCACCATCCAGATCGCCCTTGGCCTCCTTGGTAAAGCCACGGTTGGTGTAGTCGAAGGGGTCTTTTGGTTTGAGTTCAATGGCTTTTGTGAAATCAGCGATGGCTCCGTCATAATCGCCCATGGAATATTTCGTATAGCCACGGCGACTGTAGGCATTGGCGTCTCTTGAATTGAGTTCAATGGCTTTCGAGTAGTCGGCAATGGCACCGTTCAAATCCCCCTTAGCCCTCTTGTCCTCGCCACGCTTGACTAGATCCTCAGGGGCCTGTTGGCCGAATGCGACACATGGCAGGGTCAGAGCAGACAGGAGAACAAATAGTCTCAGGAAGGTTGGGCGGCACTTGGCTGACATACGATTCCTTTTGCTGGTCACCGATATGACCCACCCCGGCGGACGTTCTGACGTTGGGTGAATTTTACCCCTACGAGAATTGGGGACAAGGAGAAACGACTACTCTTTAACTTGCGGAGTTCACGCCCAATATGCCGAGTCGTACGAGCTCCAAACCAGCGGGCGCAAGATTGATCGTCGTCTAACCCGCCGCATGCGTCAACCCATCCTGCGGGCCGTTCGGCAGGCGTGACGCGGCGAATGGCGGGATTGGGGTAAACCACGCCTGCGGCGGGCAAGCTCGCCCCTGTGGCGCGACGAGCTATGGGCAACAAGTTTTTTGTTTGACTCTATTATCGGGTTGCGATATGGTCCGGCTTGATGTTCTTTGACAAGATCGGAATAGCAGGCGATTGAAAAGGCGCCCGCTGGGGGCAGCGGGCCTGCGACTGGTGGGCGTGTTGTCGGTATCTTTTCCCGGGGACGACCCCCCATAAGTATGTTTCTGCCAAACGAAGCCAATTTTCCGGGGTATTATAGGTTGTGTATCAGCTTGAGGAACAGATGGTTAGAATGGCAAGTGCGCCATTTTGACACTTGGCTTCGTTTTTCAAAAATGGCTTCGTTTTCGACCCCAACTGCCCAACAACTCGCCCAGAATAGCTGTTCAAGGGGCGTGAAAGACGGTGGGCCACCGAGAGCTTCGGGTATCGGCGGGGGGTGACGAGACCCTACTGCGTGCCGAGTTTGGCGAGGAGGCCTTTTTCGCGGGCCACGCCGAACATGTAACGGAAGAAGAGTCCGGCGGCGACCAGGTACACGAGGTTGAGGCCGAACGCCCAGGCGAGGTAATAGCTCGACAACCCATCGCCACGCAGCACCTGGCGCATTCCTTCGAACACATACGTGGCCGGGATTCCGCGGGCGATCGGTTGGACCCATTGGGGCAACACGCTGAGCGGGTAGAACACGGCGGCGACCGGCTGGATGAGAAACGGGATGCCCCATGCCAATGCTTCGGCGGATTGACCCCAGCGCATGATCAGCGCCGTGGTGACCATGCCGACCGCCCAGCCCATCAGCAACAGGTTGGCGAAAAGCGGAATCAACGGCAGACCCATCTGAAAGAGGTTCCAGTGATAGAACCACAGCGCCAGACCCGCGAGGAGCGCCACGGTGATCAGGATCTTTACGAAGCCGACGACATACGTCGCCGCAATGAACTCGCTGACGCGGATGGGCGAGACGAAGATGTTGAGGAGGTTGCGCGCCCAGATGTCTTCGAGGAACGAAATCGTCACGGACTGTTGGGCCCGATAGAGAATGTCCCAAAAGATCATCGAGCCGAGCAGAAATGTGACCGCCCCCGGCACCTGGTGACCGAGCCGCTGCAGGTACACGGTGATGAACCCCCAGACCAGCAGGTCCATGACGGGCCAGAAAAACATCTCCGCCACGCGGGGCACGCTACGCGTGTAAAGGAACGTGTAGCGGAGCACGAGGGCGCGAACGCGGCGGAAATTCATCGGGACTCCCCTTCGCCCGCCGCCAGCACATCGCCACCACGCGCGACGCTGATGAATACGTCCTCCAAGGACTTCTGGTTGAACCGGTCGATCACCTGCTGCGGGGTGCCCTCGGCGATGACGCGGCCTTTGTGCAGGAACAGCAGGCGGTCGCAGACCTCTTCCACGTCGCGCATGTTGTGCGAGGTGTACACCATGGTGACCCGACGTTCGGTTTGGATGCGTCGCAGGAGCTTGCGCACCTTGTCGGCGATATCCGGATCGAGACTCGCCGTCGGTTCATCCAGCATCAACAACTCGGGATCGTTAAGCAGGGATTTGCAGAGGTTCACGCGCGTCGATTCGCCCGACGACAAGTGTCCGGTGATTTTATTCCGCAGGTGAGAAATCTCGAACATGTCCAGCAGTTCGTTGGTCTTCTGGCGGTGATTGTTCACGCCGTAAATCTTCGAGAAAATGAGCAGGTTCTCCCAGACCTTGAGATTCGACGGCAGCCCCGTGTAGGCGGAGGAGAAGTTCGCCCGCTGGAGGATCTCAACGCGATGATGCTCCAGGTCCTGGCCGAAGACCTTGACGGTGCCGCTCGTCGGTTTGATCAGGCCAAGCAGAATCTGGATGGTCGTCGTTTTTCCGGCTCCGTTGGCGCCGAGGACCCCGACGATTTCTCCACGCTGTACCGTAAATGACACGTCAGCCACGGCCACAGTGCCGTCGAATTCCTTACGGAGATGCTGAACGTCGACAAGGGTCTCAGCCATGCGGGTGCGTACCGTCCGCTAGGAAGATGCCGGAGGGGTCGGAGTCGGTTCGGCGCTTTCGGTTGCAGCCTGCGCAGGGGCAGGAGACGACGTCGGTTCGTCAGCAACCGCGGTCGGAGTTGTGGCGACCGCTTCCGCGCCGGTCACCGTTGCAGTTTCCGCTGCATTTTCGGGTGGCGATTCGGTCGTGGGCGGTGCCGTAGCGGGTGTGGGCGGCGGTTGGGGCGGTTTGTCGGCGAGCGCCCAGAGCCGGCCATTGGAGAACTCCACGACGTAGCCGTCCTGGATCAGCCAGTGCAAATCTGTCAGCAGGCGATCTTCTTCCGACGGCACGGATGGCGTCGGAGCCGAGGGGACGGCGGGTTCCGTGTCTGGCGCGGAAGCCGGTGCCTGGGCTTCTGTCGAGACGGGCGCGAGGGATGCAGCGGGCGATTCGGGGGCCGGCGTGGCAGCCGGTGCTGCCGCAGTAGGACGCGGAACGAAATGGGCGATCAATTGCTTGCGCGTGCATCCAAAGTGTTCGCGGAGGTACACAATGATTTTCTGAATCTGGTCGGTGAGATGCGCGATGGACTCAAACCGCTGCGGTTTGACGCGGCCGATGTAGGTGACGCCCTTCGGGTCCTTAAAGAAATGAAACCCTTCATGCCGGAGTTTTCCACGCATTTCATTGGCCGTCTTCAGCGGGAATTTGCGTTCCTGCATCCAGGCGAGCCGCACCGTTTCCACGAGGGCGGCATTCTGAAGCTGGCGGCTGGCCGTCCCGCTGATGCGCACTTCCGGAGCGGAAGTGATGAATTGCGCCCGATGCGTTTCGACGAAATGTTTTTCCAACTCGTCGCGGGTGGCGAAGGTTTTTGGCTCCGTGTCGAGAATGCACTCGTACTCCGACTTGACACTCATCGATTCGACCCAGGCTTTAATGGCCTCGGGGTCTTTCACTGTTTGGATGCGGGACTTGAACTCGTCGAAGGGAATGTGGCGCAGGCGTTGCTGGTGGTGGCGCACCAATCGGCTCTGGTATTCGTGGTAGTTCGGCGGCCCGAGCCAGATACCCGTCAGGCCGCACCGATTGACAAACGTGAAATTGCCCTTCGGCGGATCGATGGGGGTCTTCTTCTCGCGGTAAACCATCTCGGCATGATGACGCAGCACGAATCGCACGGCCTCGTCCTGACGCAGAAAAATGTTCTCGCCCGGCGTAACCAGAAACAACGGAGCCGGTGTGCCATCGGCCGCGGGCCTGGCGGTGAACTTCACCCAATGTCGTTCGGGTTTGTTGAGCACCAGCTTGGCAATGTCGAACAGCGCATACGCCCGCTGCGTCAGCTTCATCGCTTCGATCATCGCCCCGAAGCCCTTGTCTTCAGGTTGGAACGTCACCTCGACGGGCAGGACGGGTGGCGCGGCGGGCCTGGACGGTCCACGATCTCGATCGTGTCGTTGGGGCGGCCCACCGCCACGGCGGTCCGGGCGTGGCCCGCGATGGTCTCTTGATTCGGGGGGCTTTGGCGGACGCGGGCGTCGGTCCCGATCGCGATTGCGGTTCGGACGCCGACCTTCGTGATACGCTTCGCGCTCCGCTCCCGTGTGATCGGCATACGATTTGCCCGATGATTTAACCCACTCAGGGGTCAACTCCAATTCCTCGAGAGGCAGGTCTCGGTGCTCTGCAGGCGTCGGATTCGTTAGCGGTGGTTCGCTGTTTGTCATGTAAATTTACAATTAGAGGCCTTGAAATGTAGCACAGACGGTGGCGCCAGGGCCATTCAATTATATGCTGGGACTTGAAGCGGCAATTGGCTACCGTTTTGCTCCCGTGGTCATGATCCAAGAATATCTATCGCAACATCGCGGTCAATTCCTCGAACAACTTAAGCGCTTGGTGCAGTTTCCCAGCGTCTCGTCCCAGCCCGCGCACCGTCGGGACATCCTGGCCTGTGCCGGCTGGCTGGCGCGCCATTTTCGCAGCTTCGGGCTGGATGTAAAATTGTACCCGACCAAGGGAAACCCGATTCTGGTCGCGCGCACACCCCGAGCACCTCGCGCCGGCGCTCCGCAGGTACTGGTCTACGGGCATTACGACGTGCAACCGCCGGAGCCGTTCGACTTGTGGGACACGCCGCCGTTTGAGCCGGTCGAGCGCGGCGGCAAACTGTTCGGCCGAGGCGCATCGGATAACAAGGGTCAATTCTTCGCCCACGTCAAGGCCGTCGAAGCCTACCTGAGGACCCACACGCCGCTTCCGGTGAACGTCACCTTTCTGATTGAAGGGGAAGAAGAGGTTGGTAGCACCAGTCTCATGGCATTCGTGAAGCACCACGCCCGGCAGTTGCATGCCGACTACATCGTGGTGTCGGACACCAGCATGTTCTCGAAGGACCATCCAACGGTCACGTACGCAACGCGCGGTATCGCGGCGATGGGGGTGCGCGTGGATGGTCCGTCCCGCGATTTGCACTCCGGTGTGTTCGGCGGCAGTGTGGCGAATCCGGTTCTGACGCTGGCCCGGTTATTAGCCGCTTGTGTGGATGCCCAAGGTCGAATTTCGGTGCCACATTTTTATGATGACGTGCGGCCCTTGCAGAAGTGGGAGCGCGCCCAGTTTCGCCGTTTGCCGTTCGACGAGCGGGCTTACGCGCGCTTCCTCGGTGTCCATTCTCTGGAAGGCGAACGGGGATACACGACGCTTGAGAGACGTTGGGCGCGGCCGACGTTCGAAATCAACGGGATCACGGGCGGCTATCAGGGCCCGGGCACGAAGACCATCGTGCCGGCGTGGGCCGAAGCAAAAATCACCTGCCGACTCGTGCCCGACCAGAATCCCGAGAAGATCCAGCGGCTGGTATCGCAATACTTGAAGAGGATCTGCCCGCCTTCTGTGAAGCTAACAATCATCAGGCACGGTGGATATCGAGCCTTCCACGAATCCCCGGCTGGCCACGGGGCGCGAGCGGCGGCGGTCGCGCTGAAAAAGACGTTTGGACGCGAGCCGGTGTTTGTGCGCGAGGGCGGGTCGCTGCCGATCCTCGACGTATTCCAGCGACATTTGGGCGGCGAGATCATTCTGGTGGGGCTTGGCTTGCCCGACGACAACTGGCATTCGCCGAATGAGAAGATGGACCTTGCGAATTTCGACCGGGGCATTGTGATGAGTACGGAGCTGCTGCGCGAATTAGGAATGTCTGGATAGAGAGTTTGTGCTTCCACAACGGAATCGGCCTCCGTATAACTCGGCGGCAACCAAGTGATGAAAACACCAGGCTACTATCGGTTCCCGACCATTCATCAGGATGTGGTTGTCTTTGTGAGCGAGGACGACCTGTGGACGGTTTCCGCCGGTGGCGGGATCGCGCGGCGACTCACGTCGGGACTTGGAGCCGCCAGCCATCCTGCCCTGTCAGCGGATGGCCAGTGGCTGGCGTTCAGCGGGCGTGACGAAGGCAGTCTGGAGGTCTACGTGATGCCGGGCAAAGGCGGCGAAGCGCAACGGCTGACCTATCTGGGGGCGAACACACTGGTCATCAGTTGGACGGACGGCGGCCGGATCGTTTTCAGCAGCAATGCCGAGCAGGCGTTTGGTGGGCCGCCACGTTTGTGGACGATCAGTCCCGACGGCGGCGCGCCGGAACTGCTGCCGACGGGTCCCGCGCAATCGATTTCGTTCGGCCCACACGGCGGTTGTGTTATCGGCCGCAACGCGCCGGACCCGGCACGCTGGAAACGCTATCGCGGTGGTACGACGGGCGATCTGTGGATCGACCCGACGGGCAAAGGCCAGTTCCGCCGGCTCATCGAGCTCAAGGGCAATCCGTCGCGTCCGCTCTGGATCGGTTCCCGCATCTATTTTCTGTCGGACCACGAGTTGGTGGGCAATCTGTATTCGTGCACGCCGACCGGCAAAGACCTGAGGCGGCACACTCACCACGAAGATTTCTACGTCCGGAATCCGGCGACCGACCGACGGCGCATCGTCTACCACGCGGGCGCGGATTTGTTTGTGTTCGATCCCGTGACGGATACAGCAAACAAGATCGAGATCGAGTCCGACAGCCCGCGCACGCAGCGTCAGCGAAAGTTCGTGGACGCCGCGAAGTATCTGGACAGTTTCGAGCCTCATCCGCAGGGTCATTTGCTGGCCATCGCCACGCGCGGGAAATGTTTTACCATGGGCAACTGGGATGGGCCGGTCCTGCCGCAGGCCGAGGCCGGCGGCGCGCGACATCGGCTGCCGCACTGGTTGGCCGACGGCAAGCGGATTGTGCTGGTGAGTGACGCGGATGGCGAGGAAACACTGGAGATTCACAGCCTTGACGGTTTCGGAACGGTCGAGCGCGTTGGGAAACTTGACATCGGCCGCGTCATCGACCTGCGCGTGAGCCCGAAGGGCGGCTTGGTCGCGGTCTCCAATCACCGAAATGAACTGGTGCTTATTGACTTAAGATCGCGCAAGAGTCGGGTGCTGGACAAGAGCGACTGGGCGCAGATCGCGGGGTTCGACTGGTCGTCCGATGGCCGGTGGATTGCGTACAGTTGCGCGCAAAGCCAGCACATATCGGCCATCCGGGTGTGTGAGATCAGGACGGGGAAAGTCCATCCGGTCACGCAGCCGGTACTGCAGGATGTGTCACCTTCGTTTGATCCCGATGGCAAATTTCTCTGCTTCTTGTCCTACCGTGAATTCGATCCGGTGTATGACAATCTCCACTTCGATCTGGGTTTCCCGCGTGGCGTGAAGCCGTATCTGGTCACGTTGCGGAAGGACATTGCGTCGCCATTCGTCCCGGTGCCGAAGCCAGCCGACGAGAAGAAGGAAGAACCAAAGGGTAAGAAGACAAACGCGAAGGAAGAACCGGTCGTTACAATCGACTTCGACGGAATCGAGTCGCGGATCGTGGCGTTTCCCGTGTCGGATGGGCGTTACCAACAGATCGCTGGCATTCGTGGCAAGGTCTTGTTTACCTCACTCCCGATCGAAGGCAGTCTCGGCGGCGACAACTGGCCGCCCTCGTCCGAACCGCCAGCCAAGGCAACACTGGAAGCGTATGATTTCGATTCGCAGAAATCCGAGACCTTGGTGAGCAACGTATCCTGTTTTGTGTTGTCCTCGGATCGCAAGACGCTGGTCTATCGCGCAGGACATCGGTTGCGCGTGTTGAAGGCCGGTGAGAAAGCTGACGAGAACCTAGCAAAGGAACCGCCCGGCAAGAAGAGCGGATGGATCGACCTGAGCCGGGTGAGGGTTTCGGTCAGGCCCGCCTCGGAATGGCGGCAGATGTATCGGGAAGCGTGGCGGCTCCAACGCGATAATTTCTGGACGGAAGACATGTCGAAGATCGATTGGCAGGCAGTGTACAGCCGTTACCTGCCGTTGGTGGACCGTGTCGCCACCCGCGGAGAGTTCTCCGACCTGATGTGGGAGATGCAGGGTGAGCTTGGTACATCGCACGCGTATGAATTCGGGGGCGATCACCGCCAGCCTCCACGGTACGACGTCGGCCTGCTCGGCGCGGATTTCGCATACGACGGGAAAGCGAAAGCATGGCGAATCGCCCACATCGTTCAAGGCGACCCATGGAATGAGAGAGCGCGGTCGCCACTGGCCGCACCCGCCGTCAACGTCCATGAGAATGACACGCTACTGGGAATTGGCGGTCGGCGCATCGAGGCGGAAACGCATCCGAATTCGCTGCTGGTGAATCAGGCGGGTGTCGAGATCCTGATCACGGTTGGGGACGCCAGGGGCCAGTCACCGCGCACGGTCACGGTGAAGACGCTGACGAGTGACGCACCGGCGCGGTATCGCGAATGGGTTGAGACGAATCGGCGCGTGGTGCACGAACGCACCAAGGGACGGGTTGGTTACGTCCACATTCCCAACATGGGTCCGCTCGGGTATTCGGAGTTCCACCGGTACTTTCTCAGTGAAATCGACCGCGACGGGTTGATCGTCGATGTGCGGTTCAATGGTGGCGGGCATGTGTCGGAGTTGATCCTGGAGAAGTTGGCGCGGCGCCGCATCGCCTACAATCAATCCCGCTGGTCGAATGTCCAGCCGTATCCGGTTGATTCCGTCGCGGGACCAATGGTGGCGATCACCAACGAGTACGCGGGTTCCGACGGCGACATTTTCTCCCACGGATTCAAACTGCTGAAGCTGGGTCCGCTGATCGGCAAGCGCACGTGGGGCGGCGTGATCGGCATTTGGCCGCGCCATGCGCTGGTGGACGGCAGTATCACGACGCAACCAGAGTTTTCATTTTGGTTCAAGGACGTCGGTTGGAAGATCGAGAACTACGGCACCGACCCGGACATCGAGGTGGAGATGCGACCGCAGGATTTTGTGGCGGGGCGCGACCCGCAACTGGAGCGGGCCGTTCGGGAGATCCGCAAGCGGTTGCGAACAAATCCGCCGAAGCAGCCTGATTTTGGCCAGCGACCCAACTTGGCTGTGACGGGCTTGCCCCATCGTTGACCGACGAAACGGATGCGGTTGCACGGCGTCAAAACGGGCGTAAGGTGAGCATGTTGGAGGGAAGCGCGATGAAGTCAGAAGATCTGGCGAAGAAAAAGTGCGTGCCATGTCGGGGGGGCATTCCACCGTTGAAAGGCAAGGCGCTACAGGAACTGTTGGCGGCCGTCGACAATGGCTGGCAACTTGTGAGCGAGCATCACCTCGAAAAAGAATACAAGTTCGACGATTTCCGGCGGGCGCTGGATTTCACCAATCAGGTCGGCGAGATGGCCGAATTACAGAACCACCATCCGGACATTTATTTGGCGTGGGGCAAAGTGAAGGTCACGATCTGGACGCACAAGATCGATGGACTGACCGAAAGCGACTTCATTTTCGCAGCCAGGACGGACCAACTTTTGCAGAAGAAATAGGACTGTGAATCAAGATGTCAACGCCGGCTGGTGAGCAACGCCATTCACTTCTAGAGATTGACCACTACATCGAGCGGCTGTTTGTGCCGCGCGATTTTGTGTTTGTACAAGCGCTGCGAGACGCGACCGAAGCGGGCTTGCCCAAGATCAACGTCTCGGCGAACGAGGGTAAGTTGCTGTATCTGCTCGCCCGGATCGCGGGCGCGAAGCGCGCGCTCGAGATCGGCCTACTGGGCGGCTACAGCGCCATGTGGTTGGCCAAGGCTGTCGGCCCGCAGGGCCGGTTGGTAACGCTGGAAGTGGACGAAAAGTGTATTGGCGTGGCGCGCAAGAACCTGGAGCGGGCGGGACTGCTTCCTCGGGTTGACATTCGGCATGGCGAGGCGCAGGTCACGCTGAAACGGATGGTGGAAGCCGAGGAACCACCGTTTGACCTGGTCTTTATCGATGCCGACAAACCGAGCTATCCGGTATATCTGGAGTACGCGGTGAAACTGACGCATCCGGCCAGCCTGATCCTTGCCGACAACGTCATTCGCGACGGGATAGTGGCGCAGAGCACCGAGAGTGACGGGCTTGTGCAGGGAATTCAGGAGTTCAACAAGAAGCTCGCGGCGCACCCGAAGCTCGAGACGATTGTGGTGACGGTGACGCGGCAGGGTGTCGACGGCCTTGCCATTGCCCGCGTGAAAGATTAGTTCTCAGGCGCCGCCGCAAACGGTGTAGCCCTGCCCGCGCAAATCTTCCGCGAGATCTTTTTCCATCTGGCACGCGGCCTCGTAGGGCATGGGGTTGAGATACTCGTACAGCTCGGGCAACAACCGCACCCCGTATTTCTGAACGTAGTGCGACGCTTTGTGGCCATCCTTGTGGTTCTGAAACCGCTCGATGGGCGGAATGCCCGTCATGCCGACGTACACGCAGGGCTTCTCCGGATCGCGCTTCGGGTTTGTCGCCGCGACTTTGCGCTCCTTCAACACCGTATTGTCGAGCAGGACGACGTACACGTGATGATGAAATTGTTCAGGCATTGGGGATGGCAGTATAGGTGGTTCGTTCGCGCCAACAAGACCGGACGTATGATAAACTTCCGAACGTGATGAGTGGGCGCAATCTACCTATTCTGGAGTTGCGGGAATCTTTGCTGTCAGCGTTGGCGAAACAGCGACGGTTGATCCTGACCGCGCCGACGGGATCGGGCAAATCCACTCAGGTGCCGCAGATGTTGCTCGATAGCGGTTTGCTTGGCTCCGGCCAAGTCGTTATCCTCCAACCACGACGATTGCCCGCGAGAATGTTGGCGGCGTGGGTGGCGAAGGACCGGGACGTAAAGCTTGGCGAGGAGGTCGGCTACCAAATCCGCTTCGATGACGTCACCTCGCGCGCGACGCGCATCCGCTACGTCACCGAAGGCGTGCTACTGCGGCAGATGCTCTCCGACGAGAAACTGCGCGGCGTCAGCGCGATCATTTTTGACGAATTCCACGAGCGGCATTTGTACGGCGACATCACCCTGGCGCGGGCGTTGCAGATTCAGGAGACGGCGCGACTGGATCTCATCATTGTGGTGATGTCGGCCACGCTGGATGTCGGCCCCTTGCGGAAGTATCTGGAACCTTCCGAGCTGCTCTCGTCGCAGGGCCGCACGTTTGCGGTCGAGATCGATTACCTGCCCAAACCCGTGGAGGACTGGCCGATTTGGGAGACGGCGGTCAAGGAATTGGAGCGGCTTGTGGCGGAACACGGGGGAGACGCGCTGGTATTCATGCCCGGCGGCTACGAGATTAGCCGGACGGTGCAGGCAGCGCAAGATGCGCTGGGCAGCAAATTCATCGTCCTGCCGTTGCACGGTGATTTGTCCACCAACGATCAGGACGCGGCCGTGGCCCAATACGACCGCCGCAAAGTCGTCGTCTCCACCAACGTCGCCGAGACATCGCTGACAATCGATGGTGTGCGGATCGTGATCGATAGCGGGTTGGCCCGCATTCCGCGCTACGATCCGTATCGCGGCATCAACACGTTGCTGGTCGAAAAAATCAGCCGCGCGTCGGCGGACCAACGAGCCGGTCGAGCCGGCCGCACCGCGCCGGGGGCCTGCCTGAGATTGTGGACTCAGAAAGAGCACGAACAACGGCCCGCGCAGGAATTACCCGAGGTCAAGCGGTTGGATCTTTCGGAAGTGGTTTTGACGCTCAAGGCGAGCGGGGTGAGCGACGTGCACTCATTTCGCTGGTTGGAATCGCCCAGCCGTCAGTCGTTGGAACGTGCCGAACTCTTGCTGAAGGATTTAGGCGCGCTGGCGAACTCAACCGGGGCGGTCACCGAACTCGGACGGCGAATGCTCGCGTTTCCACTTCATCCGCGGTATTCGCGGATGCTGTTGGCGGCGCAGGAGTACGGTTGCGTGCGGCAGGTGGCATTGATCGCGGCGCTGACGCAAGGGCGCGATTTGCTCGTGCGGCGGCAGGGGCGGCAGGTGGAGGACGCACGCGACGATTTGTTCGGGGGCGAAACGCAATCGGATTTCTTTGTCCTGATGCGTGCGTGGCGGTATGCGGACCGCAACGGCTACAACGTGGACCGGTGCCGTCGGCTGGGCATCCACGCCCAATCGGCGCGGCAGGTTGAGCCGTTGTTTGAGC
Source organism: Verrucomicrobiia bacterium (assembly GCA_049515295.1). Taxonomy (GTDB): domain Bacteria; phylum Verrucomicrobiota; class Verrucomicrobiia; order Palsa-1439; family Palsa-1439; genus Palsa-1439. The sequence goes on along the minus strand of JBEKUF010000031.1, from coordinate 2,762 downwards.
AGTTCCTCAGTATCGCGAAGCGCGAAAGGTTGGATGTAAGCGAAAGGCACGCGGCCACGGATGCGATCCAACGCTGCATCCTGCTTGGGTTTTCCGATCACGTGGCGCGCCGTCTCGATGCGGGCACGCTGCGGTGCGAATTGGTCCACGGTCGGCGGGGGCTGCTGGCCCGCGAGAGCGTGGTGCAGAATTCGCCGTTGCTGGTGGTGACCGAAGTGCACGAAATCCAGAGCGGAACAGGCAAGGATAAGGAGTTGAATGTCCTGTTGACCATGGCGACCGCGATCCAGAAGGAATGGTTACGGGAACTGTTTCCGAACGGTCTTACGGAGACGCAGGCGGTGGTATACGACACGACCCAGCGACGTGTGTTTGCCGAGCGGCGGACGCAGTTTCGTGATTTGGTGCTCGAGGCAGGACGCGTGGAGGACATTGCCATGGACGCCGCGGCGCGGATTCTCGCCGAGGAGGTGCTCGCGGGCCGGTGTGTTCTGAAGAATTGGGATGAGGCCGTCGAGCAATGGATTTTTCGGGTGAACTGGCTCCATGAGTGGATGCCGGATCTGGGGATTCCCGCGATTGGCGAGGACGACCGTCGCGCGCTCGTCGATCAAGTCTGCCACGGCGCGACCAGCTACAAGGAGATCAAGGACAAGGCAGTTTGGCCCGTGGTGAAAGCTTGGTTATCGGGCCAGCAACAGGCGTGGATCGAGGAATACGCACCCGAACGGATCGAATTGCCTGGCGGGCGAAAAGCGAAAGTCACCTATACGATGGATGGTCCGCCAACGTTGGCGGCGCGCATCCAGGATTTGTACGGGGTGAAAGAAGGATTGTGGATTGCGCAACGCCGCGTAGCGTTGCGGATCGAAGTGCTGGCGCCCAATCAGCGGCCCGTGCAAGTGACCGAGAACCTCGCCACGTTCTGGCGGGAGACCTATCCCAAGTTGAAACAGGAATTGCAGCGGAAATATCCGAAGCACGAGTGGCGGTGAAGCGCGGCGCTCTCCGGTTTAGCCTCGCATCGGCGGTGAAACCTGCTAAATTTTCGCGGACATGAGTTTATCCCACGACCATTCAGAAAAACTCTGGCAGGAGGCATTGCATTATCTTCCCGGCGGCGTGAATTCGCCCGTGCGCGCGTTCCGCGGCGTTGGCGGCACGCCGTTTTTCACTCAACGCGCCAAAGGCTCGCGGTTGTGGGACGTCGACGGCAACGAATACATCGACTACGTGTGCTCATGGGGTCCGATGATTTTGGGCCATGCACATCCGAAGGTCGTTCGCGCCGTCCAGGAAGCCGCGCGCGACGGGACGAGTTTCGGGACGCCCAATTCGCGTGAAGTCCGGCTGGCGCAACTGGTCGGCGAGGCGTTCCCATCGATCCAGAAGATGCGGTTTGTGAATTCGGGCACCGAAGCGACGATGTCGGCCATTCGCTTGGCGCGCGGGTTTACGAAGCGGGACAAGATCGTGAAATTCGAGGGGTGCTACCACGGCCACGCCGACGCGCTGCTGGTCAAGGCGGGCTCAGGCGGCGCGACATTTGATGTGCCGGACAGCGCCGGCGTACCGGCAGATTTTGCGCGGAACACTCTCACCCTGCCGTTGAACGATTTCGCGGCGCTCGATACCGTGAATTGGCGGGAGATTGCGTGTGTGATTATCGAGCCAATCCCGGCGAACATGGGATTGATCCCGCTGAAAGCCGGCTTTCTGGAAAAACTGCGGAAGCTTACCCGCGACAGTGGCGTGTTGTTGATCCTCGACGAAGTCATCAGCGGTTTTCGCGTGGCGCGAGGGGGCGCGCAGGAATTGTATGGAATTCAGGCCGACCTCACCACGCTCGGTAAGATCATCGGCGGCGGACTTCCCGTGGGCGCGTTTGGCGGGCAGGCGGATGTGATGGATCTGCTGGCGCCGAATGGTCCGGTTTATCAAGCGGGCACGCTTTCGGGAAACCCGCTGGCGATGGCCGCGGGAATCGCAACTTTGGAGGAACTTTCACAAACGGGCACGTATCAGAAGTTGGAGCAGCTCGCGACCGCGCTGTGCGATGAATGGGGGAAGATTGTGAAGGGGCGCCAGGCGCGGATCGGGTCGTTGTTTTGCACGTTCTTCACCGACCGCGAGGTGGTCGATTATGCCAGCGCCAAGACGAGTGACACGAAGCGGTATGCCCGATTTTTTCACGCGATGCTGGAGCGCGGTGTGTACCTGGCGCCGTCGCAATTTGAAGTCGGTTTTATCTCCCTGGCGCACACCGCAGAAGACATCGAACGGACATTGCGGGTAGCGACGGAGGCGGTGAAGGCGTTATGAAGATCGTTGTGGCAATGACGGGAGCCAGCGGCGCGATCTATACGCAGCGTCTGCTCGACAACCTGGATCCGCAACAGCACGAGATCCATTTCATTTCGACGAAGCACGCGCGTGAAGTCGCTCAGCTCGAATTGCCGAAGGGCGAGTTGAAGATTGCGCCGACCGTAATCCAATATGACGAAAATGGCTCCATGTTTGTGCCCTTCGTGAGCGGTTCGGCCAGATTGGACGCGATGGTTGTCATCCCGGCCTCGATGGGCACGATTGGCCGCGTGGCGAACGGCGTGTCGGACACCACGACCGCACGCGCGGCTGACGTCTTCCTCAAGGAGCGGCGGAAGCTCATTTTCGTTCCGCGCGAATCGCCATACAACCTGATTCACCTGCGCAACATGGCGGCGTTGACTGAAGCCGGCGCGATGATCATTCCCGCCAGCCCT
>JBEKUF010000030.1:0-26372 GCA_049515295.1 Verrucomicrobiia bacterium | reverse complement strand
CCGGAATCACCCCTCGGGCAGCAACTGATCGGAAAAAAGACCGGCCATCGCGTCACACTGCAAACCCGCGGGCCGTCCCAGGAATTCCGCGTAATCTCAGTCACCTAGAGCGTACCGCGCAGGAGCAGCCCGTGTCCTGCCTGCATCCCGATCAGAATTTCACGGCGAGGACGATACTGTGTTCGTATTTGGACAGCGGCGACGATTTGTGCACTTCCTTCTTCGTGAGATTAAAGGCTTTGAACACATCCTCGTCCTCGACCACAATCACCGCATCGGCGCCATGGTCTCTGGCTTGGTTGGCCACATTGCGCATGCGGTGTTTTTCGCTGCCCAATCCCTCATCGAAAAAGCGACCGATGGTATCAAAGCCTGAATCGCGCTTGTCGTAGATGCGGCCAATCACCTTGAATCTCCTGTCCGGTAATCCAATGTAAATCGGCACCGCGTATTCCTTGTTCACCTCGCCGCCTTTGCCCCTCGGCCAACTCTGCGACCCGTCATACGCTGAGAACGCGGTGTCCCCAACCTTGTCTTCGGAATCCTTGTCTTTGGCAGAGGCGGCCATCACTCCGGCCACACATAGTCCCAAAGCGAGTGCCAATGCCACATTCAGGCGTTTCATAGTATTTCCCCCCTTTGATCGAAAACAAGAATACGCGTTTGCGATGGTTCTCGCAACATCGTTTTCCAACCAGCCAAGACGGAAGAGCGGCCTGCTGGCTGCGCCTCAGGGAGTCGACACCAGCGGCGCGGGCGGCACAAACACCCCGGGTTCTATTTCCACCCACGGCCGCAGGTCCGTGCCGTAATTCGTCCCAATCGACACACCGACCTGAAGTTCGTTGTTCGTAAGCCCGGGCGACGGGAATTCAAACCCCGTAACCGATATGGTGAACGTATTCTTCGTGGAGTTGAACTGGGCGGAAGCTTCCACCTTGCTGGAGGTCGAGGTTGAGAGACGCGCCTTCCCGCTGATCGTGCCGTTCCGTAACTTGTAACCGCTAAGGCCCGGCGTGATGACCACGGAAGCTGGATTCGCGGGATCGCCCAGGTTCAACGCGATCACATCGTTGCTGCTGAACGTCTGGTCGGACTGGCTGTTGAACGCAAATGTGCCCGTCACGCTGATGCGGCTGCCATTCACTTTGTTGCTGGCATCCACCATCGATCCCTTGAGGGGCACAATGGTCATCGTCGGCGTCGCGCTCCGGGGCAGAACGTTTAACACAAACTCATGCGTGTCCGTCGACTGATTGGCGGAGGTCACGCCGAAAAGCAGATTGACCGTCCCCGTGAGTGCCGCGTCAGGATCGATCCATAACCGGCCCGTGCGTTTGTCCCGGGTGACGACCATATTCGTCGGAAAGGCCCCGGTGCCAAGATCCTCAAGCGTGAAGAACGTTGCATTGGTGTCGATATCCGTAGTCGTGAGGACGAACGACGTTGCCATGTCCTGCGTAACGGTTGCACCGGTGGGTATCGGCCCCAAAAACGGTGGCGACGTCGTGTTGTTGGTAATGACATTGACCTGGAACGTCTCGTTGGTGACCTGGTTCTCCGCGTTGGTTGCGCTCACCGTCACGGTGACGGTCCCGAGAAACTTCGGCGCGGCCGTCAACCGTAGTACCGCATCCTGCGAATTGGTAATCACGGTCACGGAATTCATGACCACGTTCGACAACGGCGCGCTAATTTCACTGGAGTCGTTCGGATTCGGACCTACCGGCGTTGACATGATTTCCGCCAGCACCTCGAAACCGCTCGTCAACTGCCCGAAAATGGGTTGCAAAAAGTTCAAGAACTGCGGTGACGGGTCATTCGTATTGTCGATGGAAAGATCCACATCGGTAATGAAAAACTGCGAGTCGTTGGAATCATGGGTGGTGGGCGCCTGATTGGCCATGCCCAGTTGGCCGAACCCGTCATAGGTCAATGTCTTGACGTACTCATCGTCGAAGGTCACCCCCGATTCGTAGTTGGGATTGTTTGTCGCGCCACCGCACTGTGCCACGAAACCACTTATCACCCGCTGAAACAGGAGCCCGTTGTAGAAATTGCTGTTGACCAGGCTGATGATGCGCGCCGTGGTCAACGGCGTGAGGTCTTCAAACAACTGCAGGACCAGATTCCCGGTGAATGGATTGTTATTCGAGTCTACGCCACTCACATTAATCAGCAGGCTGCGGTTCGAGCTCGGCGCGAATGCTGCCGTCAACTTCTTGTTGCTGACCGTCGCGGCGAACTTCAGAGGTTGACCGTCGGGGTCTGATGCGCTGATCGGCATTTGAAACGTCCGGTTCTCCGGCATGACGATATTGTTCGTCCACAACGTCAGGCTCACCGCCCGCGCCGGCTCAACCCACAAGGCCAACCCACAAGCGTAGATGGCTGCACACCCCAATATTTGTATCGTTCTGGAGAACATGCGGAAGCTCATTTCGGTATCCTGCACTACGAACCACCCCTCGTCAAACCCGAAACCGGTTGACGTCTGGAAACGGGTGCATCCTGACGCTATCACTGACAATTGCATTAGCCGGTGCAGCGTGCGCTGCCCTCAGCGCATCCGGGCGGGCGCTTGCACAGTTTCGGCTGGGACAGCCGACGCTACAATGGTGGCAGTATCAAAATGCGCCCTCGGAAAACCGAGGCGCATCGTGCCCCCCGTGGTGAAGTTGAAGCTAAAAACGGTCTCACAAAACCCTGCTAACACCCCGGAGCCGAGTCCTCGGAGTCGAGCGTTGCACTAACAGAGCGAGACGCCCTGATGTCGTATTCACGCCAAACGCGACCATGTCGTGCCCAGGTTGCAAACGCGCCGTGTGTGTGCGGACGGCGTAACCGGCGTAATCGGGAAGAGAACGCTGCCAAACGAACCCAATTCTGGCAAACGAAGCCAAGTGACAAAAAGTCTCATTGCTATTCCCAACCACCTGTCAATCAACCACATCAACATGCACAAGCACCTCAAAAGATTGGCTTCGTTTCGCAGAAACACGGGGGGTGAAGGGTAGCCCCTTGTAGACACCGCGCTTGACCGCCTCAGGCCTGCCTCCGTCGCCGCGTTCTAGCGCACGGTAGGGACGCGCTGCCGCGCGTCCATTCTCGGCTCGCCACGTCGATGATGTGTCCCATCTTCAATCCACCAATTCTCCGACCCGTGTCAAAGAACGACCAACCGTCGCGACCATACCATGAATGCCAGACCGAGTCCAGCAGAATTATCGCTTACCGATTCCTCATTTACCCAACGACTTATGCGGCCCCGTGCCGTCTCCGAATCGTAGGCTCGCTCGCCGCGGCGGAGTGACCGGCCCCGTTCGCCCGCCTTTGGCGGGTCAATGCAGTGAGCCGTTCAACTATGCTTATTGGTGAGAACGGCTATGAGAATCTCCTTCATCTGATATGACTCGGCGTGAAGAAGTCCCGCGAAGATCAAGATTAGACCGGTTCCTGCGCTCGCACATGGGGTCAACAGCTTTTCGTATCGCTCGTCCGATTCAACAAATCCATCCGCCGCCAACAACCAGATCATCCTGGTAGAACACCGCTGCCTGCCCGGGCGTGATCGCCCGCTGCGGCTCGGGCAATCGTACGCGCGCACTTCCATCCCTCCCGCGTTCCACGACCGCCTTGCAGCCGGGATGTTGATGGCGCGGCTTGACCGTGACCGCCATCGATGGTGTCGGCTCGGCGTGCCAGATGCAGTTGCTGACCTCAAATCCATCACGCAACAATTCCTCAGCCTCTCCAACAACCACCCGGTTGGTCGCCGGATCGAGTTCGATCACGTACAGCGGGCGCGGCAGCCCCCCCAAATTCAATCCCTCACGCTGCCCAATCGTGAAATTATGAATGCCGTTGTGCTGGCCAAGCACCTTGCCGTCCCGCCTCATGATTTCGCCCTTGGTGTCTGCCACACGCGCGCTCTCGCGGAGGAACCGCCGATAATCATTCTCGGGCACAAAGCACACTTCCTGGCTTTCCTCTTTGCCAAACGTTTTGAGACCGATCTCCTTGGCAATGGCGCGGGTCTCTTCCTTCGTGAGATCACCAAGCGGAAACACCGACCGGGCCAGTTGCTCCTGGTTCAACGAAAACAGAAAATACGTCTGGTCTTTCCTGGGGTCGCGACTCTTGCGCAGTTCGTAACGAATCCCCTTGCCGTTCCCTTCGTGTCCTTCGCGTTCTTCGTGGTGAGAATTCACCTGACCAACCCTCGCGTAATGCCCCGTCGCGATACACTCGGCGCCGAGCGCCCGCGCCTTGCGCAGGAGCGAACCGAATTTCACCTTCTCGTTGCAAATCACGCACGGATTGGGCGTGCGCCCCCGCTGGTATTCCGCGGCAAAATAATCCATCACCTCGCGCTGGAACGTGTCCGTCTCGTCAATGACGTAGTACGGAATGTCCAGCGAGTGCGCCACCATGCGGGCGTCCGCCACTGCTTGCGGCCCGCAGCATTTGTCCTCCTCGATCGCCCGACAGTCCTGCCGCCAGCCGCGGAAGGTCAACCCAATCACGTCGTAGCCCTGCCGTTTCAACAGGTACGCCGCCACGCTGGAGTCCACGCCCCCGCTCATGCCGACACACACTCGTGGCTTCTTGGCATTCATCGTAAGCTGTCCACTATAGGCCAAATGCCCGAACTTTCAACGCTCAAGCCAGAGGACATCGTGCTTGAAATCGAACGTCACCCGGTACCGGCGCAGGACAACATCACCAAGAAACACATTGCCGCCGCCAACTTCAGGCCCGATAAGGCCCGTGCGCGCCGGGACACGCACGAAAGTCGCGCCACCCACCTTCGCCACCTTCACCTGGTACGTCGTGGCCAGGGAAGCGCCACCCACGCCGCCGGGAATGGTCAGCGACCCCTTGCCGGGACTCCAGTAACCCCACTCGTTGGCGCGGACGCGCGGCAACAGCATTCCGTAGTCGCCACCCGTGTCGAGAATGCACGTGACCGCCTCGTGGGCATCCACGGAAATGTCGACCGCCGGCAACCGCCCGATCCAGCGCAACGGCGCGGTGGTCATGAACTTCAGCGTGTCATCCGGCAGATAGCCCTCGTGCGCCCCGAAAATGACGTTTCCGCGAAGATTGTCGATGGTCAGATAGGAGAGTTCGTGGAGGGCCCCAACGCCGAGAATCATGACCTCTTTGTTGCTCCAGAAACTGTGCGTCATGCTCAACACCTGCTCGTCGGGACCGACCAGCGCCATCATCCGGTGAAACGCAATCGACCCGATCTGCATCTCGGGCAGAATCGCCGCGTAATTGTCGACCGAGCCGCCAATGCCGTGGCCAGCAATCGGCTTGAGGCCGGCAATCAGCGGGATGCCGAGACTGCGCGCCAGCGTGTAACCGAAAAGATTCAGGTTGCTGCCGCTGTCCAACAGCACCGGCACGTCGGCCTTCCCGTTGACCGAGGCGAGAATGACCGGCGCCCGGTAGAGGCCGCCCGCCTGCCGCGGCTGACCCGTGGGAATCTCCACCAGCGGCACCGTCACGTTTTCACGCGCCTCGATGACGTTGACGTCCCCGAACCCCGCCATTTCCCCGGTCCGGCGCATTCGAATGCCGAGTTCTTCGGGCGTTTTGGCATTCTTCTGGAGCTCGGCCACCTGTGCGGGCGACAACGCCGGCGTGCCCGTCTCGAGTTGGGAGTAGGGATCGGTCGCGCAACTGGCCGCGAGTATCGCCAGCACGACTGTCAGGAACCTTTGCCGCATGAGAAGCAGGATAGTAACCCGCCGGGCAAAGTCAACCAGCTTGCCCGTCTGGGCTTGCGGCGAGCGTCGCCAACTCGTATTGTGTGCGCAGGCGTGCACATCGTAACCTACATGCGGATTTCGGTGACGGATCGCTGCAACGAGCGGTGCGCCTACTGTCTGCCCCACGACGTGGCCATCGAGTGGCTCCCGAAAGGCCAGATCCTCACCTATGAAGAAATCCTGCGTGTCGCCCGCGTCGCCAGTTCGCTCGGCGTTACGAAATTCCGCGTGACCGGCGGCGAACCGCTCGTGCGGAAGAACGTTGTCGAGTTCATCGGTGAACTCAACAAACTGGTTGGCGTCACCGATATCGGCCTGAGCACGAATGCCACGTTGCTGGCTCCCCTCGCCCGCCGGCTGCGCGCCAGCGGCGTCAGCAAGGTCAACATCTCCCTCGATACACTCGATGCCGGGAAATACCGCGAGTTGAGCGGCAGCGGCAACCTCGCCGACGCGCTGGCCGGCGTCGATGCCGCCATTGAGGCGAAATTCCCCCAGGTGAAGCTCAACATGGTCCTCATGAAGGGCCGTAACGACGATGAGGTGTTCGACCTCATCGACTTCGCGCGCGAGAAGGCCGTCACGCTGCGGTTCATCGAGTTGATGCCCGTCAGCACCAGCGAGGTGCTTACGGACGACAATTTCATTTCTGTCGGCCACATCCGCCGCCGCATCGAGAAGCGGTACGACCTCGTCCCGCTTGCCGAACCGCCGCGTGAAGTCCGCGGCAACGGCCCCGCGTTGTATTACGAAGCCAGCGGCTTGCGGGACCGCGCCGGCCAGCCTGTGCGGCTGGGGTTCATCGGCGCCATGACCAACCTTCATTTCTGCGACTCATGCAACAAGGTCCGGCTCACCGCCGACGGCAAATTGCGCCCGTGCCTCGGCTCGCATCTCGAATACGATTTGAAAACCCTGCTCCGCGCCCCCGACAGCACCGACGCGAAACTGCGCGACGTCTTCGTCCAGACGATCCGCAACAAGCCCGAGGAGCACGAGTTCCGCAACAATTATGTCCCCGGCCGCAAAATGATCGCTATCGGCGGATGAAAGAACTCTCTCACGTCGATAAACGCGGCAAAGCCCGGATGGTCGATGTCTCGGCCAAACCCGTTCAGCTTCGCGAAGCAGTCGCGAGCGGATCGATTTTTCTGAAACGGGAAACCTTGGCGCTGATCGCTGCGAACCGAGTCGCCAAGGGCGACGTCTTGCACACGGCTCGCGTCGCCGGGATTCAGGCCGCCAAACGCACCGGCGACCTCATCCCGTTATGCCATCCCTTGAACCTGACTCACGTGGATGTCGACCTCCACCCGAGACCCGGCCGCATCGAGATCGTGGCTACCGCCAGGATCGCCGCGCAAACCGGCGTCGAGATGGAAGCCCTTACCGCCGTTGCCATCGCCGCCCTGACGATCTACGACATGTGCAAAGCCGTCGACAAAGAGATGGTCATCGGCGACATCAAGCTCGTCAGCAAGAAGAAATCCCCCGCGCGCTGAAGAGCAGGCGCGCACCTTCGCGCTTCACTTTGACGGCGATTTCGCACGACTACCACTGGGCGCAGAGCGAAGCCAGTGATCAAGGCTGGTGCCCATCATTTCCAAGAGTACGGCCAATTTCTCCGCGCCGACCTCGTCCAAGAGCGCCTTATCAAATCTCTGCATGAAGCGCTTTTGATCCAAAGAGGAAAGCTTGTATAGACCGGCTTTGTTGCCGCGCTGTCGGCGCCAGACAATGCGGCACAGATCACGAAGACGCCGCCCGGCCTTGATTGCCTCTTCGCCAGAATCGCCCTTGGAAACCGGCAACAGGTCCTGCCGCTTTTTCAGAAGGTAAATGTTTCCGCCAGCCCCCCAGTATCTCTTGACGCCCGCCCCTGCTCTCGCGTCCATCCAGAGCACATGCACAGCTTCGCCATTTGCGAAAAGGGATCTTTCCCAACCACCAAGAGGTTTAAAATCATATCCGTGATACGACAGCAACTCGAGGATGGGTAACGGGCCGCGATACAGATTCAAGTCCCACCAACTGCGCCGGTTGCTTTCTTTGTCGAGACCAAAGCTCATTCCCCCAGATACCGTTCCTGCGCCTATAGCTAGAGAGGAGTGCCCTTGTGCCAAATGCGCAAAATACTCTCGCGTTGCTTTCGAATATCTCTCGTCATTTGCCGCTCTTGCGTACAGATCCCTGTCAATACCGACCATTCGTTCATCTTCCGGAATCTCCTCCGGCCGAATCAACCACCTCGGAAATCTGGCTGTCGCCTCGCTTATCAGGTACGCACCCGCGAAGCGTTGAGCTGTCCGCGCGCGCGTTGCCTCAAAAAACGCGCCAAGGAACATCCTGATCTCGCCTTCAAGCCCCGCACCGGTTGGGTCGTCGAGGAATTTATGGATTGTGCACTGAGGAAGCAGTCCCATGTCATTCACCCGCTTCGACCTCTTCCGCAATTGCGATCCACGCCCCAGCCAAGGCAGGCAAACTCGCTGCCACGTCCAAACATTGTCCTCCTTGACCACTCACTTGTTTCCGCTGCCACATAATACCCATCATCACCCCTCATCAGCCAGTGTAAACCGACCGCCAAGAAAAAGACTGGCGCGACCCACTCGATGTGGTTACAAGTGTTAACCCGATTCCATGATTACTGTTGGCATCATCACCGTGAGCGACCGCACGTTCCGCGGCGAGTACGAGGACAAAAGCGGCCCGCTCCTCAAACAATTTTGTGAAAAGCGCGGCTGGTCTGTCATACTGCAAGCGGTCGTTCCTGACGAGGAGGCCCTGATCAGCGGCAAGACGCAGGAGCTGGCAGGCGCATGTTCCCTGGTCCTTCTGACCGGCGGAACCGGCATCACCGAGCGCGACGTGACCCCGGAAGCCATTCGCGCCATCGCCGACAAGGAATTACCCGGCTTCGGTGAGATCATGCGCGCAAAAAGTTTCCAGCGTTTTCCAAACGCCATCCTCTCGCGCAGCCTCGCCGCCGTGGTCGGCAAATCGCTGGTTCTTTGTCTGCCGGGCAGTCCAAAAGGCGCGGTCGAATGCCTCGAATTCGTCGCCGACGCCATCCCACATGCAGTGGAACTTCTGGAAGGGAAAACCCAGCACAATTGACAACATGCTCGCCTCTTCGCCGTTCCTGGTTGCCGATCGCCCACTCTTCGTCGATTACGACCTGTACGGCATCCTCGGCAATTATTCCTACTGCGGGAAAACGAAGTTCCCCAATCTCAAGAATCTCCAACGCTGGCACCGCGCCATGTCTCGCCGATAAGATCGTACTCGCTCGCGCCGGTAATCAGCGCCCGCGCAAAATCGCCGATGCGCGCCGCTCCCGTCACGTGCACGCTCCCGTCAATCTCCGGCGCGTCGGCATGGGAGCGCGCGACAAACCCGCCATTGACCCGCTTCTCAATCAGCACACGCAACCTCTTCCCGATAAAGCCGCGCTGCACTTTGCGTGAGACCTTCTGTTGCAGCGCCATCGCGCGACCATACCGCTTCTTCTTTTCCTTTGCCGAGAGCTGTCCCGTCATCCCGCCCGCCGGTGTATGGTCTTCTTGCGAGTAGGGGAACATCCCCAACCGCTCGAACTTCGCCTCCTCGATAAACTCCAACAACTCCCCGAATTGCGACTCGGTTTCGCCGGGAAAACCAACGATGAACGTCGTCCGTAGCGCAATCCCCGGAATCCCTCGACGAATCTTCGCAACCAAATCCCGGATGTATTTCCCGCTCGTCTCCCGCCGCATCCGCTTCAACATGTCGTCGTTGACATGCTGCAGCGGCACATCGACGTACCGGCAGACCTTGTCGCACGCGGCAATCGTTTCGATCAACTCATCGGTCCAATGGTACGGATGCGTGTAGAGCAACCGAACCCAAAAATCGCCTTCGACCCGTTGGATCACCCGCAGCAGTTCGCACAGCTGCCCCTGGCCATCGCGCGGCCCCGGCGCGTGCGGGTCGAGGTCCTTGCCGTAAAACGTTGTGTCCTGGGAAATCAGATTGATCTCTTTCACCCCCGAAGCGACCAGCGCGCGAACTTCGGCCACCACGTCGTCCATTGGCCGGCTGCGATGCTTCCCGCGAATTCGTGGAATGCTGCAGAACGTGCAGGGATGATTGCACCCCTCGGCGATTTTCACATACGCGTAATGCTTCGGTGTCAGCCGGAAGCGTGGCGCCGCATAATCGGGAACGTACTTCGCCGGCCCCGACCAAAACAAAGTTGGATAGGCGTCTCGCCCGCTTCGCTTGCTCAAAGTGGAACGGGCATCCTGCCCGTTCTCACCATTATCATTTCGGGCCCGCTCCGCTTTACCCAGCACTTCCCGCACAATCTCTCCGATGCGCGGGACCTCATTGAGCCCGACAATCGCATCGACCTCGGGCAATTCCTTGCGCAAATCCTTCGGATACCGTTGCGTCAGGCAGCCCGCCACGATCAACGCCCGGCAATTGCCCGTCTCGCGCAGCTCGTTGGCTTTGAGGACGGCGTCGATGGATTCCCGTTTGGAACCCTCGATGAACCCGCACGTGTTAACGATCACCACGTCGGCTTCCTGCGCGTTGCGGGTCAACTCCATCCCGTCGCGCAGGAGCGAGCCGAGCATGACTTCGCTATCCACAAGGTTTTTCGCGCAGCCGAGACTTACGAACCCGACTTTGATCGCTTGCGAGGAACTCATGGGCACAACCGACTACCTGGCTCCGGCAGGCTCCAGAAGCTCCGCTGCGGGCCGGGGTTTCGGTCGATAGTACGCGTCAAAATCCGCCTTTGGCGTGCCAGACTGCGTCGCCGCCGTCGTAGTCTGCGACGTTGTCGCCTGCCGGGCCGGCGTCGCGGAACTGTGACGCGCGACCAGGCTTTTGCCCACCACCACGGCAAACACCGCAAGCGTCAACCCGAACACCACCAGCCCCACGCTCCGCAGTGGCAACTGAAGTTCGCGCGGCTTCCGGGCGCGGATGGCTTTCTCCGTCTCCATGTGCAACCCCTGCCGTCTCAACCCGCCCTGGCTCCGCAGATAGGCTTCCACGATGGACTGGCTGTCGAGCCCGAGATATTCCGCGTACAACCTCAGAAATCCTTTCGTGTACGTCGGCGCCGCCAGACGATCAAACTCATCCGCTTCGAGTTGTTCGAGGATCTCGATCTTGATTCGTGTCGCCCGCGACGCGTCTTCGAGGGAAACCTTCTTGTTGTGCCGCGCCTCGCGCAGGTTGTCGCCAATGGATTCCATATTTCTCTCTCGAAATGACCCCTATCTAGCCCTTATTTGCCGTCTTTCCACGTGTTGACCCCCATAAACTTGGGTTCGTTTTTGGCTTTGTTTTTTGGGAATTTCCACGCCGGCTTGATCAAACTTGGGTTCGTTTTACGAAATCATGTTTTTTTGAAGCGACCACGTCGTGCCTGGGTCGCAGTTACCTTTTTCGTAAGGGGTGGCTCCCGCACCGGCCCCGCTGGACGTGAAACGCGTCCTCGCGTCGCCACGCAACTCATGCCACGCCCGTCCCGTCGCCGCTTCCAACCCTCTGCCTTCTATTCTCACGCGCGAATCCTACCATATTCCCCAAGAACATACCAGCTTACTTTGGATAACTTTGGGTCTGGCGTTGTCCGCTGTAGCCGCGGCGATCCGTCGCCGCGAGGCAGGCAATCGTGGTCAAGGCTTCCGCCACGCCGCCTGTCCCGTTTCAGTAGTACAGTTTGGCGTTCTTAATGAGGAAGTTAAACGGACCCGAAAATCCCTCCACCGTTCCCATAATTCGCACGGGGGTCCCTTCACGCAATACTCTGAGCTGCGGGTATTCGCTGAGCAGGACGTCGCCGTGGCAGCGCAACACTGTCAGCCCCGGCTCGCATCTCAAACTAACGGTGACCCGCCCTCGTTTTCCTTTGACTATCGAGTCAAACCAGCAATTCCAATCGATTGGCTGTCCCACGTAGGACTCCGCTGTTGCATCCCTCAAAAACGGTGTGGCTTTTAGAATTGCCTCGTTAATGTCCTTCGCCGTGACGGTCGACAATTTCGGTACAACGGCTGGCGGTGGCGATGGCACCTCATTTTTGACAACAGGTTGACCAGCGACCGCATCGCCAACCGTAAGACCACCTGCGACAGGTGCATTGACGATGATTGTATGTCCCGTGCCCTTTGTCCCCTGCTGGCCAGTTGCCACCGAGCCAACCACCGAGGAGCCACCGCCAAATTGGACGGGCTTTGGCGTCCTCTTGTTTCTGAAATGCCGATACACCTCCGTGCCGATTGTGACGACGATAAGGGCAAGGATACCGTCAAAAAGTGTTGTCCAGTGGTCGTGAAAGAATTTCCCAACGTCCATGCTTGGACGGTACTCGGACGGTCGTTTTCTTTCAAGACTTCTGGAACGCCAAACGGGGGCGGCTCACCGTCCATAACAGTACTAGCATAACTAAGGTGGGTCGCCATCAGCAAGCCACCACACCCCCTGTTTTTTTTGTTGCGAAAAGAAATAACCGCAGGATATTTCCCCTCAACGGAGGGCAAGTTATGATGCAGATTGTTTTGCCACTCATCGGCGTCGTGATTGGCGCTGGATTGACGGCGTTATATCAATGGGCTTTTTTGAAGCAACAACAGAAGTTTCAGCGTGAGATGTGGGAGGCGCAACAGGCGTTTCAAAAGCAACTCCAAGCCGACCAACAGCAATTTCAAAAACTCATGCAGGATGCCGACATTGCGTCTCGCCATGCAATTGCCATTCGTCAACGTGAGGACGAAAGAGCGCGTGCGATTGATCGTGTAAATCAGGAAAGAGAGTTGCAACGACAGCAACAAAGCCACGAACGGGACATGGAACGTCGTAGAGAAGACGCTCAACGGTTCGGCGGGCGGTAATGATCGACGTGGGTTCAGGTCTACGCTTTGCGCGATTCACCGTCCACTCGCTGGACCAACGCTGGCCATCACTTACCGCAAGGAATTCAACTACTTCTCCGCCGGCATTTGCTCATCCAGATCGATCAAAATCTCTCGCGGCTCGGCGCCCTTGTTCGGGCCGACGACCCCCCGTTCTTCGAGCAAATCCATGATCCGTGCGGCACGCGTGTAGCCAATGCGCAGGCGCCGTTGCAACACCGAGACGCTGGCGCGATTGGTTTGGCGAATGACTTCGATGCATTGCTCGACCAGTTCCTCGTCTTCTTCGCTGGATTCGTTGTCGGGCAAATTGACATTCCGTTGCAGCTTCTGATGCAGCTCCTTCTCAAACCGCGGTTTGGCATGCGCGCCGATGAAATCCACAATGCGCGTGGTCTCCTTGTCCAGCACCAGCACGCCCTGCGCGCGCACCGCTTTGCCTGACCCCGGCTCGTACAGCATGTCGCCTTTGCCGAGCAGTTTCTCCGCGCCCTGGCTGTCGAGAATCACCCGCGAATCCTGCATCGACGCGACCTGAAACGCGATCCGCGCGGGGATGTTCGCCTTGATCACTCCCGTCACCACGTTCACGCTGGGCCGTTGCGTGGCGATCACCAGATGAATCCCCGCCGCGCGACCCAACGCCGTGAGCCGCGAGATCGCCATTTCCACGTCCTTGCCCACCGTCGTCATCAGGTCCGCCAACTCGTCCACCACCACGGCGATGTAAGGAAGTTTATCGGGGATGATCAGCTCGAAGTCCCGCGGCACTTCGATCTTCAACAATTCCTGCTCACCCTTGGGTGTTGGTTTGGCGTTCGTCGTGTACTCGGGCTTCTCCCGGGTCGGTTCCTCAAGGTCCGTCTCATCCGTCGTCTCGACTTCGGGCTCCACCGATTTCTTTGGCCGCGCATTGAACGCCGTAATGTTCCGCACGCCGCTCTTGGCAAAAATCTGGAACCGCTTTTCCATCTCGCGGATCACCCATCCCAACGCCAGCGGCACCTTCTTCGCCTCGGTCACCACGGGCACGATCAGGTGCGGCAGCGCGTTGTAATGCTGCATCTCGACCATCTTCGGATCGATCAATACCAGCCGCAAATCTTCGGCGGTGAATCGATACAGCAACGAGGCCAGAATCGCGTTGACGCATACGGTCTTGCCCGAGCCCGTCGCGCCGGCAATCAGCAGGTGCGGCATGTTCGCCAAATCGCCAATGATCGGATTGCCCTTCACGTCGCGGCCCAGCGCAATCGGGATCGTGCAGCCCGAGTTGCGCCACTCGTCCGATTCCAACATGTCGCGCAGGTACACCGTCGTGCGCGAGGAATTCGGCACCTCAATGCCCACGGTGCCTTTTCCCGGCACGGGCGCAAGGATACGCACCTTCTCCGCCCGCATCGTCATCGCGATGTTGTTTGACAGCGACGAAATCTTTTCCACCCGCACGCCGGCCGCCGGGTACAATTCGAACAAGGTCACCGTCGGCCCTTTGGTCACGTCGCCGGATTCCACTTCGATGCCGAATTCCTGCAGCGTCTCGCGCAACACCCGGGCGCTAGCCTTCAAATCTTCCATGACGTCGCGTTTGCCCGGCAACGGCGGCTGCTCCAGCAGCTCCAGCGTGGGCAATAGATACTCTTCGCCCGACGCCGCCGTGACGCTTCCCAGGACCGTCGCGGGCGCAGCTTTCCTGGGCGGTTTGTGCGCCGCGGGCGTCGCACCCGCCGCTTCGGATTCGACCGAAGCCGACCCCGCCGCAGGTTCCGCATCCTTCTTCGGCTTGATCTTGTCGGCAATCTTTTCGACCAACGACGGCGCGCCTTCGTCCCCCGTCTTCTTCTTGTCTGCGCCGCCTTGGGGACGCGACACGGTGTAATCTTCAAACTTCGGCTCGGGCCGACGATCCCGGGCGGGCTCATCGCCGCCGTTCGACCGTTCCGTCGCCAATTTGCGCGCTTCCTTCTCGCTGCGGGCCAGTTCGCGGTCGGTCTGAAATTCTTTGATGGTCAATTCGCGTTCCTGATCGCGCAGTTCCTCTTCAACACTCGATTTGGATTTGCGTTTTCGCTGCCAGAAATCCGTCATCGCTCCCACGGTCAACGCGACCCAATAACTGGGACGGAAGTTGATGAGCAGAATCAGGCCGATCACGTAGCAACCGCCGAAGATGATGATCGTGCCGGGCTTGCCGACGATCCGCTGGAAGAATCCGCCGACGAACAAACCGAGAAAACCGCCAGCGCTATCCGGCAGGTTCAGCGCATGCTGGGCGCGCGCCAGGCCCGCCACGTGCAGCAGGCAGCTCAACGAAACGAGCAGCAACGCGCCCGCGCCGATCTTCCCGCGCCACGGGACCTCTTTCCCCAACAGAAGCGTCGCGCCGATCACCGCCAGCACCGCCATCAATCCGTACGCGGCCAGACCGAACGCCTGAAATGTGGCAAACGCAATCCACGCGCCGACGGGTCCAATGAAATTCGCGGCCGGCCGATGGTCGCTCGCGGAAATGTGGCCGACGTCGTACGGATCGTACGAAATCAGGCTGAGCAGCAGCAGCAGAGACAACACGACCAGGATAACGGCCCAAATCTCGCGACCGCCCGAGTGCTTCGAGTCCTTCCCCATAGAAAAATGTTGCAAATCCTCCTTGCGGTTGCGCAGTCTAGCCAAAACGGCAGCCAACTGCAAGGCCCAAAGATGCTTTACCCGTACAAATTTACCCCCGTCCTGCAGGAACGCGTTTGGGGCGGAAATGCGCTCGAGCACTACGGCAAATCCGTGCCGCCGGGCAAACGCATCGGCGAATCGTGGGAAATCAGCGACCGCGATGATGTGCAGTCCGTCGTCGCCAATGGCCCGGACAAGGGCCGGACGCTTCGGCAGCAGATCGAAGCCCACGGCGTCCAATTGCTGGGCACCAATTGTCAGAGTGGAACGGGCATCTTGCCCGTTCCCGGTTCGAGTGGGTCCGCCGCCCCGCAACTGACGCGCTTTCCCCTCCTCGTCAAACTTCTCGATGCGCGCGAGCGGCTGTCGTTGCAGGTCCATCCGCCGCCCAGCCTCGCCGCGAAACTCAAAGGCGAGCCCAAGACCGAAATGTGGTACGTGCTCGAAGCCGATCAGGACGCGCATCTCATCGCCGGTCTCCGCCGGGGCGCAAGCGCCGCCGACTTCATGCGCTCGCTCGAAGGCGTCAAGGATTCCAAGCCCATCATCGACTACGTTCATCGGTTCCAGGTTTTGCCGGGTGATGCGTTCTTCGTGCCGGCCGGACGGCTTCACGCCATCGACGCCGGCGTCGTGCTCGTCGAAATACAGCAGAACTCCGACACGACCTATCGCGTCTACGATTGGGGCCGGGTCGGTCTCGACGGCAAACCGCGCCAACTCCACGTCCGCGAATCGCTCGTCTGCATCGACTTCAAGGATTACGAACCGAAGAAGCAACGGCCAACCGTGGAGCGCCGGGGCGTCAACGGCCTGTGGCGATTGGTCGAGTGCGACTATTTCCACGTTCACCGTCTCGACGTGACCAATGCCTGGCCGGACCGCTGCGACGGTTCGACATTCCATATCCTTACCTGCATCTCCGGCGCGCTCGGCTTGGTCACCCCCGACGGCAAAGAAGACCGCATCAACGTCGGCGAATTCATCCTGCTCCCCGCCGCCCTCGGCTTCTACACCCTCACCCCCCTCGCCGAAAACACGCGGGCGCTAAAGTCGTATGTGCCGCGGACGGTGTAACGTCACCTGCCCTGAACCGCGTAGCAGGCTGCAGTCGGCTGAAACAAATGCTGGGCCAACGTACCGTCTACCAGAACTTCCACCACGGCTTGGCGGCAGGGCTGTTCGGAGTTATCAGCTTGCTGGACTGTGGGTCGTAAACCGCTAGGCCATGCTTCCGCGCCAACTCCTTCACAAACTTGTCCACGTACTGGGCCTTCGACCACACACAGGACATGATGACGTGACCGGGCGAATGATCCAGCGCACAGCTCCACGGGCAGTAGTCGTGATCGTCAAGCCTATCTTCCGGAATTGTGTCAATCTCCGGATGCTTGGCTGTGAGCTCAGAATAAAATGCCTCAACTGACGGATGCGCTGCCACATCTTCTGCCTCACGCTTACAGAGACCAACATACAGCTTGGTCGCTTCGTCGTCAGTCATAGGCTTGTGTGGAAACCACACTCCGAGGTCGTAGCTCATGAAGTCGCGCCTTGCTGGGTCCAGACCGCACCCGGTAAACCCACTTGCAAAAGTCTGTCATTCTGAGCGGAGCGAAGAATCTCTGTCGTCTCCGCAGTCCGCCAAATGACCATGAGACCCTTCGCTACGCTCAGGGTGACAAACCGGAAAAGTCTTCGCATATGCTCTACCCCAACTTATACAACTCACCATACTTCGTCTTCAAATACCGAATGTACGGCTCAATCATGAGTTCTTGCCCTGTGGCGCGCTTGACGATTTCATTCGCCGTAAATTTGCTGCCGTGTTGGTAGATGTTCTCCTTGAGCCAGGCGTGTAACGTGGCGAATTCGCCGCGTGGAATCTGACTCGGAATCTCGGGATGCGCTTTCGTTGCCGCCTCGTAAAACTGCGCGCTGAGGATGTTGCCGAGCGTGTAACCCTGAAACACGCCACCGATTTGTCCGCCGTACCAATGCACATCCTGCAAAATACCGTCGCGGTCGTCCGGTGAGGCAATGCCGAGGTCGCTCTGGTACCGCGCCCGCCATGCTTCGGGCAAATCACGCACCGCCAGCTTGCCTTCGAGCAATTGCAGTTCGAGATCGAACCGGACCATCACATGCAGATTGTACGTCACTTCGTCCGCATCGGTGCGAATCAGCGACCGCTCGACCTTGTTGATTGCCCGATAAAAATCATCCAGCGGCACGTTACCGAGTTGCGACGGAAACGCCGCTTGCAATTTCGGATAAAAGAATTGCCAGAAACCGCGTCCGCGTCCGACAACGTTCTCCCACAACCGCGACTGGCTTTCGTGCACACCTGACGACGTCCCATGCGCCAGCGGCATGCCTTCCAGCTCGGCGCGTATCCCCTGCTCGTACATGGCGTGACCCGCTTCATGGATCGTACTGAACAACGCATCCCCCAGATCGTTCTCCTTCACCCGCGTCGTGATCCGCACGTCGCCCAGCGAAAACGTCGTACAGAACGGGTGCCGCGTCTTGTCCTGGCGACCTCGATTGAAATCGTACCCCAGCTGCTTCACGACCTCCCGACCAAACGCCAGTTGTTGCGCCTCGGGGAAACTCTGGCGAATACACGATTCATCGGCCACAGGCTGCGCGACAATCGCTTGCACGAGCGGTACGAGTTTGCTTCTCAACTCCGCAAACAACGCACTCACCGTCGCCGCCTTCATCCCGTAATCGGCGAAATCAATCAACGGATCGGCAATATGGTCGTAGCCAGGGAAATAGTTTGCCAACTCGCGGCTGTATTCGAGCGTCTTCTCCAACGACGTCCGCACCGACACAAAATCGTTGGCCGGACGGGCCTTCACCCAGGCCTCGTAACTGGCCGCCTGATGCGCGCTGAATTTCGCGACGAATGCCGACGGCACTTTCACGGCGCGCTCGTAATCGCGCCGCGTCACACGCAGCAACGCCGCGTCGTCCGAATCATACGGCAGGTCCCCCTCATACGATCGCAACTCCACGAGCATTCGACCAATGGACGGATGCGTGAATTTCTCATGCGCGAGCCGCTCCAACGTGGCGATCTGTCGCCCGCGCGCCTCGGCCCCGCCGGACGGCATATACGTCGCCTGGTCCCAACCCAGCACGGCCGCCGCGCGGTGCAGATCGTTGATCACGCCGAGTCGATTCCGCAGTTCTTTCAACTTTGGTTCGATGGCGTTTGCCATCACATCACCTCCAACAACAGGCCGCGCAGATACTCGGTTTCCGGCACCGCGGGCAAAATCGGATGATCGGGCGATTGGGTGAGCACCTTGACGAGGCGGAGCGTTCGCTTCGCGTCGGCGGCAGCATCGAGCACGACGGACTTGAACAACTCGCTGTCGATGTGGTGCGAGCAGGTGAACGTTGCCAGCAGGCCGCCGGGCGGTAGCATCTTCAGCGCGCGCAGGTTGATTTCCTTGTACCCGCGCAGGGCGTCGCCCACGTTCTGCTTCGTGCGCGTGAATGACGGCGGGTCGAGCACGATCACGTCGTACACCCGCTTCTCGACATCATATTTCTTCAACACGTCGAACGCATTGGCGCAGACGAATTCAATTTTGCCCGTCAGCCCGTTCAATTCGGCGTTCTTGCGCGCGCGGGCCACGGCCTGGTCGGAGATTTCCACCGCCTCGATGCTCCGCGCGTCACCGACCGCCGCCGCCAGCGCAAACCCGCCATGATACGTGAAACAATCGAGCACGCGTTTGCCCGCGCAGTGCCGCGCGACCTCGGCGTAGTTGTCGCGCTGATCGAGAAAAAAGCCCGTCTTCTGGTCTTCCAGCAGATTCACTTCGATGGAAAACTGGCTGAACTGTACGCGCACAATCGCGTCGGTCTCCCCGAACAACACGCCCTTGGTTTCTTCCAACCCCTCCAGCTTGCGGCTGGGAACGTCGCTGCGCTCGACGATGGCCTTCGGCTCAACCAACTCGCGCAGAATCTCCGCAATCTGCTTCTTGCGCTGATCAATGCCGAGCGTGAGCGCCTGCAAGACGAGATGGTCACCGTATTGATCGACGATGAGCCCGGGCACCTGGTCGCTTTCCGAAGACACCAGACGAAATGTTTCCGCATCGGCAATGGACGTGTTCTCGCGTCGATATTCCAGAGCTGCCTCAATGCGGCGGGCGAAGAACGCCTTGTCGATCTCTTCCTTCTGCGTCGTGAACCGGCGCACGGTGATTTGCGAGTGAGTGTTGAGCAGACCGCGCCCGAAGAAACGTTCCTTGTAATCGCGAATGTCCACCGCGTCGCCGTCTTTCGGGTCGCCGGTGATGTTGCCGATCTCGCCGGAGTAGACCCAGCTATGGCCCGCGTACAGGCGGTGTTCCCTGCCCTTCTTCAAAATCACCGATGGCATGTTTGTGACGCTAACAGAACTTTGTTATGCTGTGCAACCAATCGTATGCAAATCTATTGGCTCGGCATGCTCGCGGCGTTCGGGGCGGGCTTCGTCAACGCGGTCGCGGGCGGCGGCACGCTGCTGACGTTTCCCGCGCTGCTGTACGGCGGCCTGTCGTCGATTGCCGCCAACGCCACCAGCACGGTGGCCATCTGGCCGGGCTCGGTGACGAGTTCGTGGGCGTATCGGCAGCAACTGGCCACGAACCGCGCGCGCGTCTGGATACTCTCCCTGCCGTCGCTGGTGGGTGGATTGGCCGGCGCGATCCTGCTGCTGAACACGTCCGAGTCGGTCTTCCGTTACATCGTGCCGTATCTGATCCTTCTTGCCTGCGCGCTGCTCCTGCTCAACGAGCCCATCGGCCGCTGGATGGCGAAACGGGCGGAGTCGCATCCCAAGAAGCACGCCGCGGCGCTGTGGTTGTCCCAATTCGCCATCGCAATCTATGGCGGCTATTTTGGCGCGGGAATTGGGATCCTCATGTTGGCCGCGATGGCGATTTTTCTGCCGGAAGATTTACAGGCGGCCAACGGGATGAAGAACTTCTTCGCCATGCTCATCAATGGCATCGCGTCGGTCTATTTCATCGCCATGGGCATGGCGATTTGGCACGTCGCTCTGCTCATGGCGTTGGCGGCCATCGCCGGCGGGTTTGTCGGCGCCCGCACGGCGCAACGGTTGTCACCCCGCATCCTGCGAGGCGCAGTCGTGGTGTTCGGCGTGATCGTGTCCGTGCACTTGATGGTGAAGAAATGAGCATACGGCGGCGGCGCGCGTAAAGCGCCGGCAACAATCCACGTCTGCGCTTCACAACCCCGACAGGATCGGGATGAAAAGCGCAGCGACACCAACCTCACGGCCAATACTGGGCGTCGTCGTCGGTCGGCTGGGCCGTGGGCGCAAACTGCTTTTTGATGTAGTTGGTGATGCTGGCGACGACCATGCGGACAATCGTGTCCGGCACGCCGTCGAAATTCTTGCTCTGCAGCCGCATGTCGCACGGATCATTGACGTAATCCACCACGAAATACCGCCCGTCGTGTTCCAGGGCGATCTCGGTGCTGAAGAAATCGAGCTTCGACACGTCGGCGATGATGCGCACGATGCGACTGAGTTCGTCCACGTTCACAATCGCGCGGTCCGAGGGTGTCACGACCGAGTACCGGTGCGTGGTGTCGTCCCACCAACACGGGATGATCTCGCCGCAGACGTGGTACACGCGGAACCAGGCGCGGCGGCCGTTGAGAATCTGCGGATTCACGCGCTGCTGAATGAGAAAGCGCTGGTTGCGGAACTTGGCGCGCGTCTGTATCACGTCGTCGGGCCGCGTGGCGCCCATGATGACGCCAAACCCGCCGCCGCCTTTGGCGGGCTTGACGACGAACGGCGACGTCAGCGGCTCGATGAGGCGCGGATCGAAATTTGGTTCGGTCTCATACGGCGGCAGGATGATCGTCAGCGGCAACTGCAATCCGCGCGCGAGCAGTTCGCCGTGGATGTTCGCCTTGTCGATGGAACGCTTGTAATGATGCTGGGCGTTGACGAATTTCGTGCCCTTGGTTTGCAGGAGTTGGTTGAATTGTAAAAAGCGCTCGTCTTCGTCGCTGGCGCGGTCGAGAAAATACCGGAAATTCCGCTCGTTGTTCTGCACTTCGAGAAAGGTCTGCTGGAGGTTGTGCGGCCCGACAAGGTAACAGCTCAAGCCGGCATTGAGGCAGGAACGATCCAACTGGTTGACAAAATCCTGGTCGTATTGCCAGTTCCAAGCCAATCCAAAATGAACTTCAGTCGAGCGTCTGGCGATGGCGTCCATTTCCCTTGTCCGTTGTGTGGCAGCCCTTTAGAGCAGTTTCCACACCCAGTTGGCGCGGTGAGGGAGGAACACCATGCCCCGACTTGATCGGGGCCGATACTTCATTCAACTCGGGGTACTCGAAGACTTTACCTTCGTAATTACGAATAATGACGCGCTGTCGGTCGTGCGCCAGCACGTATTCGGGGCCGACCGGCACCTTGCCGCCGCCGCCGGGCGCGTCAATCACGTACTGCGGCACTGCATAGCCCGTGGTATGTCCCCGCAGCGCCTCCATGATCTCAATGCCCTTGCGCACACTGGTGCGCAGATGATGCGTGCCCCTGACCGGATCGCATTGATAGATGTAATAGGGCCGCACCCGCATCATCAACAGCTTGTGCATGAGCTCCTTCATTACCGCGGCGTTATCGTTGACCCCACGCAACAACACGCTCTGGTTCCCCAGCGGAATACCCGCGTCAGCGAGCCGACCGCACGCCTCCATGACTTCGTGCGTCGCTTCCTTCGGGTGATTGGAATGAATGCTCATCCACAACGGATGATACTTCCGCAGCATCGCGCATAATCCCGGCGTGATCCGCTGCGGCAAAAAGATCGGGATTCGCGTCCCGATACGCAGAAATTCGACGTGCTGGATCGCCCGCAACTGGCTGAGCACGAACTCGAGGCGCTCGTCGCTGAACAACAACGGGTCGCCGCCGCTCAGCAACACATCGCGCACTTCCGTGTGCTCGCGGATGTACTGGATCGCTTCGGAAAACTCGGTATGGAGATGTTGCTCGCCCGCGCCGCTGACGACGCGGCTGCGCGTGCAATACCGGCAGTACGCCGCGCAACGGTCGGTGACGAGAAACAGCACACGGTCCGGATAACGGTGCACCAGTCCCGGCACCGGCATGTGCTCGTCCTCACCGCATGGATCGGCCATCTCCCACGGCGCCGTGACCATCTCCTCGGCGCGCGGAATCATCTGCCGGCGAATCGGACAGTTGGGATCGTTGATGTCGATCAGGTTGAAAAAGTACGGCGTGATCGCCATGGCCAGGTGCTGACCGGCCATCGAAACGCCCTCGTGTTCTTCCGGCGTCAACGCCATCAACGCCTCCAGCGCTTCCAGCGTCGTGATGCGGTTGCGAAGCTGCCACCGCCAATCGTCCCAGTCCGTCTCCGTCACGTGCGACCACAGGCCGCGGCCAACGGATGGGAATCGTTCGTCAATGGAACAGGGTTGTGATTCCACTTTCCTTGGATGCTGGGAATCGGCCCGAAGATTCACGCCCAGCGGCGCGTACCCGGCACTGGTCGCGCCCCACTGTCCCCCAGGCTCGTCGTCGGATTCCATGACAATCGCCAGTATAGGTCATCACCGCCACGTGTCAAGCGAGGTGCGGTTGCTGGCCTTTCTGCGGCGTCACCACTGTGGAATCGGGACACTCCCGCGAAAACCCGGCGCATCCCCCAACAGCGCGCCACGCGGCCACGGATGCTTACCCTTAGCCATGCGCTGGCCGCCAGTCTGGGCGGATAGCTGGGCAGTCGAGGCCAAAAAACGAACCCAACGCTTCTGCGCAACGCTACAATCCACAAGTCCCTACCACGGAAGCACATCAACGCGCAACTTTGACCATCAGCAATCGGCTTCGTTTCGCAAAAAATACTTTTTTGCGAGTCCCTTGGTCTTGGGTACAAGCGCTCCGGTAGGGACGCGCTGCTGCGCGTCCGCCCGCCGTTCCGGGTGCTGTAGGCCGCAAGCCGAGTCCGACGGAGCCGAACCGAAGGCACAGCCACGACGGGCACGGCAAGACGCGGCCCACGTAGTATCTTGGGCCGCAAACGCGCCACAGACTTGCCGGTGGCGCAATCCGCTAGAGCATTGCCAACACACCGCGCCCGGCGTTAGGATACACGTCAACACCGGAAGGAGGCGCATGTACAGGTTAACCGAAGACAGATTTGAAAAGGCCAAACCGATTCTGGAGAGATACCGCACCGCATTGCATAACAGGGGCAAGTTCGACGCCAGGCGACTCGAAAAGGAACTGCGTGAGTGTTGGGATACGGGATACCGGCAGGTGAAGGACATTTTCAAACGCCTGTCAAAAACCACCCGCTACAGGTATCTGGCGGCCTACTACATGGAACATTCTGGAACGGGTCACGTTGTCACTGAGTTTTGGCCCACGCTATCCAAGCTGTACGGGATCGACTACTACCAGAGCCCGATGAGAGAAACTAAGCGGGAAGCTTTTTGGCGTAAACTCAGGACGAAATAGCGGACTACCGAGAGCCGCTACGATACACGCTACGGTTCGCCAGACCACGCCAAAGGCGCAGGTAGAAGGGGTCAGACCTATAATCAACACCTTCGCCTCTTGCCCGGAGCCTCTTGTCCCGCAGCAGTAACCTTGGATCCCACCCGTGCCCCCCCACGTTGGCGGTGATCGTTGAGCGCGACAATTTCTTGTGACGACCTATTTCCTTGACCCTCTTTGCGTTATGGGTCAGCATCCCCGCCCATTGTTCCGGTGGTCGGTTGGCGTGCAAGAATGAAAAAAATCGCCATCGTCTTTTTGTTGCTGGTCACGATCGTTGCCTTGGCGCTCGTCTGGTCCACGTTCACCAAACCGGCGCCCCATGCCGCCGATCTGCTGCCCGAATCCACTCTCGTGTTCCTCGATATCCCCAACTACTCCGCCGCCAAAGACAATTTCTTCAAGACCGAACTGCATGCGCTGTGGCGCGAACCTGAAGTCCAGGCGTTCTTGAACAAGCCGCTCGCCGCCCTGCGCGAAAGCCCGTCCCATCCGGGCCAGGACTCCGGTACCGCCGCCCTTGTCGACTTCGCGTTGAACACGGCGCAAGGCGAGGTCTTCCTCGGTCTCACGCATGTGACCATTTTCCCCTCGTTCAACGCCGGCCTCGTTGTCGGCGCCGATGTGGGACACGACAAACTCCAGGCGATCGCGGGCCTGTACAAACTGGGAGGCTCCCTCAGGAAGGCCAATCCGAACGGCGACTTCAAAGACAAGAGCTACCTCGGCGTAAAGTACACCGTCTGGCAGATCACACCGGACCTGCCGATCTGTCACGCCTTCTTTGATTCCCTGGTGGTATTCACCCTCGGCGAAGACACCATGCGCGATATGATTGCCTCGTACACCGGCCAGGTCCCCTCCACCTTCAAGCGCCTCTCCACCAGCCCCAGGTTTGTCAACGTCCAACATCACGCTTCCAAGAACTACGAATTCCTCGCGTACGCCAACGTCAAACAGGTGCTCGGCCTGTTCGGTCCGTTGCTGGCGCTTTCGCCGCAAACGTCAGGCACATTCCAGAAATTGGAAGGCATGGATGCTTTAGCATGCAGTATGAAGTTCATCGATCGCGGCGTGGAAGACGTCGGCTTCATCTCCTATTCCCGGAATGCGCCGAAACCCACCCCGCCCACGGCGCGCAAAACCCTCGCACTCACGGCTCCCGATACGCTGGTCTATTCCGTCGGCTCCGCCGACCTCGCCAACTTCTACGAGGAGGGAATGCAGGCTCTCTCCCAATCCGGCAACACATCCATCATGCAGTCGGTTGGGCAATTCCAGCAAGCGCTCCGCATAAACAACATCCACATGCGAGAAGACATTCTCCAGCACTTCGGCCCCGAGATCGCCGTCATCGCCACCTGGCGCGACGGCGCCCGTTCTCCCGATGTCGCTTTCGTCGCCGAAATCGCCAACGAGGACACACTTCGTCCGGCCCTCGACAATGCCATGAACGCCCTGAAGCAAAGCGCGCTGGGTGACGACGTAAAAGCTCCCTGGGATGAAAGCGAAATCGCCGGCCTAAGACTGCGCACCGTTCGCATTGGCGCTGGCCTGCTCGCCCCGACGTATACCACCACCCGCCAGTTCTTCATTCTCGCCAACACGCCCGATTACGCGCGGGAATTGGTGGCCCAGGTAACGCAGTCGAAGCCAACGCTGGCCAGCAACACCACCTATCAGCAGTTCATGAAGCGGATGCCGGCCAATGCTTCATCGTACGGCTACGCGGATCTTCGCGGCTTGTTCGAGCCGCTCTACGCCATCGCCAAATCCGCCGCATCCCAAATCGGCACCAACGAGTTCGTGGACATGGACAAGCTGCCCCAGACCGCAACGATCTCCAAACATCTGTTCCCGTTTGTCTCCGCGACCGTCAGCGAACCGGGGCGCGCGTCCTCCACATCGTTTTCTCCGGTCGGAAAATCGATGGCTTTCATGGTCGGCATCGGCGGCGGAATCTGGGCGGCGACCGAGTTCGGCCCACAGCTTGCCCACGCGAGTGGGCAATACACTATGCCAGCTGTGCCCAGAAAGTCTTCAAGTACGACCGCTCCTTCGGCGCCAGGCGGAAATCAAACGGCGCCGTCTCAAACTCCAGCGACCCCATGACCCGCCCGCAGCGCCTCGCTGCCGAGCGGATGCTTCTTTCAAACTGCTCCGGCTCAAGCGTCCGCTGGTTCGTGGAACACAGCAGCCAACCGCCTGCCGCAACCAGCGGCATCGACAGCGCCGCCAGTTCCTCGTAGTCCCGCGCCGCCTGAAATACACGCCCCTTCTTGGTGGTCGAAAACGTCGGTGGATCCAGGATCACCACGTCCCAGCGTTGCTGGCGCCTGGCAAATCGCTGGAGCCATTCGAATGCCTCCCCGAAAACAAACTCATGACCCGCTGGATCGAGATGGTTCGCCCGAAAGTTCTCCCGGCCCCATT
>JBEKUF010000029.1:0-26696 GCA_049515295.1 Verrucomicrobiia bacterium | reverse complement strand
GAATTCATAGATGTTGCCGCTGCCCCAATCAGACTCAAACAGGTTCCCCGCGCTGTTAAAGGCCAGTCCAGCAGGCACGCCCAACCCGGAGGCAAAGGTGCTTTTCGCCCCGCCCGGCGTGAATTCATAGATGTTGCCGCTGTGAGAATCCGCCTCAAACAGATTGCCCGCGCTGTTAAAGGCCAGTCCCTGAGGATTAGACAACCCGGAGGCAAACGTGCTTTGCGCTCCGCCCGGCGTGAATTCATAGATGTTGCCGCTGTTCTGATCCGACACAAACAGATCGCCCGCGCTGTTAAAGGCCAGTCCAAGAGGTGCATCCAACCCGGAGGCAAAGGTGGTTGACCCTCCGTTCGGCGTCAATTCATAGATGTTGCCGCTGTGAAAATCCGCCTCAAACAGGTTCTGCGCCGGCGCGCTGGCGGCAATCAGCAGAACCGCTCCCGCACAGACCGCTCCGCCGAATAACTGACAACCGGCCCGGAAGGTGGATGTGAATTTCGGTTTCATCGCGCTGCTTTGTTTTGTCGATTTCATATTTGGCTCCGTTCAGTAGTTGTTTACCGGATGCGTTGGGTTGGGGGGGGCCGACTGAAGATGGCACACCCGTTGTGAGTGGAGTTTGGATTGAAGCCTACAGGACTTCGAGAGGCGTTCGGTACCGCACACGCCCGTGGTGACGGAACTATGGTTCGAGTCCATTCTCGCCCGTAACTCGAACCCAAAACAGGATGTCAAGCGTCTTGGTTTACCTCACCCTCGCCGGGGTAAAACCTACTACCAAGTTAATCCTCCCGTCAAGCACATTCGGGGCTTCCGGGGTTGGCTCAAGAAGCAAGCGTTTCGCAAACCGGCTTCGTGACATTACGGTCTCACAAGAGGAGCAGCGGCAACCCCGACGTCAACACACGTACCCCGTCACCCACATACGACCCAACAGCACTAAACGACAATGACCCCAAAGCGTCGCTAAAAACGATCGTTCATCCGCTCTACTCCCAACGTTCAAAATAAAGGAGTAGAGCCGATGAACAAGGATCAACGTTGGACAAGAGCAGTAATGGAGCGGGACAGTTGGATGTGCCAGAACTGCGGCACGACGAAACACCTAGACGCCGCGCACATTGTCAGCAGACATGTCAAACAACCAGAAGAGAAACCGCTTGCGAATACCGATGTACATCTTATATACAAGGAAATCATGGACCAGGCCGGCAGTCGCATCTATCGTCCGCGGCAGATCTACGTTGGCCAGCGCGAGCAGCATTACGTTCCCATCGAGAAACGAAACAAAGTGTCGTGACTTGCCCAAAGCAGGAGTACACTGCCATGAGCGCGTGTATCCGTTATAGTCGATTCGATTTATGAGGAAGCGCCGACATCACCGACTGACGAAATGGGCGATCGGCATCGGCATTGCCTTCGTGTTCTTCAATATTTTCAGCTTTTTCATCCTTCCCGCGATCATCAAATCGCAGATGCTGAAGCGGTTGCCCGCGTTGACGCATCGCCGTGTCACCGTACAAGAAGTGAAGCTGAATCCCTACGCGTTATCGTTCACACTTCGCGGATTTTCACTGGCAGAATCAAATGGCGACGAATTTGTCTCGCTGGGAGAGCTGTACATCAATTTCGAATCCATCTCGCTTCTCAAGCGCGGGTTCGTCTTCAGTGAGATCCACGTCAAAAAACCTTCTGCGAACATCATTCGACTGGCCGACGGGACGTTCAATTTTTCGAACCTGCTCCCACCCACCAATCAGCCGCCAACCGCAGCCAAACCGGCCGCGGCACCGGCTGGAAATCAACCATTGCCGCTGGTGATGATTGACAAACTTGAAGTGGACGACGGCCAGTTTTCGTTCACCGATTTGGACCGCAAGAAGCCGTTCCAACGACACTTTGGGCCGATCAATGTTGTCTTCACCGGTTTCACCACGCGCCCGAAAGCCGGCAGCCCGTACTCCGTCACGGTCAGCACGGACGACGGCGAGACGTTTGCCTGGTCGGGAGACGTCTCAATCGCGCCGCTGTATTCGGCGGGTACGTTCAAGTTGGTGGGGCTGCACGTGAACAAGTACGCCGCGTATGCGGAGGATGTCCTGCCGATCCAGGTTGTCGGGGGCCGCGTGGATATGCAGACGGACTACCGGGTGGACGTGACCGGTGAAGAAGCCAGCGTTGCCGTTTCCAATATGACGGTGGATCTGGCGGGGGTGCTGGTGTCGACGGCGCAGCCCAGACCCGCGCAGGCCCGTCTCGACAAACTCCATCTCTCGGTCAGTGGTGTGGCGCTGGACACCGCGGCCAAACGGCTGGACGTTGCGGAGATTCGGTTGACGGACCTGACGACGGGAGTGACGCTGTTGCCAGGGGCGTCCGCGACTCAAACAGTAGCCCGAGTGGCGGCGACTGCTACGACGGAACCGAAACCGGCAGGGCCCCAGACCAACAACGCGTTCCAAGTGAAGATTGACGAGGTTGCGCTCGACAACGCCTCGTTCCATTTCACGGATGAATCGGTCGACCCGCACGTCGAATGGGCGGTCGAGGAATTCAACGGCAGCGTGAAGGGCCTGACCTCGGACATGAACACGGTCGCCGCGGTGGACTTTGCCGGGAAGGTGAACAAGTACGCGCCGTTCTCGATCAAAGGCAAGATCAACCCGCTGGCGTCGGACTTGTTTGTCGATGTAGCCATTCTGTTGCAAAACGACGCGCTGATGCCCGCCTCGCCGTACGCCTCGAAGTACGTCGGGTTTCCGCTCGAAAGTGGCGCGCTGTCGCTGGATCTGCGCTACTACGTGACCCAGCGCGAGTTGAAGGCCGAGAACAAGGTGCGGGTCGACCAGTTGCGGTTGGGCGAGGCCAGCAACAGCCCCGACGCAATCAAACTGCCGGTGAAACTTGGCATTGCGTTGTTGCAGGACCGCCATGGCGTGATTGCGCTCAACGTGCCCGTGAATGGCCGTCTCGATGATCCGAAATTCAAGCTTGGGCCCGTCATCATGCAGGTGTTCATGAACATCATCACCAAGGCGATCACGAAACCGTTTGCCATGCTCGGATCAATGTTCGGCGGGGGCGAGGACCTCGACCATATCACATTTCAGATGGGCCAGACCGACTTTGCGGAAGGCGAGTTGAGCAAACTCGACACCCTGGCGACCGCGCTGTACGAGCGGCCGGCGCTGAAGCTCGGCATCGCGGGCTCGGTTGATCCTGTCAAGGACCGCGAAGCGTTGGCGAAGCTCAAGCTCGAGCACAAGCTGGGCGAAATGCGCGTAAAGGAACTGCAGGCGGCCGGGCAAAAGGTGACGTCGGTGGATTCCGTGCGGTTGACTCCGGAGGATCGACAGCGGCTGGTGAAGCTGGCCTATGCGGAAGCGATGGGATTGGTTTCCAGCAAGGCCTCTGCCGCGCGCGCAGATACGGTTCTGGCTCACCTTCAAACGAAGATCAATTTCGAGCCGTTGCATCCAGTCAAGAGTGCCGAGCAGGCGAGGGGCCGGAGCCCCGGCGGTGTGGTCAGCCTCGCGGACATGGAGGCGAAGCTGATCGAAGTTACGGAGGTCACCCCCGACGATTTCAAGAAGCTCATGGACGACCGCGCGGGCGCCGTGCAGAGCTATTTGTTACAGAGCGGAAAGGTCGAACCCGCGCGGCTCACAGTCGCCGCCCCCAAGACTGTCGATGCATCGTTCCAGGGCGCGAATCGGGTGAATTTGACGCTGCAGTGACCGCTCGCATCACGGCGCGCGATTTTGCTGTGACTGACATCGTGTAGCAGTGATTCTCACCGTGCAACTTCGCGGCTGTGAGCACGTCTGCCTTCCGCCCGTGCGCTAATACACGGCCGGCTTTGAGAGGAGCACATGCGAAAACGCATTGTTGAGAACGACCGCCTCGCTGCGCCACGCGCAAGTCGTAAGCGTCAGGATGATTGATAATTTCCGGCGCACGACACGTGAGGGTAACACAATCGACCACAATTCGGCTGCCGGGATGTGCGCTTGCGTTTGCGGCACCGGCAAGTCTGTACCGCGTCTTACCTTCGGTTCGGCTTGCCAGCGGGTTTTGGGTTGGCTATGGTGAGTCGGTTATGGCAACGACGGTGTTGGTCGGCGCCCAGTGGGGCGATGAGGGCAAGGGCAAGGTCATCGACGTGCTCGACACCTTGCCGCAGATCAAAGTGTGCGTTGCTTACAAGGTGGGCAGCCGGATGTGCGAGACCGTCCCGAACGACATCGACGTGTTGGAACGATGCACGCCTGTGTGCCAGGAATTTGAAGGCTGGCAGACCCCCACAAAGCGGGCGCAGGACTTCGACCAATTGCCGAAGCGAGCCCGTTTGCACCTCCAGAAACTGGCCCGGCTCAGCGGCGCGAAACTCAGCCTCGTGTCCGTCGGCGCGCGGCGAGAGGAGACGATATTTCTCTAAATTATGGCCCTCACAAATGCACAGGCGGCGAGCGCGCCAGCAAGTCATGACCCCGCACCTTAAAAACCTTCCCCGCCACGTCGCCATCATCATGGACGGCAACGGACGTTGGGCGCGCGCGCGCGGGATGCCGCATATCGAGGGGCATCGGCGTGGCGCGGAGAGTGTGCGCGAGATCGTCCGCGTTTCGGGTGAACTGGGCATTGATTACCTGACACTGTACGCATTCTCGACCGAGAACTGGAATCGTCCCAGGGCCGAGGTTTCTGGTTTGATGCGGTTGTTGGATTTCTTCCTGAAGCAAGAGGTCGCCGAGCTGAACAAGAACAACGTGCGGCTGACCGCCATCGGGCGTTTACAGGAATTGCCGCTGCGCGCGCAACGCCAATTGGGAAAATCCATCGACGCGTTGAAGAAGAACACCGGCCTGACGCTCGTGCTCGCACTGAGCTATGGCGGGCGCGCGGAGATTGTCGATGCGGTGCGGTCGATCTGCCGGGAAGTGAAGAGCGGGAGACTCGATGGATCGGACGTCGATGAGAAGGTCATCTCGCAACATCTGTACACCCGCTCGATCCCCGATCCGGACCTGCTGATTCGAACCAGCGGCGAGATGCGGGTGAGCAATTTTCTGCTGTGGCAGATTTCGTACGCGGAGATTTACGTCACCGAAACACTCTGGCCCGACTTCCGCCGGGCCGAGTACCTTAAAGCATTGGCTGACTACGGGGGCCGGGACCGCCGTTTTGGCAGGGTCAGTCCGAACGAGGCAACCTGAGCGCCACCCCCGGCAATTCCGGTATCGTCGCGCCCGTTTCGGGTGCGCGCAGCCCGGATGTTGCGGGCAGTGCTGCCGCGACGACACTGCCACCCTCACGCAGTGGCTTCCGCTGGCGGCTGATCAGTTCCCTGGCGCTCTGGGCCGTCATGCTGGCGGTGGTTTTCTGGCTGCCACCGACCGCGATGTACATCTTCATGAATGTGGTTATCGCCCGCGCGGTGTGGGAGTTCTACAAGATTTGCGAAGCCAAGGGGTTGAGCTCGTACAAGGTCTGGGGCGTGATCGGCACGGTCGCGCTCATTTCGGGAAGCTGGTTTGTATTTGGCATAAGAAAATCCCGACCAACCGCCGATTTCGCGGCATTGTCGTATGATTTCGATATCTGCATTCTTCTGGTGTTTGCCCTGGGCGTGTTCATCCGCCAGTTCCCGCAAAAGCTGAACGCGCACGGCGTTGAGACAATGGCGGTGACGCTGTTCGGGCTGATGTACGTGGCGTGGCTGGCGAACTTCATTACGCGCGTCAATTTCGTGACGGCCAATGGTCGGTACTGGGTCATGTATCTGGTCGTGGTCACAAAATTCACCGACATCGGTGCCTATCTCATCGGTTCAAGCCTCGGTCGTCACAAGATGATCCCGCGCATCAGCCCGAAGAAGACGTGGGAGGGGACAATCGGCGGGATACTGTTTGCCATCGGCGGCTCGTGGTTGTGTTACGGGATCCTGCCCGAGTTGTCCCGGGATGGGTTGAACCCTCTGCATATGGTTGTGCTGGGGCTGTTACTCGGTGGCGCTGCCGTGATTGGCGACCTGGCGGAATCACTCATCAAGCGCGAAGCGGGTGTCAAAGATTCCAGCACGATTCTTCCCGGACACGGCGGCTGCCTCGACATGATCGACAGTCTGTTGTTCACCGCGCCACTGTTGTATGTGTACATGAGACTGGTCCTCCGGTGATGAAACCAAAGAACATTGTCTTGCTTGGGTGCACTGGTTCCATTGGCGTGTCCACCCAGAAGGTGGCGGCGGATTTGCCCGACCAGATTCGCATTGTCGGCATGGCGTCACGCGAGAATGTGGACGGGATGCAGCAAGCTATCCGTCAATTCAAACCACTGGCGGTCGGAATGACGAACCGCGACAAGGCGGAAGAATTGAAGCGGCGTGTCGGAGGCAAGATCCCCGTCCACGCCGGGGAGCGGGGGCTGGTCGAATTGGCGACAATGCCGGAAGCCGACATCGTGCTGGTGGCGATTGTTGGCACGGCGGGGTTGGAGCCGGCGCTGGCAGCAATTCGCGCGGGGAAGGACCTGGCGGTGGCGTCGAAGGAAATTCTCGTGATGGCCGGCGAACTGGTGATGAGCGAGGCGCGCAAGCACGGTGTTAAAGTATTGCCCGTGGATAGCGAGCACAGCGCCATTTTTCAGTGCCTGGAAGGCCGTAATCCACACGACGTGAAACGGCTGATCCTGACGGCATCGGGCGGACCCTTCCGGCAGACGCCGCGGAAACAGTTTGCGAACATTACGGTTGCGCAGGCATTGAAGCATCCGAGCTGGAACATGGGCCAGAAGATCACCATCGACTCGGCCACGTTGTTCAACAAAGGCCTCGAAATGATCGAGGCGCGGTGGTTGTTTGACGTCGAAGTCGACCGCGTGGACGTTGTGATCCATCCCCAAAGTGTCGTGCATTCGATGGTGGAGTTCATGGATGGATCGATTCTGGCGCAGTTGAGCGTACCGGACATGCGCTACCCGATTCAGTACGCGTTAACGTGGCCGCGTCGCTCGCCGAACTCCATGCCGCCGACTGATCTGGCGAAGATTGGATCGCTGACCTTCGAGAATCCCGACCGCGAGAAGTTTCCTTCCCTGCGTCTCGCGCACGAGGCGGGGCGCGTGGGCGGGACGATGCCGGCAGTATTTAACGCGGCGAATGAGGTTGCGGTAGCGCGGTTTGTGGACGGCAAAATCGGCTTTCTGCAGATATTCGAGACGGTGGAAAAGGTCATGCGGGCGCACCACAAGGGCGGATCGGCGGGGGCTTCCTGGGTTGCATCACCGACGTTGGATGTTATACTGAAAGCAGACCTTTGGGCCAGGAAGGAAGCAGACAATGTCCCCTGACACAGCCATGGTGTTTCTTGTGAACGTGGTTTATCCCACGCTTCTCGTGGTTTTCTTTTTCGGGCTGACGATTTTTATCCACGAACTGGGTCATTTTTTGGTTGCGAAACGACGGGGAATGAAGATCGAGCGGTTCTCCGTGGGGTTCGGCCCAAAGATTTGGGGCTACACCAAGGACGGGATCGATTACCGTGTTTCATGGTTCCCATTCGGTGGTTACGTGGCGCTGCCCCAGATGTCGCCGATGGAAACCATCGAGGGAGAAACCGAATCGAAAGCGGAGGAACTGCCTCACGCTGTGCCGCGCTCCAAGTTTGAGGTCGCAGTCGCCGGCCCGCTCATGAACATCGGGTTGGCCGTGGTGCTGGCAGCGGTTTTGTGGTACGTGGGCATGCCGACCAACCTGGCCGTTGTCGGCTGGGTGGATTCCGGCAGCCCGGAGGAACTGGCGGGCGTGCGCCCCGGCGACCGCATCGTGCAGGTGAACGACCAGAAGGTGAAGACCTGGAGTGATTTCATGGAGGTGGTGGCGTTCAGCCGCGAGCCGACGGTGCGTGTGGTGGTTGAACGCGACGGTCAGCAGAAGGAGTTCCTGTTGGAAACGAAGTTGAACGAGCAGTTTGGCGTCAAGATGTTGGAACACCTCTGGCCGCGCGGGCATCCGTTTGCTCAGAGAGTGCTGGGGGATTCGCCCGCCGAACGCGCCGGGCTGCGAATGGGCGACCAGTTCGTGTCGATCGAAGGAATTCCCATTTACAGTTCCGACCAATTACGGGAGTTGATTGGCAAACGGGCCGAGCAGTCCACAGATATCAAGGTGCGCCGCGGCAGTGAGACACTGACGTTGACAGTGCTCCCCGAGGTGAGCGCCGAAGAGAAAGTTGGGCGCATCGGTGTCCAGTTGGGCGATCACATGGAGATTGTTCGACCGGGCCCGTCGCCAATCGATCAGTTTACGGACGTTCTGGTTTCGATGGGGCGCATGATCAAAGGGCTGGCCCATTCCAAGGAAACCGGAGTGACCGCCCGCAGCATGAGCGGGCCGGTAGGTATCTTGGCAATCTGGTGGTATGCCATCGTCAGCGGCGGCTTGCGCCAGGGACTGCATATCGCGGTGTTGCTCAATATCAATCTCGCCGTCATCAACTTACTGCCGCTACCCGTGCTGGACGGCGGACACATCCTCTTCGCCGTGATCGAGGTCGTGCGCCGCAAGCCGTTGAGCGCGAGGCTCGTGCACGCGGCTTCCATGACATTTGCCGTTCTGTTAATCACGTTCATGTTGTATATTACGTACTTCGACTTCCAGCGGTTGACGTTCGGCCGCTCCCGGATGGCCCCGAAACCGGGCACGGAGGAACCCGCGCCGGCCGCGGAGCCGGCCACGCACCCATGAACTACTGTGGCAACCCATTCTTCTGGCAACGGCGTATCACGCGCGAAGTGAAGATTGGCGACGTCGGAGTCGGTGGCAACAACCCCATTCGCGTCCAGACGATGTTGATCTCCGACACGATGAACACGGAGGCCTGTGTTAGCGAAGCGATCCCGATCATCGAGGCCGGCTGCGAAATCCTGCGCATCACCGCGCCGAGCATCAACGATGCGAAGAACCTCAAGAACATCGTCGGGGAGTTGCGCACACATGGCTATCACACCCCGATTGTCGCTGACATTCATTTCGTTCCCGCAGCAGCGATGGAAGCCGCGCTGTGGTGCGAAAAGGTTCGTGTCAATCCGGGCAATTACGCGGACCGCAAGAAATTTGCCACGCGTGAGTACTCGGACAATCAGTATGCCGAGGAATTGGAGCGGCTGGAAAATGCGTTTACGCCGCTCGTGCTCAAGTGCCAAGAGTTGGGCCGGGCCATCCGCATTGGAACCAACCATGGCTCGTTGTCCGACCGCATCATGAATCGGTACGGCGATACGCCGCTCGGCATGGTGGAGAGCGCGCTGGAATTTGTCCGCATCTGCCGCAAGAATAACTATCATGATATCATCCTGTCCATGAAAGCCAGCAACCCAAAGGTAATGATCGAGGCGTATCGTTTATTGGTGGCGCGCATGGATCAGGAAGGTGCGGATTGGAATTACCCGCTTCATCTGGGTGTAACCGAAGCGGGGGAAGGGGAAGACGGTCGCATCAAGTCTGCCATCGGCATCGGGGCACTCCTGGAAGATGGCATCGGTGACACCGTCCGCGTATCGCTCACGGAAGACAGCGTCCACGAGATTCCTGTTTGTCAGGAACTCGTCGGCAAGTACAACGCGCTTTGGGAGCAACAGCAGAAGGGTAAGTTACCGCCGCGCCCTGTGATCAATATTGTCGAGAAGCGTAATCCATTCACCTACACGCGGCGTCCCACGCCCGAGTATTTCATCGGCGAGTTGCGTTTGCGGTTGGGCAAAGACCACCCGCAACGCGTCGAGTTGCCTGTGCCGCTGACGGCGCGTATCGGCGACATTCAGCGGATCACAACTGCCGAGCCGGACACGTTTGCCGAGATCCTGCAGTTTCACGTCAAAACAATGGCCGACATTGGCAAGATTGCCGCGCTGAAACCCGAACTGCGGAAGCGGCACATCCACACGCCGATTGCGGTGAAACTCGATAGCGCGGAGGTCACGCTGCCGGTAACGGACGTTGCGGAGAAGATCAACGTTCCGTACAATGGCAGGGAAGATGTCACCGCGCTGCTGACGGACGCCGCCGGGTTGACGGTGCAATTCGATGTCGCTGGGGAGTCGCCGGAACAATTTGTCAACCATTGCGCCACGTTGGCAGGTGTGTTGAACCTGTTCCCGAAAAGCCAGATCATCCTGGCCGTTGGCCGTGCGGAGGGGCTTGACGTAGTTGCGGCGTATCGCATTCTGGCCGCTACCCTCGATCGACGCGGGTTGAATCTGCCGATTTTGATTCGCGACCGGGTCAGTTCCCAGCGCGCTCACCAAGTCCGCCAGACCGCGTTGATTGCTGCCAGCACCCATATCGGCGCGTTGATTTGCGACGGAATCGGGGACGCTGTGGAAGTCACGGGTGAGGACAACTTGCTCAAGTCGGTCAAGTTGGCGTACAACATCTTACAGGCAGCCGGTGCACGGACATTCAAGACCGATTACGTTGCCTGCCCGAGTTGCGGGCGGACGCTGTTCGATTTGCAGACGGTGACGGCGAGCATCAAGTCGCGCACCTCGCATCTGAAGGGTGTGAAGATTGCCATCATGGGCTGCATCGTCAACGGTCCTGGCGAGATGGCCGACGCGGACTTCGGTTATGTCGGCACGGCACCGGGCAAGATTTCGCTCTGGGTGGGCAAGACGCAGGTAAAACAGCATATTCCGGAAGATCAGGCTGTGGACGAATTGATCGCATTGATCAAAGAGCATGGAAAGTGGATTGATCCGCCGGTCAAGACCGAGCCCAAGGAAGTGGCTTTGAGCGGGAGCTGAGGGACTGAGCAGTCCATGAAACGATTCATGACCATCCTATCCGTGGGGTTCCTGGCGCTGGGGGTTTACGCGTATGCGGCGGTCGATTGGGCGCAGGACTACAAGTCCGCATCGGCACGGGCGGCGAGAGAGAAAAAGTTGTTGATGGTGGATTTGTACGCGGACTGGTGTGGTCCCTGCCGGATGCTGGACAAAACCACCTTCAGCAATGCCGATGTCCAAGCGGCGCTATCCAAGGACTTTATCGCGGTAAAGGTCAATATCGAAGCGAGCAAGGAGAATCGGGACCTGGCAATCAAACTTGATACGCGAGTGATTCCACACATCGTGTTCTTCGACTCCGACGGAAAGAAGCTGTCGGATATCTTTGGCTATTTTCCCCCGGACCAGTTCTTGGACGAATTGCGGAAGGTCACCAAACAAGCGGCAAAGAAGTGAACCGTAGCGGACCACAGCCCTGGCGCGTCCAATCCTCCGAGAAACTGGCTGACTGTCGCATTTTCACAGTGCGCAAGGACGTGAGCGTGAATCCGCGCACGGGCCAGCCTCATGAGATGTTCATTCTCGAGCAACCCAACTGGGTCAACGTGATCCCCCTGACGTCCGATGAGCAGGTCATCATGGTCGAGCAATGGCGTCACGGCACGCGCTCGGTACACTCGGAGACGCCCGGCGGTTTGATGGAAGACGGTGAGACACCGGAACAGAGCGCCCGCCGCGAGTTACGCGAAGAAACCGGCTATGAGGCGGACGAGTTTATCCGCTTGGGAACAGTGCATCCCAACCCGGCGATTCAAACCAACTGGCAGCACTATGTCCTCGCGAAGAACTGCCGCAAAACCGCCGAGCCAGACCTTGACCATGCCGAAGACATCCAGGTGAAGCTGGTCCCGCTCGCGAAGGTGCCGGCGATGATCGAGAAGGGAGAAATTACGCACGGGATTGTGATCGGCGGCTTCTACTGGTTGAATCTGTATCGCCAGAAACATGCCTGAGATTGTCACCAAATTAAACGAGGTCCTGGCTGACGAATGGGCCTGCGTTCGCGCTCTTCGTCGCGCCGAATCGCTCAGCGACGAGCCCGGCACGCACGAAGTCATCAAGCGCGTGCGCAAGGATTGCAGCGTCAACTGCGTCAGTCTGGCCAACATTGTGCGCGGTCTGGGGGGCGGGCCGACGGACATTCCGAGCGCGCGTTTCTCGCTGAAACTAACCGACGAATCGCTGGCCGACTGCCTTGATCTGATCCAATCGGCTCAGGTGCATATCGTGGCTGCGGTGGACGCGCTGATTGACGGGCTGGAGTTGAAATCCTGCCGGGAGACGTTGTTGCTGGTCCGCAAACTGCACACCGAGAACATCCGCTGGCTGAAGTCGGCAATTAGCTCGGCTATTTAGACTTGTGAGATTCACTGCGGGTGGCCCGTTGTTTGGTGGCAACAACAAAAGAAACCACAGCGATTGCGACTACACCTGCCCCGAATGGAATTCCTACGCCTATTAATTCCCACGCGGAATACTCGCTTCTTGAAAGATTAGGGTCGCACCATACTGGCAGCCAGTAGATGCAATATGCAAGAATAAAGGGCACAAGTACACGGTAGAACCAGCGCAGAATCGCTGGTTGCACCAAGCATAGCGGCCAGGCCAAAATCGCGGAACAAAACACAACAAGAAATACTGCGCCCCCAAGCGAATTGGGGAGGAGCGCTTCGATCATGCTCTGCAATTCAGTTATCACGACTTCTGCCGACATGGTAGTGATTCTCGCCGCCGACTCCCACGCATCAATACACAATCGCGGCGAAGACGGGAAAGTCTTTGAGCCGCTCGCGGCCTTTGAGAAAGCTCAACTCGATCAGGAAATCGATCTCGGTGATGGTACCCCCCAACTGCTTGACGAGCGTTGCCGCGGCCATCGCCGTGCCGCCGGTGGCCAGCAGGTCGTCCACGATGACGACATTGCCGCCCTTCTTGATGGCATCCACATGCATCTCGCTGGTCTCGCTGCCGTATTCGAGCGTGTAGCTGGTGACGACCGTTTTGTGGGGAAGTTTGCCCTTCTTGCGCACAGGAACGAACCCGGCACCGAGCTTGTAGGCCACGGCCCCCGCAAAAATGAACCCGCGCGCGTCGATTCCCACCACCGCGTCGATCTTCTTGCCCTTGTGGCGATCGGCTAAGGCGTCCACCGCGATGCGAAACAGCCGGCCGTCCTGCAGAATCGGCGTAATGTCCTTGAACAGGATTCCCTTGATTGGAAAATCCGGCACGTCACGCACCGCGGCTTTCAATTCGTCATACATGGTGGATGGCCCCAACAAGCTGTGAGCGTGTTTGTAGCGAATTCAGCAGCAAAAGGGAAGCCCGAAGATGACGCGCGCGGACTAGTTCCGTGAAACCGCCTGTGGACGGTCCTGCTTTTCCATGATGCGACGGAGCTTGGTCAACGCAATGTTCTGGATCTGGCGGACACGTTCCCGCGTCACCTTGAATCTTCGCCCGACTTCCTCCAGCGTCCTCGGCTTGCTGCCGTCGAGCCCAAAGCGCATGGTCAAAATCTCGGCCTCACGAGCGTCGAGTTCTTCCAAAATGTCGCGGACTTCCTGCCGCAATGTTTTGTCACGCAACAGTTCAAAGGGCGTAAGCGCGGCTTCATCGCCGACGATTTCACTGAATTCGGTCGCGCCGTCGTCTTCGCCGATGGGCGCGTCGAGGCTGGCCGGGCGCACGCTGATGTTGCGCAGTTGCGCGACCTTGACCCGGGTCATGCCGAGGTAATCGGCCAACTCCTGGTCGGTCGCTTCGCGCCCCAGTTGTTCGCTGAGTTTGTGGCCGGCCCGCTTCATCTTGCTGATCTTGTCCACGAGATGCACGGGCAGACGGATCGTCTTGGCCTGGTTCGCCAGCGCGCGTTTGATGGATTGTTTGATCCACCACGCCGCGTAGGTCGACAATTTGCCGCCCTTCTTGGGATCGAAGCGCTCGACGGCTTTCATCAAGCCGATATTGCCCTCGCTGATGAGGTCGAGCAGCGGCAGGCCGAAATTCGAGTAATCGTGGGCGATCTTGACCACGAGCCGCAGGTTGGCCTTGATCATCTGGGTGCGCGCCGCCTTGTCGCCCTTCTTGATGCGCGCCGCGAGACGGATCTCATCCTGGGGGGTCAATAGAGGTATCTGCCCGATCTCGCGCAGATAGATCTTGATCCCATTCTCGCTTTCTCGGTTGTGATCAATAACCATGTTTGTCTCACGCTACGGCGACCCTCGCTAACCCTATCGGCAGGCTAGGCCGCCACTCCGTGTTACGCAAGCACTTTCAACCCGGATTGGCATCGCGTCACCCATCATTTTCTTAGATGCACGATGGCCGTATTTGGTTCAAAGCAACACCTGCGCCAAAAACAACAGGGCCGAGGATGGCCCCGGCCCTGCGGTATTTCAGCATTTTTTTGGGCCGTTTAGCTGATCTCGCGGCCTTTGCCGGCCTTTTCCTCCTTCAGCGCCGCCTGCGCCGCAGCCAATCGTGCCACCGGCACACGGAACGGGCTGCAGCTTACATAGGTCAGGCCGATGCGGTGGCAGAACTCCACCGACGAGGGCTCGCCGCCATGCTCGCCGCAGATGCCGAGCTTGATGTCAGGCCGCGTCTTGCGGCCCTTCTCGATGGCGATCTGCATCAACTGGCCGACGCCCGCCTGGTCAATCGCCTCAAACGGGTTGCGTTTGACGATTTCCAACTCCTGATACTGCGGCAGGAATGAGCCGCTGTCGTCGCGGCTCATGCCGAGCGTGGTCTGCGTGAGATCGTTGGTGCCGAAGCTGAAGAACTGGGCGTCCTTCGCGATCTCGTCGGCGCAGAGCGCGCCGCGCGGGATCTCGATCATCGTGCCGACCAGATAACCCATCCGCGCATTCTTCTCTTCCATGACCTTCTTGGCGGTGGCATTGACGATCTCCAACTGGTTCTGCAATTCCTTCTCGAACCCGACGAGCACAATCATGATCTCGGGTTTGACGGGAATGCCTTCCTGGCGCACCTGGATCGCCGCCTCAATAATGGCCCGCGTTTGCATCTCGGT
This sequence comes from Verrucomicrobiia bacterium, assembly GCA_049515295.1. GTDB lineage: Bacteria > Verrucomicrobiota > Verrucomicrobiia > Palsa-1439 > Palsa-1439 > Palsa-1439. Next base: position 11,806 of record JBEKUF010000029.1, on the reverse strand, counting down.
GATCTCAGGGTAGGTGATGCCCAGGCGGCAACCGCGATGGCCGAGCATCGGGTTCGCCTCGTGCAACGCCGCCACGCGCTCGGCAACCTTCTCGGGGCTGATCCCCAGCTTCTGCGCCGTCTCCCGCTGCGTCTCTTCGTCGTGCGGCAGGAACTCGTGCAACGGCGGATCGAGTGTGCGGATGGTCACCGGGTAACCCTTCATCGCGCGGAAGATGCCGGCGAAATCATCGCGTTGCAGCGGCAGCAACTTCTTCAGCGCCGCTTCGCGCGCCTCCTTCGTCTCGGCGATAATCATCTCGCGCATCGCGTAGATGCGGTCGCCTTCGAAAAACATGTGCTCCGTGCGGCACAACCCGATGCCCGTCGCGCCGAACGCAATCGCGTTGGCCGCCTGGTCGGGCTGGTCCGCGTTGGTGCGGATGCCCAGCCGGCGAATCTTGTCGGCCCACTTCATCAGTTTCTCGAACCGCTGAAACGTCGGGGCCTGCTTCGGGTCGAGCGTCTTGGCGATCAACACCTGCACGACCTCGCTGGGCGCGGTCTTGAGTTCGCCCTCGTACACTTCGCCGAGTGTGCCATCGATCGAAATGAAGTCGCCTTCCTTGATCGTGTGTCCGGCAACCCTCATGATCCTCGTGCCGTAGTCGATCACGATGTCCGCCGCGCCGCACACGCAGATCTTGCCCATTTGACGCGCCACCAGCGCCGCGTGCGACGATACGCCACCGCGCGCCGTAAGAATGCCGTCCGCGGCAATCATCCCGCGCAAATCTTCGGGACTGGTTTCGGTGCGGCAGAGCAACACGTGTTCGCCCTTCTGCGCGCGCGCCACGGCGTCTTCGGCGTTGAATACCACGCGGCCAGACGCCGCGCCGGGACCGGCCGGGAGACCCTTGCAAAGGAACCGGCCGCCCTTCACGGCGGCGTCGCGGTCTTTGCGGTCAAAAATCGGCGCCAGCACCTGCGTCAACGAATCGGCCGCCACGCGGCGTACCGCTTCTTTCCAATCGATCAACTTCTCGTCGACCATCTCGACCGCGAGACGCACCGCCGCCAGCCCGGTGCGCTTCCCGTTGCGGGTCTGGAGCATGTACAGCTTGTTGTCCTCGACGGTGAACTCGAAGTCCTGCATGTCCTTGAACCGGCTCTCCAGCGTCTTGCAGACGATCACCAGTTCGGCGTGCGCCTTGGGCATTTCCAATTTGAGCTTGGCAATCGGCTGCGGCGTCCGCGTTCCGGCGACGACGTCTTCGCCCTGCGCGTTGATCAGGTATTCGCCGTAGAACACCTTCTCGCCCGTGGCCGGGTCCCGCGTGAACGCCACGCCCGTCGCGCTGGTGTCGCCGAGATTGCCGAACACCATCGTCTGGACGCTGACCGCCGTGCCCCACTCGTGCGGGATATGGTATTTGCGGCGATACACGATCGCCCGATCGTTCATCCACGAACCAAACACCGCCCCGACAGCGCCCCAGAGTTGTTTGACCGGCTCCTGCGGGAATGCCTTGCCCGTGCGCTTCTGGATCAGGTCCTTGAAGCGGTCGACGAGGACGCGCAATTCCTTCGCGCTGAGTTCGGTGTCCTCCTTGACGCCGGCTTCTTCCTTGAGAAGGTCCATCACCTCGTCAAATGGCTCGTTGTCGTCCTTGCCGACCTTCTGGACGCCCATGACGACGTCGCCGTACATCTGCACGAACCGGCGATAACAATCCCACGCCCACCGCGCGTTGCCGGACTTCTTGGCGAGCACTTCCACCGTCTCGTCGTTCAACCCGAGGTTCAAAATCGTGTCCATCATCCCGGGCATCGACTCCCGCGCACCCGACCGCACCGACACCAGCAGCGGGTTCTGACGGTCGCCGAACTTCTTGCCCGTGACCGCTTCGAGCTTCGCCAGCGCCGTGTTCACCTGTTCGGTCAACACCTTCGGGTACGTCTTCTTGTTCGCGTAGTAGTAGGTGCAGACTTCCGTCGTGATCGTGAATCCCGGCGGCACCGGCAACCCGATCCGCGTCATCTCATGCAGGTTAGCGCCTTTGCCGCCCAGCAACGGTTTCTGCGAGCCGTTGCCATCAGCCTTGCCGCCGCCAAAAAAATACACGTACTTCGGCCCTTTGTTGCCGGACCTTTTCAGTTTCTTAGCCATATTCTTGAGCTTCCTCTTGTGAGTTTGTACTGCCCAGGGGCAGGAACCAACTTACTATCAACGGGGAAAACGCCTGTCGCACTCTACCAAACACACCCCCCCTGTCAACGCCCTTTCGAGCGATGATGTAGCCGTTTGATTCACGAGGCTCCGTGCCCGAATTGCCGCCCCAAGACCCCCAAAACCATGCATTTTGACCCCTCCAGAGCTCCAAAACAGGCTTTGCGACCCCTGAAACTTGGGTTCGTTTTTGGCTTTGTCCGGAACAATTTTCCACGCCGGCTTGCTCAAACTTGGGTTCGTTTTGCAATTTTCACTTTTTTGCGCGGCCCACGCTCCCTGACTGTCCAGTCCGACTGTCGCGGCGGTCTGCGACCGTCGGTTGTTGGCCCGGTCAACGTTGTTGGTAGGGCGGGCTGGCCTGTCCTGAGCGGAGTCGAGGGGCCCAGCCCGCCGAGCCGTATATCCCCGGTTGTCATGCTGAGCTTGTCGAAGCATCTCTGTCGTACCGTCGTTGTTGTTGGCCGAAGGCGACCATAACGCCGCGACCCTACCATAAATGCCCGACCGAGTCCAGCAAAATTATCGCTGCCCGATAAATGGTTCACCCGACGACGCTTGCAGCCCCTGGCGGCTTGGAGGGCCACGCTCCGTCGTGGCCGTCGTCGTTGGTTTGGCTTCGGCGGCGCAAGCCGAGTCGGACGAGACGCCGCTCCGTTCCGTTGCGGCAACGTCCCTGCTTGCGGCGTTGATCAACAGGCCGTCCGCTCCCCAAAGGCTGTCATTCTGAGCATAGCGAAGAATCTCTGTCGTTGTCGTCTTGCAAACGTCGGGCCGAAGACATCCAAACCGGCCGTGTCACCGGCGAGCCGGACGAAAAACTCCTCTGCGAAATGCGCGCCAAATACTTGTGAGATCGCCCCGTGCTCGGTGAATACCCACGGCATTGTTCGCCGCCCTCCGTGTCTCTTTTTTGATATCGCAATTTGCGACCTCAAGTTTGCAACCTCTTGGCGCGTAAGTTGAAAGGCAAAGTCGAAGCGCCGCAGGGAAGGGATAGGCCAAAGCCAACGGACAACCCCGCGTCCGCCCCTGCCCTGACTCAGGAGGACACTCGTATTCCGACGATGCCTGTGAGAGATTTGTGCAATTCGGATCAGGAGGACGAACCTATGCGCTTACAGAACAAAATCGCAATTATCACCGGCGCGGGCACCGGCATCGGTGAAGCCATCGCCCATAAATTCGCCCGCGAGGGCGCCCGCTTGATTTTGAATGGCTTGCCGGGCGATCCCGTACGCGACGTCGCGGAGGCGATCATGGCCGCCGGCGGCCAGGCGGAAGTCCGGCTCGGCGATGTCGCCGAAGAAGCCGAGGCGCAGGCATGTGTCGACGCGGCCATTCGGCGCTACGGCGGCCTGGACGTGCTGGTGAACAATGCCGGCATCTTCATCGCCATCGCCGAGACCCAGGAGTACCGCATTCAGGATTTCGACCGCACGCTGCGCAACAATCTCAGGACCGCCTTTCTCATGACCAAGTTCGCCCTGCCTCATTTGCAGAAAAGCCGCGGGAACATTGTGTGCACGGGTTCCGAGGCGGGTTTCAACGGCTCGCCGGGATGCACTCCCTATGGCGGCACCAAGGGGTTCTTGCACGCATTCGTGGCCGGCGTGGCGATCGAGCAGGCCAAATATGGCGTGCGCGCCAACTGTGTCTGTCCCGGACCCATCGATACCGCTTGGACGCGCCCGGGCAAAGGCCCGATGAGCGAGACGATGGCCAATTCCATCGACGACGGAGTGCCCCTCGGCCGCCGCGGTACTCCCGAAGAAATCGCCAACGTCGTTACGTTCCTCGCCTCGGACGAGGCCAGTTACGTCACCGGAGTGCGGTGGCTGGCCGACGGCGGCGTGACCCCGGCCAAAGGAAGTCCGGGAGTGCGCGTCCCCGACCAATTGCGCCGCGCCCCGGCGGGGGTGTTGCCATTGCGCCATTCGCATGACGGCGAGAACGGCAAGGAACTCTATCGCGCAGCAGAATGATAGACCAGAACCCGCAAGCAAGGGGCGCATCGCCTGACTCTTGACAGTTCATGCCGATGCTCCAGGTTGCCGGCCGGCGGACGGCTGGACAACACCGCTACCGAGCGATTTCAATCTTCCCAGTGCTGGCCGTGATCGGCGAGGGCGCAAATCGATACGCTTGCATCGCGCCGGACTTCAGAGTCACAAGTATCCCGCCGGCGCCCGGGGTGTTCGCGATGGCGAAACTCTCGATCCCTTTTTGAGCCGGAATCGTGCCGAGTTTCTCGCCCAGCACGGAGGCGATGACAAGATCACCCGACGCCTCCAGGAACGCCCACTCCCGCCGCCCGTCGCCGATCAGATCACCGTTCGCAAAATTAACGTTCCGCCATGCCGCGTTGTCCTTGATCGCGCTCGTCGACCACGCGATGGTGCCTGTCGGGTCGAACGCGATGGTCCTCCCGTCACCGATGGCGATGGCTTGAATGGTTCCCTGGTCAGTCACGGCGGCGGCGCTCATCTGCGCGCAATACTTTCCCTGGGGGCGAACGGTCCGCAGCAATCGCCCTTTCGCATCGAAGACCTGCACCGAACCGCCGGCTTCGGTGGCGAAGACCAGAGCGGGCTGATTGGTGCGGGCGGAAACAACGGCTTGATTCCAGACATTTCCCAGCGAGGCTTTCCACAGCTTCTTGCCGTCCGCATCCACCGCATGCAGACCGCCACCGCCATTCATGCCGACGATCAGCTCATCCGTGCCGTCGCCATCCAGGTCGCCCCAGTGTGCCCCATCGACTCCAGACAACGAGCTGTAAGACCAGAGTCGCTTTCCCTGCGAGTCCATCACGACGACCTCACGCCCCCAGTTGGAATACCCCAGCAGGCGCGGATCCTGCCTCTTGCGGTGGCCGCACTCGATCATGGTGAATGTACCGGCAATGGGAAGTGCGTTCTTCTCCGACCCATCGCTGCCCAGGATGTGAAGCTGCGGGCGATTGTCGGCAACGAGGATTTCCTGCTGGCCGTCTCCATACCAGTCACCCGCGCAGATCGCCAGGGCTCCGGGAACTTCCTTGCGCCACGCGGGTACCGCCTGCAGCGGATGATCGCTGACCGTGAGGCTGCTGACGGGTGTCTCCGGCGCGGATTTTGGCGTTCCTTCCCAGTCCTTGTTCAGCGCCTGTTCCTTGAGGGAATCAAAATCGTGGTAGCCCACCGCGACTTTCTGGATCACGCCGTGCCGATCAATGAAAAACGTGGTGGGAATCGACTCGACGCTCTCGTATGGAGCCGGCAGGTTGGTAGCCGAAGCCACCGGATAATTCATCCCGTTCTTTCCGACGAACGACCGCAAGGTCTTCTCCTCCTCGGAACTGATGCCGATGATGACGACGTCATCGCGTGAGGTTTCTTTGGTCAACCGCACGAAATGCGGAATCTCCTTGCGGCACGGCGGGCACCACGTCGCCCAAAAATCAAGGACCACCCGTTTGCCTTTGAGGGCGCTCAGAGTCGTCTTCGTTCCGTCGAGCGCCGTCACGGTGAAATCGGGGGCCGTCACGCCTTCCCACTGCGCCAGATCAGTTCCCGAGGCTGACTCCATGGCCGCCTGAAAATGTTTGAAAAACTCAAAGTACAATACGCCAAAACCGATGCTGGCCAATAACCCGAACACCGAGAGACTGAACCCCCACCACGCCATCTTCTTCGGACTACCCCTCCGTCGAAGTTGGATCAGGCCGAAGACAAGGCCGACCAGTCCGAGCAACGCTCCCAGCACAAGGAAGCTGAGGCACACCGCCACAATGCCCAAAACCAGGCTCGTGATGGCGAACCCGGTTCGCGGCAGAGGGGGCGGCACCACGACAGGTTGTTCGGACGTCGCGCTCATCAAAGCACACGCCTTTCTATGAGGAAGGCTTCACCCTCCAGGGTCGAACGACCCGATGCGTCACGTTTGACCCAATCAAAAGGAGCAATCGCATTCCGCACTTTCAAAAGGGTAATCCGCCAGTCACACGAACACAATCCGAATCGCATCACACGATTCCCGATGTCGAGTTGCTTATCACCGCACAATTCGACCCGACCCGTCTCTGCCCATTCACTCGACACGTTCGCCGACTTCTGGTAAGCAATTATGGCTCTTATGAAACTCCGCCACGAAATACTCGGCAAGGTCAACCGCATCGTCATCAAGCTCGGCACGGGCTTGCTCACCGACGCGCAGAACCATCTTGCCCTGCGCCAGATCGAAGGTCTGGTCGCGCAGGTTGCGGCGCTCCACGCGCAGAAGAAGCAGATCATCATCGTGTCCTCGGGCGCCATTGGCGCGGGCATGGCCGAACTCGGCCTGAAACAGCGCCCGAAACGGCTCGACGAATTGCAGGCCGCCGCCGCCATCGGCCAGAGCAAATTGATGGCCGTCTACGACGAATTGTTCGGAAAATTCGGCATCACCGTCGCGCAAGTATTGCTGACCCACGACGATCTGAAGGACCGGACGCGTCACCTCAACGCCCATGGCACGCTGGCCACACTCCTTGCGCACGGTGTCGTGCCGATCATCAACGAGAACGACACGGTCGCGGTCGAGGAAATCAAGTTCGGCGACAACGACCGGCTCGGCGCGTTGGCCGCCACGCTCATCGACGCGGATTTGCTGATCATTCTGTCCCACGTCGAAGGATTGTTGGAAGGGCAGGGCCGCGTCATTCCCGCCGTGCCCGAAATCACGCGCGAGATCGAGGCCCTCGCCGGCGGCACGGATCGCACGACCAGCGTCGGCGGAATGAAGTCCAAGATCGAGGCGGGAAAGATTGTGACCCGCGTCGGCATCCCGCTCGTCATCGCCAGCGGCGAACGTCCAAATGTCCTCCGCGATATTCTGGCCGCCGAAGACGTGGGCACGATCTTCCTGCCGCACACGGACAAATTGGCCAGCCGCAAGCGCTGGATCGCGTTTTTCCAGCACCCGGCAGGCGTACTGACCGTCGACGACGGCGCGAAACAGGCGCTCTGCGCTAATGGGAAGAGCTTGTTGGCCAAAGGGATAGTCGCTTCGGAGGGGAAATTCGACGAGGGCGATGTCGTCAGCATCCGCGACCAAAATCAAATTGAATTTGCGCGCGGCCTGACGAAAGTTGCCAGCATCCAAATCAAGTCGACCACCGGTGTCGTGATTCACCGGGACGACATGGTGATCCTCTAAAATGGATTTGAAACAACAGATGCGATTGCTGGCCGAACGTTCGCGGGATGCCTCGCGCGCGCTGGCCAAACTTGACGCGCCGATCAAGAACGCATTCCTGCGCGCCATGGCCGACGGAATCGAGAAATCCGCCGCCGCGATCAAGTCCGCCAACGCCAAGGACCTCGATTCCGGCAAGAAGTCGGGGCTTTCCTCAGCGATGCTCGACCGCCTGACCCTCACCGACAAACGCATTTCGGAAATGGCCAAGGGCGTCCGCGAAGTGGCCGCCTTGCCGGACCCTGTCGGGACGACCATCAGCGAATGGACGCGCCCGAATGGAATCCGCATCCGGAAGGTGCGCGTGCCCATCGGAGTGATCCTCATCATTTACGAGTCGCGCCCGAATGTGACCGCCGATGCCGCGTGCCTGTGCTTCAAGACCGGCAACGCGGTCATCCTCCGCGGCGGTTCGGAGGCGATTCACAGCAATCTCGCCATTGCCGAGGCGATGAATGTGCCCGGTTTGCCGCCGAACAGTATCACGGTGGTGCCAACCACGGACCGCGCCGCCATCGACGAGTTGCTCGAGCTCGATGACCTGATCAACCTCTGCATCCCGCGCGGCGGGGAAGGGCTGATTCGCGCCGTCGCGGAAAAATCGCGCATCCCTGTCATCAAACACTACAAGGGCGTGTGTCACGTGTACGTCGACCGCGAAGCCGATTTCGACATGGCGGAGAAAATCGTCATCAACGCCAAGTGCCAGCGTCCGGGCGTTTGCAACGCCATCGAGACGCTGCTCATCGATGAGAAAATCGCCGACAAGTTTCTGCCGCGCATCGCGAAAGCGCTGACCGAAAATAAAGTCGAACTCCGCGGCGATGATCGAACCCGCCAGCTTGTATCGAATGCCAAACCGGCGACCGAAGACGACTGGTACGCCGAGTATCTCGATCTGATTCTGGCCGTGCGCGTCGTCCAGGGCGTGGACGCCGCCATCGATCACATCACCAAATACGGTTCGGCCCATAGCGACGCCATCGTCACCGGCAACAAAACCACGGCGGAAAAGTTCCTGCGCGAGGTCGACAGCTCCAGTGTGTTCTGGAATGCCAGCACGCGCCTGGCCGATGGCGGCCAGTACGGGTTCGGCGCCGAGATCGGCATTTCCACGGACAAAATCCACGCCCGCGGCCCGATGGGCCTGGAGGAATTGACCAGCTACAAATTCGTCGTGGTGGGGGATGGCCAGGTGCGCGAGTGAACCGCCCTACACCGAAGGACTTCAATTTCGTCGCGAACGTGATGGAGGAATGGGCGCGGCGGGCCCCGGACGCCTTGGCGTTGTGGTGGGTGGACGAAAACGAGCGACACCAACGCAAATTCACCGTAGCCGACATCGTTGCCGACGCGCATCGCGCCGCCAACTTCTTCCGCGACTGCGGCATTCAACCGGGCGATCCGGTGCTGGTGATGCTGCCGCGCATTCCGGAATGGTGGATCACAATGCTGGGTCTGATCCGGCTGGGTGCGGTTCCTGTTCCCAGCGCCACAATGTTGACCACTCGCGATGTCCGCTACCGCATCGAGGCGGCGGGCGTCCGCGCCGTGATCACCGACGCCGATGGAATGAGCAAACTGGATTGGTTCTCCAGCAAACGGATTTTGGTGGGCTCGCGACGGCCCGGTTGGACGAGCTTCAGGGCGGGATTGCGAGACGCCTCGCCGAAATTCACCGGCGAACCAACTCGCGTAGACGATCCCGGCATTATCTATTTCACCAGCGCCACCACCGGGGAACCGAAGATGGTGTTGCACACGCAAGCCAGTTATGGCCTCGCCCATCGGGTCACGGGCGAACTGTGGCTCGATTTGAAACCGGGTGACCTCCATTGGTGCATTACCGATACCGGGTGGGGGAAGGCCGCCTGGTCGTGCTTCTTCGGCCCCTGGCTGGCCGGCGCCACGGTGTTTGCCATGGACGCCCGGCGCAAATTCAGTGGCTCCTGTGCGCTGCGTACCCTCGCGAGCTATCCCATTACCACGTGGTGCGCGCCGCCAACCGCTCTGCGTCTCATCGTCCGCGAAGACCTGACCCGATTTCGCTTCCAGCATCTGCGCCATTGCACCAGCGCGGGCGAACCCCTCAACCCGGAGGTCGTCACGGCATGGCGGCAGGCGACCGGGGCGACCATCTACGAAGGGTACGGTCAAACCGAGACCGTCGTGTTGATCGCCAACATCCGATCCCGTGGCTGCGAAGTCCGCCCCGGCTCCATGGGCCAGCCGGTCCCGGGTTTTGAAATCGCTCTTCTTGACGCGGACCTGCAGGAGGTACCCGTCGGCGCCGAGGGCGAAATCGCCGTGCGCTACCGCCCGCGGCGACCGCTGGGGCTGTTCCGTGAATACTGGCGGAATCCTGACCTGACCGCGCAACGTTTCCGCGGTGACTGGTATTTGACTGGTGACGTCGCCAGGCGCGACACCGCTGGATACTACTGGTTTGTCGGACGCGCCGACGACGTGATCAAAAGCTCCGCGTACCGCATCGGACCCTTCGAGGTTGAGAGCACCCTTCTGGAACATCCCGCCGTGCTGGAATCGGGCGTTGTCGGCAAACCCGATGCCATTCGCGGGCAGATCGTCAAGGCGTTCGTTGTCCTCCGGAGCGGCTACGCCGCCAGCGACGCGCTCAAAGCCGAACTGCAGGAACACTGCAAACTCGTTACGGCACCGTACAAGCATCCACGTGAGATTGAGTTCGTGAAGGAGTTGCCCAAGACCACCAGTGGCAAGATCCGTCGCGTCGAGTTGCGCGGGCACATCTGAGTTCGTCATGAGCGATTCACAACCCGCCGCCAAGCGCGCCCAGTACGTCCGCGACCAAATACCCGCGCAAGGGCTTTTCGCCGGCGCGACCTGGCGGATTTCTCCCGAGGCCTTCCCGCTTTCCGCGGAACTTGTCACTCGTCTCGAGGCGCTGGGGCCGCACCTGCTGGCGTTTTACCGCGCCGGCAACGTGATGTACCGACACAGCGTGGAGGGCAAGCTGCCACCATGGATTGCGCAGTATCTCGACGCGGGCAAGCCCAGGGAGTTGATCGAGTTCTCCCGCCTCGGTCGCTTCAAAGGTCATGTGCCGCGCGTGATTCGTCCCGACGTGATTCTCACCAACGATCATTTTTTCGTCTCGGAACTGGATTCCGTGCCAGGCGGCATCGGGCTGACCGGCTGGCTCGGCAAGACGTACGCCGAGTTGGGCGACCAGATTGTCGGCGGCGCCCAGGGAATGATGGAAGGGTTCGACACCATCCTTCGCGCCGAATCGAAGAGCGACGAACCGCTGGCGGTGGTGGTGGTATCCAATGAGGCTGCGACGTATCGACCCGAGATGGAGTGGCTCGGTCAGCAGATTGGATTTCGCGTCGTGCGGCCCGAAGAATTGACGAGCTTCGACAAAACCGCCGTTGTCTACCGCTTTTTTGAATTGTTCGATTTGCCCAACGTACCCAACGCTAACGCGTTGATGGACGCCGCGGCGCAGGGCGAGGTGCATGTGACCCCGCCATTCAAACCGCAACTGGAAGAGAAGATGCTCTTCGCATTCCTGTGGATGGAGCAACTGCACGCGTTCTGGCGGGAGCAACTCGGCGACCAAACTCTGGCGGCGCTACGCGAAGTGTTTCCCTACACGTGGATCGTCGACCCGACACCGTTGCCCCCGCACGCGGTGATCCCCGAGCTGGGCATACACGATTGGCGCGACATGGCGATGTTCTCCCAAAAACAACGCGAGCTGGTGTTGAAAATCTCCGGCTTCAGCGACCGCGCCTGGGGCAGCCGCGGCGTGTACGTCGGGCACGATCTGCCGTCCACCGAATGGGCCGAGGCCATCGAACAAGCGCTGAAAAATTTCGCGGCGCATCCATTTATTCTCCAGAGATTCGAGAAGTCGAAGTTGTTCGAGGCGCAATACGTGGATTTTGATGCGAATGAAGCGCGTACATTCGCGGCGCGGGTACGGCTGTGCCCCTACTACTTTGTGGTGGGCGACGACGCCAAACTGGGCGGTGTCCTGGCGACGATTTGCCCGGCCAACAAGAAAATCCTTCACGGAATGCCCGATGCGGTGATGGCGCCATGCCGTCGGCGGTAGCGCCCGCGGATGGCGGCTGGCGCGTGGGGCTTGCGCTTGACGTTCCGGCAATCGCTGGTGTACGGTGACAGCGCATTGGTCGGAACGCCGACGGCGGGAGCGCGGGCTCAACCGAGCCTGCCCCGAATCCTTTTCGGGGTGGTAAGGCAACGCAACCGGATGCGGGCGTAGCATAGTGGTAATGCGCCAGCCTTCCAAGCTGGTGAGGTGGGTTCGATTCCCATCGCCCGCTCCAGTCTTCGTTCGCAGGCGTTGCGGGCTTCGACCGGTCGGCGAGGCATT
>JBEKUF010000028.1:0-26901 GCA_049515295.1 Verrucomicrobiia bacterium | reverse complement strand
CGACAATGGCAGCGGGATGCACACGCACCAGAGCTTGTGGAAAAAGGGCAAGCCACTCTTTGCCGGGAAAGAATACGCCGGCCTCAGCGACCTGGCCCTGCACTATATCGGCGGCATCCTCAAGCATGCCCGCGCCGTCGCTGCCCTTACCAATCCAACGGTCAACAGCTACAAGCGATTGACGCCGGGGTTTGAAGCTCCCGTGAACCTCGCGTATTCGAGCCGGAATCGGTCGGCTGCGGTCCGTATCCCAACGTATTCACCGAGTCCCAAGGCCAAGCGCATTGAGTATCGTCCGCCCGATCCGACGGCGAACCCATACATCGCGTTCGCCGCGCTATTGATGGCGGGTCTGGACGGCATTGAGAACCGGATTGATCCGGGCGAGCCGCTCGACAAGAACATCTACGAGTTGCCGCCTTCCGAGCTCAAGAAAGTGCCATCGATGCCCGGCAGCCTCACCGAGGCCTGCGACGAACTGGAAGATGACCATGAGTTCCTGCTGAAGGGCGATGTGTTCACGCAGGACGTCATCGACACGTGGATCGAGATGAAGCGCAAAGAACAGGATCAAGTGCGGCTGCGTCCGCATCCGTGGGAATTCCATATGTACTACGACGCGTAAAAGGGTTGTGTCACTCGCAGGGCCGAAAGTTCGCTCGAGCTTTCGGCCCTGTTTTTTTCTGCGTTACGCGACGCACGAAAAATTTCTTCGGCGCGCATCATTTTTTTCTTGAACCGCGCAACCTCGGTCACTATGCTGCACCGCGCAAAGGCGAAGGCGAGGATGATAGAGAGGGTTGTGAATAAGTTGTGAACAGCTTGGGTGCTCAGCCACGTTATGCTGGTCGGCTGCATGCATCGCCCAAGGAATCTGGATTTTCTGGTTCACTTCTCTCCTGAGTCCGACACGAATGATGTGAGGGGAAAACGCAGCCGCACAACGGTGTGAGAGCCGTTTGAGAGCTTTTTTCGCGGTTGCACGGTGTGGTAATCAAGGCAAGGGGGTTTTTTACGGTTTTTGTCTCCTTGGATTCGTGTGCGGGTCACTCCTTCCGTTCGTCTCGGCTGCCGGACACCTGCCGAAGCAGGGTAGAGCGGGGGTGTCAACAGCCTGTGAATAAGTCAGGCGTGTAACGACGGAGGAACGATGACAACGGGGCACGACCAACTATGGCGCGACGCGAGCAAAATCCTGCAACGCATGCTCAATCCGGAGCTGTTCAACCGGTGGTTTGCGCCCATCAAGCCAGTCGAAGTGAATCAGGACGTGCTGGTTTTGGGGGTAGCCAACGAGTTTTACCAAATCTGGCTTCAAGATAACTTCCTGACGCTGATCCGCGAGGCGGTCAACCAGGTTACCCGCCAGCCGATGCAGGTCCGGCTGGCTGTCAGCCAGGGATTGAAAGTGCCTCCCGAACTGCCTCAGCCGACGAGCACTAGCCACGAGAAGCGGCCGTCGGTCCGGGTAGACCTCGACGTGAGGCTGAATCCGCGTTACACGTTCGATTCGTTCGTGGTGGGGCCCAACAACAATTTCGCCCATGCGGCGGCGCTGGCCGTCGCCCAGTCGCCTGCCAAAGCGTACAATCCACTGTTTGTGTATGGCGGCGTCGGCTTGGGCAAGACGCATCTGATGCAAGCCATCGGTCACGCGTCCTTCAGCGGCGGCAAGTCCCGCAAGGTCTGCTACATCACCTGCGAGCAGTTCACCAACGACTTCATCCAGGCCATTCAAAACAGCACGATGATCAAATTCCGCAAAAAGTACCGCCAGGTCGACGTGCTGCTCATCGACGACATCCAGTTTCTCGGGGGAAAAGAGCGGATGCAGGACGAGTTCTTCCACACGTTCAATACCCTGTTCGACGCGCACAAGCAGATTGTGCTGTCCAGCGACCGACCGGCCGCCGAGATTGCCAACTTGGAGAACCGGCTCGTTTCCCGCTTTGAATGGGGACTGGTTACGGAACTGCAGCTGCCCGCGCTGGAGACACGGATCGCAATCCTCAAAAAGAAAGCGGCCATGATCGACGTAAAGCTTTCCGATCAGGTGCTGGAATTCATCGCCGAGAAAATCCGCACGAACATTCGCCGCTTGGAAGGCGCCCTGGTCCGGGTCGCCTCGTACACATCTCTCACCGGCAAAGAGGTTTCCCGTGATCAATTGGAGAACCTGCTTCGTGACGCACTTCACGAAGAGGCCCGGCGGACCATCACCATCGAATCCATCCAGAAGAAGGTCGCCGAACACTTCGATATCCGGATCGCGGACATGACCAGCCGACGTCGACCGCAAAACGTCGCGTTCCCCCGCCAGGTCGCCATGTACCTGAGCCGGACATTGACCAGCCGGTCGCTCGCCGACATCGGGGAATCGTTCGGCGGTCGCGATCACGGCACGGTTCTGCACGCCTGCAGGCTGATTGAAACGCGCTCGTCGAAGGACCAACGGCTGCGGCAGACAGTTTCCTATCTGGAGCAGTCACTCCAACGACAATAACATTCCAATAACTTGTCAGTCCGTTGGAAAAAACGTCTGATGACTCCCCTCCGGAATCGAAGTCCCATTCAGTTGGTTCAATTCTCTCCCGTTTACACCATCTTGATGCCATACGTAACTGCTTGCTGTGTCCTTGACAAGAAAAGTTGTTTGATATATGCACAGCCCGAACGGCAACGACTTTATTGCTGTATACAAAAGGAATAATCAGTAGTACTACATCTGTGCAACATGCCGGTTAAACTGAAAGTCAGCAAAGAATCGATTCTCGACGGGTTGCAACGCGTGCAAAACCTTGTGAGCACCCGTACCACACTCCCGATCCTGTCCAATGTTCTGATCCAAGCGTCCAACAACGGTGTTACCCTGACAACCACGGACCTGGACGTTGGGGTTCGTTGTCGCATAGGAGCCGAAGTCTCAAAAGAGGGTTCGACGACCCTGCCGGCCCGGAAACTTTTCTCTATTCTCAGGGAAGTACCAGCCGCTGAAATCGAAATCGAGGTGGATGACCGTAATGCAGCTTCGATTCGTTGTGGATCGTCCTTCTACAAGATTATGGGCCTGCCGGAAGAAGAGTTTCCACGGTTTCCTGAGTTCGGCGCGGGCAAAGCGCTGAAAATCGAGCAATCTGTGCTCCGCGACATGTTGAGGAAAACGGCCTACGCAGTCTCGAACGATGAGACGCGCTATGTACTGAACGGCGTGTTCATGGGGCTCAAAGGCGATAAACTCACGGTTGTGGCAACGGACGGTCGGCGGTTGGCGCTCATAGAGCACGACATCGAGATTTCCAAGGGATCTGAAGCAGAATTGATTCTTCCCACGAAGGCAGTAAATGAGTTGGAGCGGTTGCTGGCCGATAAGGGCGACGTCAAGCTTTCCATCGGCGAGAATCAGGTCATCTTCGAGTTGGACGGCACCACCCTCGCCTCCAAACTCATCGAGGGAACCTACCCGAATTTCCGACAGGTGATCCCAACGGAGACGAAGGAACGAATCGCCTTGGAACGCGAATTACTCCTTTCCGCATTGCATCGGGCGTCAATCTTGGCCAGCGAGAAGTCACAGTCGGTGAAGCTGAATTTCGCCAAGAACACGCTGACAATCACCGCAACCACTCCCGAGGTTGGCGAAGCCAAGGAGACCTTGTCGATCAACTACAAAGGCAAGGAGATCACCATCGCGTTCAATCCGCAATACATGATGGACCCACTGCGCAATCTGGATGCCGATGAAGTATTCGTGGAACTGACTGACGAATTGAGTCCCGGCGTCATCAAGGTTAACGCCCCGTTCCTGTACGTCTTGATGCCGATGCGTTTGAGCTAGCTGCGGCGGCTGCGCCCGCCAACACCTGCGGGGCTGTGGAGCTTGACACGCTTTTTGCCCCGTTCTACTCTTTGGAGAACCACCCGACTGCCTCGTGGTGTAATGGTAGCACAACTGACTCTGGATCAGTTTGTCTAGGTTCGAGTCCTAGCGAGGCAGCCAAACCTCAATTCCCTAGGGCTGCAAGCGCATACCCTCACCCATGCGGGCGGGAATAGAAAGTTTGCCTGTTCCAGCATCCCTGTGATGTCCGTTTGATACATTTCTCTGCGTTCCTTGGTGAAAAAATTCTCGTGCCTCACACGCAGACGGGTGTGTCCGAAGCTTCTGACCGCAGTGGGTGACTCTCGTTTCCCGAACCGTTCTTGCCGTCCAGAACCTCGCGCACCTTGTGCGCCAGCGCCGACGGCGTGAACGGTTTTTGCAGGATCTCCACCCCGGGATTCAGTGCCCCCTGATGAACGATGGCGCTCTCCGTATATGCGGAAGTGAACAGAATCTTGGTGTTCGGATGCAACGCGTGGATGCGATCGGACAATTCTTTGCCGCTCATTTGAGGCATCACGACATCCGTGAACAACAAATCAATGTATCCCGTGCTTTTTTGGTGAGTCAGCCTCAAGGCTTCGAGGCCATTGTCCGCCGCCAAAACCGTGTAACCCAGTCGTCGTAACAATGTCGCCGCCATCTCACGCAAGGCGGGATCGTCCTCGACCAGCAGAATGGTTTCCGTCCCGCGCGGTAAATCAGATGAGTCAAAACGCTGAATGGGAATCTTCGTCTGCTGTTCAACTTGCGGCAGATAAATTTTGAAGGTGGTTCCTCGGGCCGGTTCGCTATAGACGCTGATATGACCGCCGCTTTGTTTGATGATGCCATAACAGGTGGACAATCCCAAGCCGGTCCCCTGGCCAACGCCTTTGGTCGTGAAAAACGGCTCAAAGACATGCGCTCTTACTTCCGCACTCATCCCCGCGCCGGTGTCCGTGATCGCCAGCATCACGTAGTCGCCCGGTTTCAATTCTGCATCACGGCCCACACTCTCCTGGCCGAACGAGACGTTCGCGGTTTCCAACGTGAGTTTGCCGCCGTTGGGCATGGCATCGCGGGCGTTGAGGGCCATGTTCATGATGACCTGCTCAATCTGTCCGGCGTCCGCCCGCACCGCCTTAAGTCCGGCGGCGGTAACAATCTGCGTAACCACATCAACGCCCATGAGATGATGAAACATAGCTTCCATACTCGCGATGACCCGGTTTAGATCGAGCGCTTCCGGTTGTAGAAATTGCTTGCGGCCATACGCCAGGAGTTGGCGGGTCAGCGTCGCGGCACGACCGGCGGCCTTGCTAATTTCAGTCGCGTTTTTGGCCAGCGGACTCCCGGCGGGAAGATCGCCGAGCAGTAATTCACTCTGGCCGATGATGGCCGTCAGGATGCTGTTGAACTCGTGCGCGATGCCGCCGGCCAGTTTGCCGACGGTTTCCATTTTCTGGGATTGAGATAGCTGGGCCTCGAGCCGTTTGCGTTCGGTGATGTCCATATACGTTCCGAGTATGCCGCTGATCTCCCCCTTGGAATTGCGCAGAGGTAGCTTGCTCGAAAGAAGCGTGATGGTGTTCCCTTCGGGGGTCGTCTGGGGTTCTTCGATGAAAAGCTTGGGGCAGCCGCTCTCGATGACCTGGCGGTCATCACCGCGATATTTTTCCGCCTGATCACGCCAGCCCATCTGGTAATCGTCTTTCCCGATAATGTCCTTCGGATCGGCAAATCCCGCATCGCGCGCGAATACCGCGTTACAGCCCAGGTAAACGAGATTTTTGTCCTTCCAGAATACCCTCACGGGTATCGCGTTGATAATCTCTTCGATGATCTGCTGTGATGCACGTAGCGCCTCTTCCGCGCGCTTGCGCTCGGTGATGTCGCGCGCCACTGTCGACACGCCGATGACCTTGCCGGTGGCGTGTCTTGGTCCATGCTTGACCCGTGACACAGAGCCTGTGCCATGTAAATACTCGCAGGCCGTTTAAGTGTTCGGGTTTCGGCGTTTCTCCTGCCGGTAATGCAGGCCAGCATTCGCCTCCAGGGCATGTAGTTTCCTCGCGGCAATGCTAACTGAGAAACTTCAGCAGGGAGGGGTCTTTTCATCGCACGCGCGGACGTGAACGATGAGCGGGTCCGAGCGGGGGCATTCCCTGGCGGCGAAGATTTTCGCGGACGGCTTGCGTGTCGCGCGCATGCGTGCCGAGTCCGTAAATGATCTCGGTCGGGAAGGCGACGAGCCCGGCCGCGCAGAGGATCGCGGCGGCGGGCTTGATGGCTTGGGGCTGCGGCGAATGCAGATCGACCTTGACGAAGGTGTTCATTCGCCGCCGCCGTCAACACGAGCGCGCCAGCCAGTAATCTGACCGGAAAACGCGGAATCGGGCTTGGTTCATACGGGTTCATGCGCTACCGGCAACACGAAGACAACGATCGGCTCCCGCACGCACAGCGAGAGGCAACTTCGTAAGCGCTCACGCGTCATAGTTGCCGAGGATAACTTGCTTCAGCGCATTGAGCTCGCGCCGTGAGAAAGTCGATTCGGAGCCGTTGCCGTTCGATTCCCATGCGGGATGAGCCAGTTTCAACGGGCCGCCAATCACAAAGCTGAGCGCTTTCGTGGCCAGTTCCATGTGCAGGAACGGTTTGGTAATGTAGTCATTACCTCCGCGCAGAACTGATTCGGTACGGTCTTTGAGGTCCTTGCGCACGCTGAGAAAGATAATCGGCGTGTTTCGGCACGCGGGCATGGCGCGAAATCGGGAACACAGATCGAATCCGTTCGCGTCAGGCATCTCGATGTCCAGAACGATCAGGTCGAATCTTTTCCCCGTGCGCCGCTTGAGGGCCCGTATGGGGCTATCCACGCAAATCGCCTTCAGATTGACACGCGACAGGACACAGCTGACGGCCTGCCGCGCGAACGCATCGTCATCCACGACCAGAACGCGCGCCTTGGAGGGGTTTTTCGCCGAATCGCCGTCGGGATACGCGAACAGGAGTTTCAAAGTATCGATGGCTTGCGCGATCGTGAGCAATACGGACGGATTCAGGCGTTCGGGTTTGTCACATAGTTCCTTCAGCAGACCTTCCAAGGCAGAGGACATTTGCGCGATCCCCTCCAGTCCGACGCCGGCGGCCGTCGTCGTGAGCGGCTGGACGACGCCGAGTAACTCCCGGAAACATGCCCGGTTGTCCGAACGGTAGCCCTGGCCGGCCAGTTGCTTCAGCGGTCGCCAGAGCGCTGCCAGCGTTTCCGAAGACGAATCCAGGAATGTTCTTTGCCCCACAGGATCAAACTCGGCCCTGCTCGTCGTCCGGGTTGGCGACGCCCCCGTCAGGGGAGGGTCGGCCAGCGCGTCCTCGACCATTTGGATCACGAGGCCGGGTTTGGTGCCTGCCTTGGGAATCACCTGATTGGCGCCCGCCTCCCATGCCTGCTGCACCATGCCGCCCAGATACGCGTTGGTGAACGCCAGCACCGGGAGTTCTTGCGGGCCGAACTCCGAGCGGATCTGTTTGAGTACCTGCACGCCATCGATCTGTGGCAGCAGCAGATCCAGCAGCACCAGGTCGACTTTCCGCTCGTGGAACATCTCCAACCCGGCTCTGCCATCGGCGGCCACGTTCACGGCAAAACCTTGCTCGCGAAGTTTCTGGGAATATACATCCGCAACGAGCGAATCGTCTTCCACGATAAGAATTTGCTTCATGATGATGCTGTGTCCTTATGTGACATGGGGTTCGGTTACGGCTTCCAGGTGCGCGCTCAAGAATTGGCCGATCCGCCCAAACTCTTTTTCGATTTGGGCATAGACACGAGGAGCGCCACCCAGTTGTCCGGTTTGGCCCATCCGCTCCAGCTCACGCAAGAGCGCAAGCATGGGGTTCATGCCGCACATCGCGCTGGAGCCGGCGGCGCTGTGGGCAATGCGTTTGACATCGGACGCGACGCCGGTCGCGATGGCGTCCCGGAGTTTGGTCAGTTGCTCGTTCGTCTGCCGAACGTAACGGTCTGCCAGTTCCCGTGCGCGCTCGGCGTTGTTCCCCGCCAATTCTGTAAAGTTATCCAAATCGACAGGTGGGAGCAGGGACGGGGTGTCAGACTGTTCGTCCCGTTGACCATCCACTGCGGGCTGATCTTCCGGGGGATCGGCCCGGCAAACAGACGTCCCCCTCGCCGGCGCGGTGGCTGAACCGGTAAGCCATTGAATGAGGATGCTCTCCAAATGGGCCACGCGCACCGGTTTGCTCAGAAAATCGTCCATGCCCGCCGCCAGACACTTGCCGCGGTCTTCCTTCATCACGTGTGCGGTCATGGCGATAATTGGAACGTGCCGCGCGTTGTCTTCGCGCCGCCGGATTTCGGCGGCACAGGCGTAGCCGTCCATCTCCGGCATCTGGCAATCCATCAGTATCAAGTCGTAAGGAACCCTGTCGAGGGCTTCCAACACTTCGATGCCGCTGGCCACCGCGTCCGCGCCGAAGCCCATTTCTCGCACCTGGCGTAGCACGACTTTCTGGTTGAAGACATTATCCTCGGCAATGAGGATCCTCATTCCCCGTCGCTGGCTGGCGGGAAGCCGTTGTTGAGGGTCGATCATTTCCGGCCCGGTCCCCGCTGAGAATTCCGGCAGCGGCAGCACCTCACTCGGTTTCTCAAACCGCGCCGTGAACCAAAACACCGAGCCTTGGTTGGGAATGCTGTCACAACCGATCTGGCCGGCCATGAGATTGACAAGCTGTTTGCAAATGGCCAGACCCAAACCTGTTCCACCATATTTCCGCGTGGTGGAAGCATCCACTTGGGAAAAAGGTTGAAACAGGCACGCGCGCGCTTCCGCCGGAACGCCAATGCCGGTATCGGCCACCTCAAACCGCAGGACCACATGCGTGTCGCTCTCCGTCTCCTTGGTGGCGCGAACGTTGATCTGCCCGCCGGGGGTGAATTTGATGGCGTTGCTAATCAGATTCGTCAGGATCTGCCGCAGGCGGCCAGGGTCGCCGCGCACCGTGGCCGGCACCTCCGGGGCGGCGACAAGGGTCAGTTGTAATTTCTTGGCGCGCGTCTGCTCTTGGATCATTGTGATCACTTCTTCCACCGCGGTGCGCGGTTCGAAATCCAGCAGTTCAAACTTGAGTTTGCCGGCCTCGATTTTGGAAAAGTCGAGAATGTCGTTGATGATTGTCAGCAGCGATTCCCCGCTCATGCGCACGATCTCCATGAACTCCCGTTGCTCAGCGGTCAACTCCGTGTGCAGCAGGATGTCCGTCATGCCGATGATACTGTTCATGGGGGTGCGGATTTCATGGCTCATGTTGGCGAGGAACTGCGACTTCAGGCGGGCCGATTCCAGCGCGGCGTCACGCGCCCGGGCCAACTCCATCTCGCGCTTGCGCTTGGTGATGTCCATCATCGAGCCGATCATCCGCACGGCGCGCCCGTCCTGGTCGCGCAGGATGTAGCCGCGGTCGAAGATGTCGGCGTACGAACCGTCGGCGCGCCGGAACCGGTATTCGCTTGACCAAAAATCGCCGTGGCGTTGCGCGCACACCTGCAAACTCGTCAGGACGCGCTGGCGGTCCTCCGGGTGCACGTTTTGGATGCGCCACGCGCTCGTGCCCCCGATTTCCTCCTCGCTGCACCCGAAGAGCGTCTGCATGTTGCGGTTCCACCACACGCAGTCGGTCTCGATGTTCCAGTCCCACACGGCTTCATTCGTGGCCCGCGTGAGAATCCGGAAACGGAGGTCGCTTTCTTCCAACGCTTGCTGCGCGTGCGCCTGTTCGGCTTGGACGATTGCGGTTCGGCGCGCCTGTCTTCGAAGTGAAACGGCCAGCCCGGCGGCCATGGCCAATAGCGCCGCCGGCCGCAGCAGTGACGACAAGATATTTACGTCCATCGCGAGTTCTCAGAAACGGGCCGTGTGCCCGGCGTCCGTCTGGCGCGGGTCAGATTTCCCTCGATGCTGGCAACCAGTTTCTCGGGCCGGGCCGGTTTGGCAATGTACTCATGGCGGCCGATGACCCGGCTGCCGGTTTCGCCGGCTTCGCCGGGCGTGACGATGCAGGTCAGGAAGATGAGCGGCGTATCGGCAAAGTCGGGATCGTTGGCGAATCTCTCGGCCACTTCGCTTCCCTCAATGTTCGGCATGCAGACGTCGAGCAGAATCAGGTCGGGGCGAAATTCCCGCGCAGCTTCCATCGCCTGGTGGGCGTCGTTGAGTTCCCGCACCTCATAGTGACCGATCCTCTGGATCATCAATCGGGTCATCCGCGTGGACGTCGGGCTGTCGTCTATGACCAGAATGCGGCGTCGGTTCATTAGGAACTCGTTTCGGTGGGGAGTTGGTTGGTCATGGGGGCCATCTCGAGGTTGCGCTCGATGCAGGTGATCAGCCGTTGCAGCCGGGGTGGCTTGGCGATGAAATGAAATGCTCCGACCGGAGTGCCATCACTCACGGCTTCCCGCTCCGAAACGAGCGCCGTCAGAAAGACAACGGGGATCCTCTCGAATTCCTTATCCGTTCGAAGCTGGAACGCAACTTCGCTGCCCTCGGTGCCGGGCATGCAAATATCGAGCAGGATCAAGTCAGGCTTGCATTGCCTCGCCGCGTCCAAGGCCCCGGCGGGATTGTTGAGCGGCCAGACCTCATAGCGGCCCGTTCGCTCAAGGGTCAGTTTGACCATGCGCGTGGAGTGAACGTCGTCGTCGATGACCAGAATTCGCGTTTTTTTCATGTGGATTTCCCTTCGATGGAGAGTTGTTTGCAGGAATCGGCCGTCCCGAGGTGTTTCTCAATGCACGTGATTACGCGCCCCAGACGTACGGGCTTGGCCAGATAGTGGAAGTCGCCGTGCAGCGCATTGGCGTTCCGGGCTTCTTCCTGGGAAATGATCGAGGTCAAAAACACAATGGGGACATTGCGGAGGCGCTCATCGCGGCGCAGATGGAATGCCACGTCGCCGCCGTCGCCGTCGATCAGGCACACGTCGAGCAGGATCAAATCCGGCTGGAACTGCCGTGCCGCCGACACCGCCCGCGCGGCGCGTAGCTCGGTCAGGACCTCATAACCGCCGATTTTTTCCAGGCCGGTTTTCAGTATGCGGGCGCTCGCCAGGTCGTCGTCGACAATGAGGATTCGTCTCTTGCTCATAGAATGGCTCTTTGTGGAAATATTCGGGGTAAAGTTTGTGAACACGCTCCGGGTGGACGCCGTGGCTGAAGTCGGCAGCCCGTGCGCGCGTTGGTTCGGGGATTCACTCATGCCGCGGCCACCACCCTTCGGACCGCTTCGCGCAGCGAAGCGTGGCTGAATGGTTTGCTGAGGGTCAGATCCGCCCGCCGCTCCGGGTGGCTGTCCCCGAATGTCTTCTCGAAGCCAGTCACGAGGATCACGGGCATGTCCGGATCCAATTCCTTGATGGCCTCGGTCAACTGGTCGCCGTTTATCTCGGGCATGGCGCGGTCAACCAACACCAGATCGAACTTGCCCGCTCGAAACTTACTCAAACCTTCGCAGCCATCGGCAGCCGTCTCCACCAAGTGTCCGTCGACGGTCAGGTACTCGGCCTCAATTCTCCGCACCATCGGCTCGTCTTCGACCACCAGGACATGGAGCGGATTGTTTTTCGGGACGACGGGTGGTTCGGCCTCGCGAGGGGGGGCCTGTTGGCCGGTATGGACAGGCAAGCGAATGCTGAACGTTGAGCCCTGGCCGGGTTTGCTGTGAATCCTGATTTCACCGCCATGTCGCTGGATGATCCCATACACGCTAGCCAGTCCCAAGCCGGTACCGGCATCGCCTTTCGTGGAGAAGAACGGCTCGAAACAGTGCTGGCGGACTTCATCAGTCATGCCCGTGCCGGTATCGCTGATCTCCAGAATCGCATGTTCGGCCTGTGTGCTTGTGCGGATGGTAATCGTGCCCCCCTGCGGCAGGGCATCGACCGCGTTGAAAACGAGGTTGCTGAATGCTTCGCGCAGTTCGGCTTCGTCGGCAAAGACCGGCACTTTCGGCTGTAGTTCCGTCTGAATCCGGATCGTGATGCCATTCACCTGCGCTCCGCTCTTCCACTTCGGTTCGGTCAGCGAGATGGTCTGTTCGATGATGGCGCTGAGGTCGACCAGTTTGAATTGCTCGGTGTTCCGTCGTGGCCGATAGAACTCGCGCAACCGCCCCACGACTTGGGCGGCATCTCGCGCGACGGTGTTGATTGACCGCAGGTGCTCGCGCACCATGTCGAGGTTCTGAAGCTTTTCGGGGGACGTCAGGAGCAGTTCGGTGAATCCGAGGATCTTCGAGAGTGCGTTGTTAAAGTCGTGGGTGACACCGCTGGCCATTTGGCCCAAGGCGTGAAGCCGCTCCTGCTCCACCGACTTCTGCTGCGTGTCTTGGAGTTCGCGGAGGGCCTTCTGGAGCCGCCGATTGCTTTCTTCCAACGCCCGTTCGCCCACTTTGCGCTGCCGCCGCATCTCCGTCTCACGCAGCTCCCGTTCGACGGCGGGCACGAGCCGTGTCAGATTATCTTTCATGATGTAGTCATGCGCGCCGGCTTTCATCGCCGACACGGCGAACTCTTCACCCATGCTGCCTGACACGACAATGAACGGCATATCACAGCCCCGTTCCCGATAGACCTTCAGCGCGGCCAGCGCGCTGAATCGTGGCATGCGGTGATCCGAGAGGACGAGGTCCCACCGTTCGTGCGTGAGCGCGGCACTCATGGCTTCCGCGGTCTCGACGCGTTCGTCAGTGATCTCGTAGCCTCCACGTGCCAGGACGTTCTTCAGCAGCAGGCGGTCGTCCTCGGAGTCCTCGACAATCAAAATGCGCAGGGGCGTGCTCATGTTAGCTCCGTGGGTTGGGCGGCGCCTGGTTCAGCACCAGCCAATACAGCCCGAGCTGACGCACGGCCTCGGTGAACTGCGCGAAGTCCACCGGTTTGCAGATGTAACTGTTCGCGCCCAGTTGGTAACTGTTGATGAGGTCCTGTTCTTCCTTGGAGGTTGTCAGGATGATCACTGGCAGCAGGCGCGTGCGGGACTCGGCCCGCACGCGGCGTAAGACTTCAAGGCCGCTCACTTTTGGCAGCTTCAGGTCGAGCAACACCATGGCCGGCAATGCATTCCCGTTGCCGTACAGAAAATCGAGCGCCTCGGTGCCGTCGCGCACGACAATCACCTCGTTAGCGATGTTGTTTTTCTTGAAAGCGCGCAACGTCAGCGACTCGTCATCGGAATTGTCTTCCACCAATAGGATGGGTCTGTTGTTCATGGTGTGTCTCCTTCAATCGGCGCAGGATTCGACGAGCGCCGATTCGGCTGGTTGGCGTTCGCGCCCGGACAGGGGCGGCGGCGCCGTGATCGCGTACAGGGCCTCGGTAAGTTCGCGCATCGT
Source organism: Verrucomicrobiia bacterium (assembly GCA_049515295.1). Classification (GTDB taxonomy): domain Bacteria; phylum Verrucomicrobiota; class Verrucomicrobiia; order Palsa-1439; family Palsa-1439; genus Palsa-1439. The sequence goes on along the minus strand of JBEKUF010000028.1, from coordinate 13,626 downwards.
CCTGCACAGAGCGTCGAAACACTCATGGTGGGTCGCATCGCGCACGTGCGTGGTGGTCATGACCAAGAGCCTGAGCGTGTGGCCGAGTGTTTGCACGTCATGGGCGTTGGCCGCGCCCGCCGCCGCACTCAGCGCCAGAAGTCGACGCAAGGCCTGCTCGCGAGCCGCGGAGAGCGTGGACTCATCCGCCGCCGCCTCCATCTCGATCAAATCAGCCCAAAGAGACCGGAGGTGGGGCCCGGCCTTGAGCGTGAACTCGGTCATGAGTGAGAACCGAAGCTGTGCATATGTGTTCATACTGTTGCTCCTTCAAGGCAATGTGAAATGGAACGTCGCGCCCTTGTTGACCTCGGCTTGCGCCCAGACGCGCCCGCCGTGACGGTGGACAATACGCTGAACGGTGGCCAACCCGATGCCCGTGCCGGGGAACTCGTTCATCGCATGCAACCGCTGAAACGGCGTGAACAGTTTGTCGACGTACTGCATGTCGAACCCCACGCCATCGTCGCGTACGAAGAACGACGGGTGCCCATTGTCGCGATCAAGGCCGAACTCGATCGTGGCGTGGGGCTGTTTGGCCGTGTACTTCCAGGCGTTGCCGAGAAGGTTTTCGAGCACGACGCGCAGGAGTTCGGGATCGCCCTCCGTCTTCAAGTCATCGGCGATGCGCAACTCGACGCGTCGCTGCGGATCCTGCTCCCGCAATTCCCCGGCGATCTCGGAGGCGAGTTTGGTCAGATCGACGGGCTCGCGGTGCAGCGCGCGGCGCGAGACGCGTGACAGGTTCAACAGATCATCAATGAGTGTTCCCATGCGCTGGCTGCCGGCGCGGATGCGTTGCAACAGGTTCTTGCCGTCCCCCTCGAGCTTGTCCGCGTAATCTTCGAGGAGGGCCTGGCTGAATCCATCGATACCGCGCAGCGGCGCCCGCAGATCGTGCGAAACCGAGTAGGTGAAGGCCTCCAGTTCCTTGTTGGCGGCGGTGAGTTCGGCCGTGCGTTCGAGGACCCGCTGCTCCAGTTTCGTGTTCAACTCGCGGACTTCCTCCTCCGCGTGCTTGCGGGCGGTGATATCGGTGCGGATGGCCACATATTGGCGCGGTTGGCCCTGCTTGTTGAGGAACGGCACGATCGTGGCGTCCACCCAGTAAAATGAACCGTCCGTGGCCTTATTCTTAATCTCCCCATGCCAGACACGGCCTTGTTTAATCGTTGTCCAAAGGTTGCGGAAGAACTCCTTGGGGTGATGGCCCGAGTTGATGATCCGGTGGTCTTGACCGAGGAGCTCTTCGCGGGAGTATTTGGAAATCGCACAGAACTTGTCGTTCACGTACGTGATCTTCCCTTGTGCATCGGTGGTGGCCACGATGGCGTGCTCGTCCAGCGCGGTCTTCAAGTCGCTAATTTCCTTGAACGAGGCTTTTAGTTGTTCTTCGGTTCGCTTGCGCTCGGTAATGTCGCGGATGTTGCATTGGATGACCGTGTGGTGGTTCACCGGATAGACGTTGCTGACAAATTCCACGGCAATGTGGCGGCCATCCCTCGTTTCCAGTGGCAGGTCTTCGTAGCGGATGTATTCCTTCTGCTGTAATTCCGCGAAGTTGGCCCGGTTGGCGACGATGTCCTTGAAGAATCCCAGTTCCCAGATCTTCTTTCCGAGGAACACCTCGCGCGGGTAACCCAACAACTCGACCAAGAACGGATTCACATCCACGACCGTCCCGGTCTCGGCATTGAGGATCAGAATGCCGTCTTTCGCTGTCTCAAAGAGCCGGCGATACCGAAGCTCCGAAGCGCGCAGTGCCTCCGCCGACTCATACCGCTCCCGATAGAACCGGGCGCGCTGGCGCCACCAGACCACACCCACACACGCTCCCGCGCCGAGGAGCAACATGCCGATGATGACGACCACTTGCCAGAGTTGCGCGCACAGCGGCGCATACACTTCCGCGGCGTCCATGCAAGCCACCAGCGCCCACGGCGAATCCGGAATGGTGCGCAAGGCCGCCACCACCCGCCTGCCCCGGTAGTCGAGGCCGTCCATGACGCCATCCCGGCCGAGGGCGGCCTGAGCCGCAGGCAATGCGAGCCGATCCAGGGGCAGGCGCAGATTCAGCGCGGTGTTCGTCTGGAACCGGAGTTCGTTCAGGAAGACGACTTCGTTGCCTTCTCGGCGAACGAGCAGCGTCTCGGCGGTCAGGCTGGGCGTCGGCCAGCGTTTGATGAAGGGATACAGATACATTTCCGGATCGATGCGCAGAACGAGAACGGCCAGCGGACGGTTCGCGTCCGATTCGTCGAGAATGGGAACCATCACCGTCAGATAGACGTGCTGGTCGTGTTCGTTCCGGTAGAAACCCTGAAGCGTCACCTGGCCGGACCGCAAGACTTCTGGGATGCGTTGTGAAACAACGGAAGGCATGGGCGGCAGCACGGCGGGCGATGACATGCGAACGATGCCCTGAGCATCCAGCAGACGAACCTGGTCATACTGACAGTGGTCCTCGTATTTTTCGATCCACGACTGAAGCTGGCGTTGCGCGTCGGCGTCCTCCGGTTTCTCGAAGAAGCGGCGCGCCAGCGCGACAAAAGCGGCGTTCTTAAACAGGAGAGAGCCATCCGCCAGCCGCTCCTTGCGCCACTGCACGAGTGCGCTCACTTTCAAATCCGCAATGGCGGAGAGCTGGCGTTCCATCTCGGTGCGGTAGTGCTGCTGGTAGTTCCGGTAGTAGAACCAGCCGGTGGTGACGATGCCCGCCGCCAGCAGGAGGAACACCAGCAGAAACGCAAACCCGCCGCGCGATCGCGATGTCTCAACGGCTTTCACGGGCAAGTCCGCGGCTTATCTTATTTTCGACAGTCCACTTCATAGTTCGACTGTGGTGACTTTAGCAATCACCAAGCCGCAGAACTCAGAACCCTTAAAAATCAGGGAAACGCGGGAGATTGCCTGAAGGACCCGTACGGGAATTCCCTGACGGGCTAGCAAGCAAGGTGAGGGGAATCCTGGCCGCGTGGCCGGTTGTGTCCACGGGAGACCGGTCGGACTCTCGCGTTACGCCTGGACGAGACCGTCTCGCACGGCGTAGCGCACGAGATCGGCGGAGGACTTCAGCCCGAGCTTGCGCATGATGTTGTGGCGGTGGCTCTCGACGGTTTTGGCGCTGATGCCGAGTGTGATGCCGATCTGCTTGTTGCCGAGCCCCTCCGCCACCAGGATAGCCACGTCGCGCTCACGCCCGGTCAACGTGACGGGATCGACCGACGACGCGCCCAGGGGCTGCGCGAGAGTTCGCACGATGATTTGCGAGGCTTTCGGCGTGTAAAACGGTTCGTGCCGCGCAAGAGCAGCCACGGCGGCCACGAGGTCGCGCGCCGCGTCGGACTTCATGACAATTCCACGCGCTCCAGCCTCCGTGGCGGCCCGGACGACCTCCCCGCTCTCATCAAGCGTGAGAATGAGAATCTCTGTGTGGAAGCTGACAGCGAGAATTTCCCGGGTCGCCTGTAAGCCGTCCATGCCCGGCATGTGGATGTCGACCACGGCGACATCGGGACGGAGTTGCCGCGCCAGGGCAACCGCCTCGTGGCCGTTCGTCGCCTCGCCACAGACCGTCCACCTCGGTTGTTCCGTCAGCAAAGACCGCAGGCCCTGACGCACCAAGTCGTGATCATCTGCCACCAGAATCCGCAACAAGTGCGTCCTAACGAAGCGTGTTTCCTCGGCGGAAGTATGCATGGCCTCCTCCTTGTTCGGCTCGACAATCCGCAGGCTCGGTTCTCATTTACAATAGGAATTCCACACGCCATTGTTCAATACAGTAAAATCTGGATGCCCCTACCAGGAAACCATGAGTGGTGAAAACCAGAGGCCGCGATCGCACGCCGGCCTCACGGCGTGACGATCTTGTGGCGGACGGCATAATGCACAAGTCCCGCAATCGAGTGCGCTCCCAGCTTGTGCATAATATTGGCCCGGTGCGTCTCCACTGTCGCCACGCTGATTCCCAGGGCCGTAGCCGCTTCCTTGTTGCTCTTGCCCTCGCCGAGTAATTGCAGCACTTCGCGTTCCCGCGGTGTGAGCGTGCCGTCGGACGATGGTGGGGCGTCGCCGGCGGGCTTCTTGTTCCGGTAGGCGCGCAGCGCGATCTGAGCAACGCGCGAGGTGAAGAACGTCTCATGTTTGCGCAGCGCATGAATGGCCGCGGCCAACTCGCGGCCGGCGTCGGATTTCAGGACATAGCCGTGGGCGCCCGCATCGAGGATTTCCCTCACGAGTTCTTCGGATTCGTGTACGCTGAGGATCAGCACCTGCACGGTGGGAGCGGCTTTGCGGATCTGGCGTGTGGCCTCCAGCCCGTTCAACTCCGGCATGGTGATGTCCATGATGGCGATATCCGGTTTGAGTTGTTGCGCCAGGGCAACGACCTGGCGGCCGGTGACGGCTTCCCCGCAGATCTCGCAGTCCGGCTGGCCCTCCAACAGCGAGCGGACGCCGGCGCGCACCACTTCGTGATCATCAGCGATCAGGATGCGGAGCGCGCTCATGACGCCGCCCTGGCAAGAGGCAGGGTCACGGAGACAGTCGTGCCGCGCGAGCCACTCTCGATCTTCATTTGTCCGCCCAATTGTTTTACTCGTTCGCGCATGCCGGTGATGCCCACGCCCAGTGGAGCCACATAACCATCACTCCGGGGTTTCGGCAATCCCTTTCCTGCGTCGCGCATCTCCAATTGGACCTGGTTCTGATCCACCGTCAGCCGAATCGTGGCCGTGGAGCTTCCGGAGTGGCGATGGGTATTGGTGAGACCCTCCTGCACGATCCGAAACAGCGCCATTTCAATTTCCTCCGGGAGCCGCTGCAACTCCGGCGACACCTCCAGTTTGACTTGCACCCCACTGCGCTGGGTGAAGCCGTCCGCGAACCAGCGCACCGCCGCCGCCAGGCCGCGTTCATCCAGCAGCGGCGGATGCAACAGGTAGGACAACGTGCGGATATCGTGCGAAGATCGGTTCAGCAGCTCCAGACTCTCGGTAAGCGCCTTGCGCGCCCGGGCGTCGAGTGTCTCCGCTGACTTGCTGATGAGACTGAGGTTCATCGCCAACGCAGCCAGTTTTTGGCCCGTCGAGTCGTGTAATTCCCGCGCAATCCGGCGGCGTTCCTCGTCCTGCGTCTGGAGCAGGCTCACCGAAAGCTGCCGTAGCGCCTGTTCCGCCCGCTTACGCTCGGTGACATCGCGCACCACGGCGATTGCCAGCGGACTGAGCTTCGATGCCAGCGGACTGAGCGTGATATCCGCGGGAAACTCACTGCCGTCCTTGCGGCGGCCATAGAGTTGCAATCCTGCTCCCATCGGGCGCAAATACGGCGAGCCAAGGTACCCGGCGCGTTGTCGCTCGTGCTGGCCCCGGAAACGTTCGGGAATCAGCATCTCCACCGGCTGGCCGATGAGTTCGCTCCGTTGATAACCAAACATCACTTCGGCCTGCCGGTTGACACGCTCCATCCGTCCTTCCGCGTCGACCACGACGATTGGATCAGGCACGGATTCAAACAACGCACGCTGCCCTTCTTCACTGGTACGGAGCGCCTCCTCCGCCCGCTCGCGCTCGGAAATTTCCTTCCGCAGCTCCGCGACCGCTCCGGCCAACTCCGCCGTCCGTTCCCGGACCCGATCTTCCAATTGGTCGCGGACCTGCCGCAGCATCTTCTCCGCCTGCTTGCGCGCGGTGATGTCGGTGATGGCCGTTCGATACATCGTGGTCTGGCCGGTGAGATCCAGGATCGGGACGCTGTGCAATTGCACCGGGACCGGATTGCGGTCGCGCACCGCCAGGGTCAATTCCGTCGTCACCGGGCCGCGGCCTTGCTGGCATTGCCGCAAATGACCGTGGAACGCGCTGAGATCGTCCTTGGCGACCGCCACGCTGAACAACGTCCCCAACAATCGCGAACGCTCCCGCCCCAGGATCGTCGCGCCGGTCAGGTTGATCTCGCGGATGTGTCCCTTCGCATCGAGGGTCGTATAACCGATCGGGGCAAAGTCATAGAGGTCCGCATAGCGGTCGCGTGAGGCCTCCAACAGTTGCTGGGTCTCCCGCAGTTCCTCGTTTTGCGCTTCCAGTTCTTCCTGGTGAACCCGGAGTTCGTGCACGATGAGTTGGAACTCGGTCTTGCTCTGAACCGGCGCGGTGGCTGCCGAGGGACTTGTCCCGGCTCGGGGCTGCGGGCCGAGGGGTCTCAGCGATCCCTTCGCCGGGGAGCGCACGGCTGGTCCATGCTTTTTCATGCAGTCGGCGCTCCGTGTCGCGTCGTGTCCTCGATGACCAGCAGGATGGCTTTTGGTTTGTTGTCTTTCCCGAGGATCCGCCGGGCATTCAGCAACATCCGCTTGTGTCCGATACGCGGAAACTCATGTTCCACCGCGAAGTCGTTGAACACGGAATTGCGGGGCAGAATCTCTTCCAATAGCTGACGCAACCTGGGAACGTTCCACTGTCCGTCGCCCAAGTCGTAGAGGAAGCGGCCCTCGGTCTCTTCGGGGGCGACCTGAAACATCTTGTAGAACATGGCGTTGGCCCTTGTCACGCGCAAGTCGGGGTTGAGGACGACCAGCGGATCGCGCATGGTTTCCACGATGGCATCGGCGAACTCGTGGGCCTCCTCGATCAGCGCGGCGCTGCGCCTGGCGGCGTCAATATCCATAAAGATGAGCACGGCGCCGTCGATCTTGTCGTCCACCGTCTTGTAGGGCCGAATGCGCAAGGAATACCAACGCCCCTGTCGATCCTGCACCTCGCGTTCACAGGTGGTGAGGGTGTCAATCACCTCGAGGATCAATGGCTCGAGATCGGGAACATTGACGTTTGGCTGGAAATCGCCCAGCGGTCGCCCCACGTCCGTGGGGATCAGGTTCACCACGGCTTGCGCGGCGGCCGTGAAACGACGGATGCGCAGGTCGCCGCCCACCATCACGATGGGGACGTGCGCGCTGCCGAGGAGATTGATGAGGTCATTGTTGACCTGGTTCAATTCGGAATTGTGCGTTTGCAGTTCCTCGTTGAGGGTGGTCAACTCTTCATTGGTGGACTGCAACTCTTCCTGGGCAGTTTCCAATTCCTCGTTCGTGCTCTGCAATTCCTCGTTGCTGGATTGGATCTCTTCGTTCGCCGAGCGGAGTTCCTCGCGGCCCGCATCGTGTTCTTCGAGCACGGTGCGGAGGTACTCCTTGGTGGCGGCCAGTTCGTGACGCAATTGCGTCGCGGGGGAATGTTCGACCCACCGGTCCTTGCCGCGCCCGGCCCGCTTGTCGGGGATGGCTTTGGAGTGGCCGCCAGTTGCCGCGTCCTCGAACGCGACCAAAAAGAAACGTTCCTTCGACGGCGTGGCCTTGAAGGGAAGGACATCAAGAGTGACCCGCCGGGAACGATCGCCGGGCTCCATCGGCAGCCCTTCCGTGCGCACGCGTTCATTTGTCCTGCGGGCTTTCTGGATGGCGTTGCGCAAATCCAGCCGCAGGCCTTCGCGCACCATCTGCAAAAGGTCGAGGCTCGCCTCGCCCGGCGACGGGGCCAGGAACGGGCTGGTGATGCCCCGGAACTGGACGATTCGCAGGTCGTCGTTGATCAGCACACACGGCGGCGCATATTGGGACAACATCAAACTGTCCGCTTCCTTGTAAAGGCTGGACACGACGGGCAATTCCTCGCCACTCCGCCCTGCCGTGGGGCCCCTCGGCGGTTGTTCGCGCGGGCGCTCGGTCGTGGCCGGCGCAACCATCGGCAGGAAGCGGCCCGGTTTCTTCGAGTAAATCTTCTCTTTCTTGTCCGCGAGAACAAACAGATCGGAGGACCCTCCGATGGTTTCCGAGGGACCCAGCATGAGAAGACCGTCGGGTTTGAGGGCGTAATGGAAAATCAGCAGCAGCTTTTTCTGCAACGCCGCTCCCAGATAAATCATCACGTTGCGGCAACTGATCAGGTCCAGCTTGGAGAACGGCGGGTCCTTGACCGCGTTTTGCCGGGCGAACACGCACATCTCGCGGACCATCTTCTTGATCTGATAGCCGTGGTCCACCTGTATGAAAAAGCGTCGCAACCGTTCGGCGGACACTTCCTGCTCGATGCTGTTGGGGTAAACCGCGGCGCGGGCCTTCTCGACGGCCGCGCCGCTGATATCGGTCGCGAAAATCTGGACGGGAATTTCAGCGCGCTTGTCTCCGATGGATTCCAACAAGCTGATGGCAATCGAATACGCTTCCTCGCCCGTGGAACAACCCGGCACCCAGACGCGCAGGGCCTGATCCGGGCCGCGATTCTTCAAGAGGCGGGGAAACATTTTTTTCCTCAACGCCCGAAATGAGTCCGGGTCGCGGAAAAAGCCGGTCACATTGATAAGCAGGTCCTGGTATAAGGCCTCCACCTCGTCGGCATGTTGCTGGAGAAACTGCACGTACTGATCCATCCGATCAATCTTATGCAGGAGCATGCGCCGCTGGATGCGCCGGCGGATGGTGGCGTGCTTGTAATCGGTGAAATCCACTCCCGTGTGCGTGCGCAACAGGATGAAGATCTTGTTGAGGATGTCGGTCTCTGCGGATGCCCACTCCCCCGCTTGTGCTTCCCTGGAAAGCATCACGTACGGATGCCGACTGAGCCGCGCCAGTTCCCGCGCGATCCCCTCGGGAGGCAGAACGCAGTCCACAAATCCACTCATCATGGCGCTGTGCGGCATCCCGTCGTATTTGGCCGACTGTTCGTCCTGGGCAAAGGTGATCCCGCCTTCCGCCTTGATCGTCTTCAGCCCCTGTGTGCCATCGGAGGCGGTCCCCGACAGAATCACACCGACCGCCCTGCCCCGTCGGTCTTCGGCCAGCGAGCGGAGGAAATAGTCAATCGGCAGGTGAAGCCCGTGTTCTTCGGAGCGCGGCATCAGGCTGAGGATGTCGTGCAATATGGCCATGTCGGCGTTGGGCGGAATCACATACACACGATTCGGCTCAACCCGCATCCCGTCTTTGACTTCGGTGACCGGCATTGCCGTTGTCCGCGAAAGGATTTCCGTCAACGCGCTCGCGTGCGTGGGATCCAGATGTTGCACCAGCACAAACGCCATGCCGGTGTCGTTGGGCAAATGCCGGAGCAACTTCGTAAATGCTTCCAGCCCGCCCGCAGACGCCCCGATGCCCACCACCGGGAAAGATTCCTTGGTGGAGCCTTGCCGCCTGCGCCGTTTTTCGGGTGCCGCAGCCATTGCGTTCGGTTTTCCTGGGGATCGCGCCCCAGTCGCGCTTCTACCCCGGTCTCCCAACTGCACAGCGACCCCCTCCCCCTTTTCTCGCAAACCACGCAAGTGTTTAACGCTCAAGAGGCATCTCTTTGCGCGTACATGGCGTCCTTGGTTGGCTGGATTTGTGAGAGAGAATGGATTCGATATGTCGAGGCTGGCGGGAGTGTTTCGTAAACACGCAGTGCCGCGCGGGAGCTGGGTTCGGATTGACAGACACGAAAAAAGCGATCCGCGATCTTCCTCACTCCCTGATCTCGACCGCAACGACGGTCCCTTGATAATGTCAGCATGGCTTCACTCAACCTCCCAATCGCTGACGACACAACAGTTTCCCCCAATGCACCCCAGCCAGCAACTTCACTTACTAGAACCTTGGCAGTCAGTCAAGAAACTTGTGCGTGGAGAACGCGCACTGACAACGTTGAGATGAAGACATCTCCTCGTTCCGGTCGCTGCGGTGTGACCGCGTCTTTTTCGCAAGAGCCGCCGGCGCCAGCCCTAAGCGGCGGTCGTTAGAGGGAAACCACCGTTCGTTTTTCTCTCGGTTCTCATCGCCAGCAAGAGATCGGTTCGGGTCGCCGGGAAGCTCTGAAACCTCACCTTTAGGTCACATACCTGAAAGTCGCCCTTCCAGTCCCGCCTCAAGATGGCGTAGTTCCAGCCCCTGGCGTTGGTGTTGAACGCGATCGTACCGATGGCATTCTCCGGGCCATCGGCGAACCATTCGACTTCTTCGCCGATGACTGTTCCCAGGTGGTTGCCCGCCGGCAGAAACCGGTGGAACCGCCGACTACCGATCTTTTTGAGCGACAAAGCTTCCTGCCTTTCTGCAACGGGGCGTTGTGTTTTGTACGGCTCTTTTGCCGTGCCACATCGCCGTGGACTTTGGTCAGAGAGAAGTCGTGTACAAATCACCAAGAACCTAATCCCGATTCCAGAATAAGCCAGTACTTATCGCAGACCATCTTGCCTGAGGGCATGGGTGCTGCCACGAGCGTTGGTCGCCATCGGCCGATCGCCGTGCAGGATCACTTGCCATTCCTGCGATTCGGCTTACGGTGCCATGGTGAATCGACAACGTAAGGGTGATGGAGCTATGAACAAACAAGCTGCAGAGATGGCACACCGCATCGAACGCGCAGTCAAATCAGGCAAGCTGACGCGCGACGGCAGCTACACAATTCCCGCGCTGGCAGCCGCCATCGGCACGACACGCGCGCGCTTGTGTCAGGCTGTCAATCGGGAGTTCGGGTCGGTCGGCAGCTTCTGCACGGGCCTCGGATTCAGTCTCGCAGGCACATCGGCAACGGCAGCAATCCGGTAGTGGGGCCGTCTCCGCACTTCTCCAGCAAAGAAAGAAACAGCGATAGCCAAGTTCGGCTATCGCTGTTTCCCGCTTCAGCATCCCTGGTTCTGATGTGCGTCCTTGCAGACCATACGAGCGATGCTCCTGCAATATAAGCCCAATTCGAGAATAACCCAACTATTTGGGGAACCAGCTCTTTCCCTGATGAAAACGACAATTTGCCGTGGCGGGGGCATCTCTGGCAGAAACTGTATCTACTGATTGAAAAATGACGAGGCGTCCGTCAACGACCACATTTGGGAACGCCCCGGCCGTCGGCCCGCCGAGTCGCGAGACGCGCGCGCGGGGCACACGAGTTGATCGCCACGATCCTCCGCCGTATGGCGGAAGGGCTTCACAGGCCCCGGCTGAGACCGTTCCGCAAACAGCACACACTTTCCATCGCGTCCAAAGATCCATCCCTCGTACAACCACCCCAGAAACTTCCCGGCATATGTGTAGACTCCACAGTCACTCAGCCAGGCCACCGGCGTTCCGTCGCGCAGGTAGATTGACACCTTATCTTCATCCAGGTAGGCGACGGCGTGACCGTGTTTGTCCCAGAGATCGGTGATCATAAGCGCGTCTTGTTTGGGGCGAGGCTTGCGAGTCAGTAAGCGAGCTTCAACACGTAGCGCAGGACATTGTGGCAATGGACCGTGTCGACCGTGGCTTTGTTTTGCCAGCCCTGGCAGGACAACTCGCCGCTGACGGTGGTGCGCTTTTTGGCAACCGCGCTGGCCAGTTCCTCGGTCAGATCGAAATCGCCCCGGATGCATTCATCGTTGGGACACCGGAAGCGGAACACGGACTTGGCGTTTTCGAGGTTGACGGCGTATTTGAGCTGACCGTTCTGGGCAACGCCCTTGGGGTTGAAATACCCCAGGTTCACGGTCAGAGATTTCAACTTCTGAAATTTGTCGGCCAGACTGGGTGAGGCTTTCACCCGCTCGCCTTCTTGATTGCGGTATTCGGCTCGGAGACCGATTCTTTGTCGATACATAATGGCAACTTTCTGGGCTGAGTTTAGTGGCAACGGAACGTCGACAGATAATGAGGAGAGTCGAGGAACGAACCCAGCAACGTCGCCGCGGCCCACTTGTTGTCATAGCCTACGCCCAATCGGTAGAATAGCAACCTATTCCTGCGCATCGCCGCATAGGGTGTTTACCCCATGGTGATCGTTGCCGGACAGGCTTACCCTGCTCCAGCATCACAAAGATGGGTCTTCACTCTGGTTTGGCTGGCCGTATGCGGCGATGCCAGGGTCTGGACGAATAACACATGGCGCTTACGAACATAGGCAGTTTTACCAGCAAGAGAGATCTGGCAATTTTGGGGGTGTTCGCCGTCTCGTTCGCGGTGTTACTTCTGTTCCGCATGAACGTTTGGGGGATCCTTGTCATTGCGGCGTTATTCACCGGCTACCTTTCCTGGGCGGCCACCCAGTTTCTGGTGAAACAGCACACGTTTAACAGTAGAAGTATTACGGCGTGGGCCTTGCCGGTGGGGATGGCCATTTTCAAAGTCCTGTTCTGCCTGGGCTTGGTTTGGCTGGTCGTGTGGCTTGGGCGCCGATTGTTTTAGGTCATTAACGTTCCGGGGAGGCAAGAACCCGTACAAACTCAATGAGGAACAGGCGAAGTGGGCCGGACCGGTTTAGGCGCAGCCTGGGAGATCTTACTACGAAGACGACAATCACTCTCTCAACCAAGGAACTTTGTATTCTTCAGGTTGTCGCGGCGCATCCTCGCAGGAATCTGAGATTTCAGGGGGCCTATTCGCTGCCCCCGGGAATGCATGAGACTGCATTGGTCGAAAAAACAGGGATACCGCTCGACGAACTCATGACGCTTCGTCGTGACGAATATGACAGAATCAGGCGAAGCGGCCTGGTCCAAATGTTATGCGCGAAGCTTCTGGTCGGTTTGACCGATGGCGATCGAAAAGACCGCTTCGGGTATGTGTGGATCACGCCCGCGGGTTTACAGGCATCCCACGCGGGGTAATGATCCAGAAGGGGACATCCGCACCAAAGACTGAGACAGCAGCGCGAGGCCCTGTGCAAATCAAGAACATATGTCGATCGGAGTTTGAACGGTTCCTGCAGTTTCATGCCATTCTGGAGACGGCCATCGGCAAGGAGGTCGAATGGTTCAGTGATGCCGTGGAGAATACGATTGGCACAATCGCCCTCTGTCATGGGGACCGGGGCTGGAACTACGCTGTTCTGCGGCGGGATTGGACGGGTGACTTCCAAGTCCGCGATTTGGGAGCGAACCTGTACAGCCTGGAGGCTACCCGAATTGACTTTCGACGAGCGATGGCAACGGCGGAAAACACCGAGCCTTCAATCTTTCCGGGCAGTTCGGAATGAGGAATGAGGGGGCATCGATTGAACGATTGCCAAATATATTTTGAGAAACTACTCGCTCTTTCCCGAATGACGCCCACACTGGCGTTGGGTCTCAGCGTGCGGTCACACTCCGGCCGCATTCGAGAGCGACACGGCACCGCCAGACGGCACAACACAACCTCAACGGTCGCTGCCGAGAAAGGCATTTATGCCATTTGAAAGCATCAGCCGCGAACGATTCGACGCATTTCAACCCCCCTCGTTGGTCTTGAAAAGGCTAACGGTGGAACAGGTCGAATGGTTCACCAACACGGTCGGAAATATCATCGGCACCATCGCCGGGAAGGAAGACGACGGGTGGTTTTACGCCGTTTTGAAGGGAGACCGAAACGGCAATTATCGAGTCTGCACGCTGGGTGGGGACACCTTCAGTTTGAGGGCCGCGCGCACGCGGTTCCTGCTGGATATGGAAACGGCGGAAAAAGCCGAGGAGGAACTCGCGCGCCTGGAGAGAAGAAAAACGACCATGAACCGACGGCCATGAAGCATAAGACGGAACCGGTGAAACCGCTCCACGAAAGAGAAGCCCGGGCCTTTCTCGATGGCGGTTGGACGTGACGGACAGACAGGTTTCAAA
>JBEKUF010000027.1:0-27286 GCA_049515295.1 Verrucomicrobiia bacterium | reverse complement strand
CTACGTCGAAGAACGGAAACGCAAGCTTCCTTGACGACGCGACCCTTGATCATCGCCCATCGGGGCTTTAGCGGCCGGTACCCGGAGAACACGCTGGCTTCGGTGCGCGCCGCGCTGGAATTGGGAGTCGATTGGGTGGAGATCGACGTGCAGGAGACGCGCGACGGCGAGTTGATCGTGTTTCATGATTATCGGCTCAACCGGATTTGCGGCGCGCGCGGCCGGGTGCGTGACAGGACCCTGGCGGAAATCCGCCGGCTGAACCCACAGGTGCCGACGTTGCGCCAGGTGTTGCAGATGTGCCGCGGGAGAGGGCGCGTGCTCATCGAGATCAAGCGGGCCGATCTGCTGAAGGTGGCGGCGGTAATTGGCGGGACGCGCATGGAAAACGAAGTGATGGTGTTTTCGTTGTCGATCCGGCGGATGAAAGAGATCGCCGCGGTGAACCCAAGGATTCGGCGGTGTGGATTGGCGGCGCGACGGCTGTCATTGGCGCTGGCGCGGCTCAAGGCGGTCGGCATCGAGGGCATTGCGCTGAGACGGCGGCTCGTCCGTTCTCCGCGGGTCGTGCGGCGGATTCACCGGCGCGGTTGGAAACTGTTCGTGTGGACGGTCAACCGCAAAGCCGAGATGAAAAAGCTGGCGGATTGGGGTGTGGACGGCCTCATTACGGATCATCCCGACGTGGCCAAATCTTGTCTTGCGGAGCGGTGAGCTTCCGCTATCCTTGCCCCATGCTGCAGATCATCTTCAATCCCGTGAGCGCCAAGGAACTGGCGGCGTTGCCGCGCAAGCTACAGCTCGAAATCATCGACGGCTTTCAGTTGTTCCCGCAGGATTTCGAGAAGGATGACGAGAAGTTTGGTCAGCTCATGCGCGGGGGCAAGAAAATCTACCGGTATCGGGTGAAGGATTACCGCATCTACTTCGAGCGGAGCGGCGACATCATCAGCGTCCGCTGTTTGCTCAGCAAGAATTCGCTCAAGGATTTCTTCTTCCGCAGCAAACTGCCCATTTCCGAGGACCAACTTCTTCAGGACAACCCGAAATTCTGGCAGTTGCTCGAGTCAAGCGCGGAGAAGTAGCAAGGAGGCATATGCGAAAATTGGTGAATTGCTCCGCTTCATGGGTCTGAGGCGAATTATTTGTCTTCTCGTGGCATTGGTGGGCCTGTTGATGGTGGTTTATTTCCCGAGGCTATCCCTATTGGGCAATCTCCTTGTGATAATCGGCACAGTGCTAACGCTTTTGTTGAGGAAGCGGCTTCAGCAAAAATTTCCCTCCCCACCTCTTCGCAGGATAGTTGCAATCCAACTAATTGCTTTAGGTGTCCTCGCTATCGCAGTCGCGGTGTCCATGCAGTTTCCAGAGAATTCTTCACTTGGTTTCTGGAGCGGCGCTTTGGTCATCTGGGGTGGGATTGGTGTCGCGTTCTGGCTTGTGGTGCGCCGTGGAAGACGAAGAAGTGCAAGCGGCGACAGCACCAAGTTCAATCAGTAGTTTACCTTACGCCTTCAGCGCCGCGGTAAATCTCGGCACCGTCTCGAACAAATCACCCGCAATTGGCACGACTTTGGGGCGGGCGCGGCGCTTGTTGAGGGTCATGAGGGGCGCGTCGGCGTCCTTGTTGAAGGCGATGATCGTCGCGCGCTCGCCGATGTAATCAATGTGCTGCGGCGCGCCGCTGACGCCGATGGAGATGATGAGCTTCGGGTTCACAGCGGTGCCGGTCTGGCCGATCTGTTGTTCGGACGTGAGCAGCTTCAGTTCCTCGACGACCTTGCGGGTCCCGCCGAGCATGACGTTTTTCACGCCGATTTCCTCAAGCCGTTTCTTCAGCGGCAGGATGACGAGATCGAAATTCTCCCGATTGCGCAGGGCGTAACCGACGTCGATGATGAACTCGGCATCGGCGATGGATTTCACGCCGCTGTCTTCGGTCGCCGCTCGCAACACGCGGGCCAGTTCGTCGGTGGCGTCGTCGTATTCAAATTCGAGCGGCGCGAGGTGCACGTGTCTTTCGCTTTCTATTTTCCGCCTGGCGGTTTCCGCTCCACCGGCCACGGTCATGACCAGCGGATGCTCGGCGATTTGTTCGATGGGTGCCACGCGCTGGACCTTGCCGCCGAACGCCGGGGTGACGAGATCGACGCTGCCGTTGCGGGAGACGACCTCGACGACATTGTAGCGGGCCTGCACGCGCGGGAACGTGCGGGCGAATTGCGCAAGGAGTTCATTGGCCCATGTGCCCGATGCGAGCACGGCAGGCAACAGGTCTTTCCAGATTGTCTGGAGCGCCGCCAGCAAGGCAGACGGTGTTGAATTTTGGAGATGTTCAGAACTGGCGAAGTAAATGGAGTCGGAATTCACTCGCGCGGCAGTGGAACGAATGGAGGCTTCGTTGAAATTCCCCAGAACCATCACGTGGAATGGCAGCGACAAGGCGGCGGCACAAGCGGCGGCGGTTTCGATGCCATCGAGTTTGTCCGGTGTGGCGATAAAGGCGGCGGTGTTACGTCCCGGCAACATCTGTTTGTCGGCGGACTCGATGTTGCCGGTGAACGTTCCGCTGCCCTGCGTGGCGGTTTCGACCCCGGCGATTTTGCGCACCAAGGCGGCAACAGCCTCGGGCGTAGTTTCCAGTTCTTCCTGGGGTGCCGGTTTCTCCGGCAATCGATACGTCACGGTGAACCGCGGTCCGGTAGCCAGTTGCGCCGCGTCGATGACTTCCAACGGTTTTTGCAGCGCAGAGAAATAGTCATCGATTGTAAAATCCAGATCGATGGCACTATCGGCCATGGCAAGCGCCACGGGGCCGTCGGTGGTGATGGACACGTCAGGCTTTTGAAGGGTGACGGCGATTCTTTCGCCGGTGACGACGAATCCCTTGACGTTGGAAAAATGCGCGAGGCCGAGATTGCCCGCGAGCACGGCGGCGAGAACCGCGTCGCCGCAGAGCACGATGTCGCAGGGCAATTGCTTTTGTCCGGCAAGATCGGCGATGAGGCGCGCGGCATCGTGCGGGTTGTCGAGGAGGTCGTCGGTTTTGATCAACGCGGCGTTGTCAGCGCCGAGCGCGAGGGCGCAGTGCAACGAATCGGCTGCGTAGTTTGGCGCGACGGCGATGGCGGTGATGGAAACGTCCTCGGAGGCGCTTTTCAGTTCGATGGCGTGTTGGAGTGCCGTGCGACTGGTGGCATCGATGTCGAAGTGCGTTTCCAACAATTCACCGTTCACGACGCGCGCACGTGCCGAGAGAACCGGCGCAATGTTCAATACGACCAGCACATGCAATGGATGCGTGACACGATGAGCGGGACGAGCGCGGGGTTCGGGTTCGCGGCCTTCTTCGGCTTGCAGCGCCAGTTGCGCGACACGGATGTCGGGCGGGTAGAGGCCTTGTTTGAGCAATGTGAGGTCGCGCTCGAATTCGTCGTAAAGGCGCTCAATCTCTCGCCATGCACGTTCGGCGTAGGCTTTGAACGCAATAAAAGGAAGAACTCGTTGACGATCAATCTCATCGCGGACATTGACATCCAACCAGTTTGTTCTCCATGCGGAGGAATCCATGACTTTGATGTAACCCGCAATCTCCGCTAGCTTGAACATGGTCGGCTGGAAGTTGGCATTCTGCCATACCTGCGCGCCAAAGGCGTCCACGGCTCGACTAACCGCGCGAACGAGAAGATTCTTCGCATCGGCAAGCCGCCCGAGAATGAAAAGATTCTTGGGATCGGCAAATCGCTTGGAAAACTCACCCTTGAAAGCACCGGCAAGTAGGGCTGTCTCGCCGGTTTTCCATTGCGGCAGCACGTGATCCACCAGATCGCGGAGAATCAGGAAACGTTGGACTTCGTTGGTGCCTTCGTAAATGTTGAGGACGCGGGCGTCGCGGCGGTGTTTCTCCAACTCGTGCATCTGGGTGCAGGCTTCGATGCCCATGATTTTCTCGGCGGCGCGGATGGTGCGATGCAGCGCCTCGCTGGCGTAATACTTGCCGATGGCCGACTCGGTGCGGACGGATTTCGTGCCGTGATGGTCGGCGCGGCCGATGAGTTCGTAGGCGAGCGACTCGGTGGCGTAAAGTTCGGTGGCCATGCCGCCGAGGATTTCCAACACCCATTCCTCTTTATCGAGCTTGCGGTCGAGGATGAACGCGCGGGTTTGCTCGACGATCTTCGCCATCATTGAAACGGCACTGACGCAGAGCCCGAGGCGGCCAACGTTGAGGGTTTCCAGCGCGTTGACCTGGCCGCGGCCTTCGATACCGATGATGTTTTCGCGCGGGACGCGGACGCTGGTGAGGCCGAGTTCGTTGGTTGGCGAACCGCGCTGGCCCATTTTCTCCTCGTCCTTGCCGACGACGAGCCCCTCGGCATGACGATCGACCATGAAACCGGTTGGGCCTTCCTTGGTGCGCGCGTAGAGGCAGAACACGCCCGCGACATGGCCGTTGGTGATCCACATTTTCGCGCCGTTGAGTTCGTAGTACTCGTAGAACTCACGAACGTCTTCGCCGCCTGAGGGCAGGCGGCCTACAGTTTCGCGGCGGATTTGCCCGATGTCGTGGATCGGGATGCGTTTGCCGTTGTGCTGGTAATAACGAAACTTCGTCGAGTCGTCGGTCTTGTAGTCGTACTCGCTGTAATCGATCTTCGAGGGATCGATGGTGGCGGCGTCGAGGATGTTTTTGCGGTTGTTGCCGAGCATGAAATACTTCACGCCGTCGGGGTCGGTGAGGACTTCGATCTTTTTCAGCTCGGCGCGGGTTTGGATGCCGCCGGAATCGCTGCCGGCGCTGGGCTCAGTCAGCGCGAAAGCGCTGATTTGACCGGCGGAAATCAGGCGCAGGAACAGTTTGTGGGCCTCGGCGCGGCGGTCGAGTTCGGCGATGACGGCCTGGGCGCGCGGGAGAAGCGAATCGAGTGTATCGAGAGATTGTTGCAGTTCGCTCTTGAACGCGACGAGATCGGTGCGCAGGCCGGCGCGGCCGGCGTCCATGAAGTGCGCGAGGAAATCGCTGGCGATGGCGCGGAGCATGGGTTTCCGGCCGATGTCGGTCTTTACCTTTTCGCCGAGCGCGGTGAAGACTTTCTTTACCTTCAGCGCTTCGGGGGATTCGAGCATGCGAAGGATGCGCGCGATTTCGGATTTCAGGTCGGAGACCAGCGACGCGTTGGACAGAAACTCTTGCAGATCGGCTTTGGCGCGAGGCAGATCCTGATTCAGGCCGAGGAGGATCGGTGTGGTGCCGATGCTGGAATGGGCCATGATGGTCAGCGCGTAGGATGGATCGGCGTAGCGCATGGAGAGCGGGCAAAGGATGTAGTAGTGAGCCTTGAGCAGGCCTTCGCCGCCGAATTCCTTCGGGATGTACATGCGGGTGAAACCCTGCGCGATCATATCGCGGACGTCGGCGAGCGGGACCATGTGGAGTTTTTCGACGAGACGGTAGTAGGGGAGTCCGTCGAAACGCTGATTCCAAAATTTTTCCGTAAAGTATTTGTGGAGCTTCTCGAAATAGGCGTGAAGCTCGGCGTCGGCGTGGAGCATCTCGGGCGTGAACCGCCAGGAGTTGGCATCGAACGGTTTTACGAGGAAATCGCCGTAGTCATAGTCCTGGTTCGTGTCGAGTGCTTCGCGGTAGTTGAACGCTGGCGGGCGCTGGAGCGGGGCTTCGATGTAGCCGTGTTCGATGATTGACGCGCCGAGGCCTGTTGGACGGAGCGGGGGAGTTGATCCCGTAAACATACTGGCGAGTTCGGCGTTGAGTTCGCTCGTGATTGGGAGGGAACGACTGACGGATCGCGCGAACGTGGCGAGTTTGGTGTCGACATCGGGACCGATTTGGCGGCGGAGTTCTTCGTTGTTGTAGAGCAGGTAGGCGAAACTGACACTGTCGCGGTAGAATTTGGAGAGCACGTCGTCTTCGCTGTAGGCGGTGCCGCCGAAGATTTGGCCGGCATTGTACGTGAGGCTGCCGGGATCAGGCCCGAAGGCTTCGGAAGCGAGGAGTTTGACCAGTGCGGGCTCCTTGTCGGCGTACGGGAGCAGCGCTTCGAGCCGGTAGACCTGGGCTTCCATTTCGCTGAGCAATTTCTTGACGGAGCCGAACTTGATGATGCCGTCGTGGCCATCCTCGTCCTTGAAAAGGCCGGGAAATTGGACGCGGCCGGTGGCATGCTGGTGGCATCGTTCCAACAGCATCTCGCCGGCGCCAAGCGCGATCGCACAAACGTCAGCGGCGACCTGCGGCAGCGGTGGTGTTTGCTCTGGGACGAATTCCTTCCATGCGACGCGCGCGGCGACGAGGCCGATCCAGGGTTGCGCGGCGAGTTCGGGTCGCGCGGCGACCTGAGCCGAATAGATTCCCGACACAAGCGCGGCCAGGGCCGGATCGCGCCGGGCGAGTTCCCGAAGGATCGTCGAGCGCGGCGGCGAAACAGTTTCGGCGAGCAAATGAAGGAAGTTTCGCTGTTCCTGCGAGAGCGGCTGGCCATGCTCGAGATGTTTGATGGCCTGTTTTGAGAAAAGCTTGTCAAGACGCGCAACCATGGCCGGGCGTCCCTGCTGGGGTGCTTGGGGCGCGACCGGTGAGGGCAGAGGAAGTTGCTCCAGCAATTGTCGAGCGTCGGCTTCGGCCCAGAAGAATTTGCGGCGTTTGGCGTGAGCGACCACGCGCGCCAACGGCTTGTCGATGGGCGGGGCCTTGATTTCGGCGGCGATAGTTTGGGCTTCGGCGAGGAGATGTTGCAACCAGCGGCTGCGGCCGGTGTCGATGTAGCGCGGCTCGGCGTAGACGGCTTCGCAGAACTCGTGAAGTTTGGCAGCCAGAGCGCGAGCGCTCGCCTGTTTCTCATTCTGTCCGAAATGAAAAGGTTCGGGGCCAGGTGCGAGACCGTCCGCTTCGCTCCGGGGGACGGTCTTCTGAAGTTCGAGCAGCTTCTTGTTCGCCTCGGTGGGAGCGCTGTAGATCAGACATTGCTTGCGCTGGCGGGTCCAATCGACATCGTTGGGGGCGGAGCGCCAGCAGGTTTCACATTTGACACAATTTTCGAAATTGACGACGAGCTGGGACTGACCGAGGTCGTCGGTGAGGCATTCGTAGACCCTGGCGGGGCAGACGTGCCAGAGCGGGGATTCGGCGATTTTCGCGCGGTTTTCGAAGTTCTCGGGTCGGAACACATGGATGTGGGAATGATGCTCGGAGAAATAGCGGATGAGCGAGAGTTTCTCTTCCCACGGCTGGTCGATTTTCACGGCGTCGGAGTCGAGCTTGAGACGGTCGCGGGTCAGGGCGCGGTATTTCTGGAAAAAGCTCGACAGAAACTTTTCGGGTGAGGGGCGCGTGATGATGAGCCAGATGAGTTCGCCGATCCATTGGATCGGCATCAGCACGAGCATCAGCAGGCCGAAGATGGCGAAGGCCACGCGGTCGAACAGGCTCAGACCGCGTCGGGCGGCGCGGATGGCGTTGTGGAGCTTGACCGGCAACGGCGTCTGATCGTTGCGGTACAAGTGGTCGGCGGCATCGGTGAAGAGTTGGGGTGCTTTGCGAAACAGAATCGAAATGGGCGAATGGAAACTGGTTTGGGGTTGACCATCGACGCGGAAATCGAGATGGACTTCACCGCCAGTGGATTGAGACGTGACGAGTGATTTTGCGGAGGATTTGGCAGCGACTTTCAGGCCAAGGGCTTCGCGTTGTTCGCGCAGATCGCGGAAGAACGGGCCCCATTGTTTCAGCGGGAGAGTCTCGCGCGTGAACTTGGCGAGTTGCCACAGTTTCTGGTGCGTGCCGAGGGAGGGATTGCTGGTGATGTAGAGCGAGCCGGTGGCGAGGTCGGCGGCGCGACCGAAAAACACGCGGGTGTGTTCGACGTAGTGCGGCCATTTTTCCAGGAACTCGACATTCTTGAAGTAATGCGTGTTGCGGAGCGGGCGTCCGTAGAGTTCTTCCAGACGCGCGTGAGAGAAAGTCCCGTCAGTATTACGAATCTCCAGGACGGCGTGAGCGAACCGATGGCCCATGGCGGTGGCCGGGCCGGTGAAATTGGGGTGGGGGAAATCGAGGCCGATGCCGGTCGCGGCGCCGCCGATGGCCAGGCCATCGGCAACCAGTTGCGGCAGTTCGCGGAAGCCGCCGCCGCGAATGATTTTCGCGCCGTAAGCGGTCGACCGGCCATGGTTGGTCCAGCGGCGGACTTCGGGCAGGCCCTTGAACCATTCCATCAGCCGGTTGTGATCGCCGCTGAATTCGCGCGCGAGATTCTCGAGCGGCATGACCAGGCCCAGCGAGATGCTGGTTTTGTTCGTGTACAGGAAGCCGCCCATGTTGAGGTTGGCGGTGCGATTGTGAATGGAACCGTTGCGCAGCAGGATCTCGAACGCCGCGCCTTCGCCCCGCGGCAGCCCAAACGTGTGCTCGATATACTCGGGATCGACCTCAATGACTTCCTTGATCCCTTGCAGGAAATGCGGGGCGCCGGGGTCGGTGGCGCGTTCGTAACCCTCTTTCGAGACGAGATGCGAGGCGTCGCCTTCGGCGAGAAACACGACATCGGCGTAAATCGGGCCGCGATCGGTATGGACTCCGATAATGTGGTTGTCTTCGTCGCGGAGCAGGCCGTCGACGGTCGTCCGGGTGAGTATTTGCGCACCGAAGGATTTCGCGAGTTCGGCGAGGTAATGATCATAGGTCGGGCGCAGGACGGTGTAGCAATGGGCGAACGTGGCGGGGTTGCGATAACTGAGGCCGACGAGCGAATGCCCATTATATACGTAGAAGCCGCGCTTGGTGACAGGACGTTCGTAGGCGGAATCGCGGACGGCCTGTTCCCCGAGGACATCCGGTTGGGCGAGGTTCTCGGCGAAATAGACGGCTCCCGACCAGTTTTCCGCGCCGGGAAATACGCCGGCCTCGATCACGAGGACGGGAACATCCGCTTTCGCCAGGGCAATTGCGGCGGTGATACCGGCTGGTCCTGCCCCCACAATGACCACGTCATATTTCCAGGGAGCCATGGGCGCATTATAGGGCGTTCGTCGCATTTGAAAAGCCTGACGGGAATATATCGCACTACGCGCGGAACTTCCGTAGAGTGCTGGGGTCGAACTCCCACGGAGGGCACGTTATGAAGGTACGCAGACTGCTGATTTCGTTGGCTGCTGTTCTTACCGCCGCAACCGCTCTGGCCGCCGATCCACAAGAGGAAGGTGTGGCGCTGACAATCTACAACCAGAACTTCGCCGTCGTGCGCGAGAGGCGCAAGGTGAACGTCGAGGAAAAGATCGGCACGGTCCGCTTTTCCGACGTGGCGTCGCAGATCGACGGCACCAGCGTGAGTTTCAAATCGATCACCGACCCGAACGCTACGGTGCTGGAGCAAAACTACGAGTATGACCTCGTGTCGGCCGACAAGCTTCTGGGAAAATACATCGACAAACAAATCGGCGTGCTCACGAAGGACGGGTCGCGATACTCAGGCACGTTGCTGAGCTTCGACGGAAACCAACTGGTCATACGGCAAGCCGACGACAAGGCCGGGATCGTGATGGTGCAACGCGGCGACAACGTCAAGGACATCCAGTTTGGGGCGTTGCCGGAAGGACTGATCACCAAGCCGACACTGGTGTGGAAACTGGTGACGGAAACGCTGGGCGAGCAATTGATCGAGGTGGCGTATCAGACCGGCGGGATAAGTTGGCAGGCGGATTACAACGCCGTGCTGAACGCGAAGGACACCGCGCTCGACCTCGGCGGCTGGGTGACGATCAACAACCAGTCGGGGGCGACGTACAAGGATGCGAAGTTGAAGTTGATTGCGGGCGACGTGCGCCGAGTTCAGCCGCCGGTTACCATGGCGATGCCCATGGGTCAAAGGATGGGGTTAAGGGAAGCCAGTGTTGGCGGTTTCGAGGAGAAGGCGTTCTTCGAGTATCACCTGTACACGCTGGGAAGGCCGGCGACGGTGGCGCAAAACCAGACCAAGCAGATCGAATTGCTCAAGACGGCCGGCGTTCCCGTGAAGAAGGTGTTTCTATACGAGGGCGCGCCGCAGTACCGGTTTTATGGCGGGTTGATCCAGGACGCCGGTTACGGCAGCGAAGAAAGCAACAAGAAGGTGAAGGTCATCATCGAGGTGAAGAACTCGAAGGAAAACCACATGGGCATGGCGTTGCCGAAAGGCAAGATGCGGCTGTACAAGCGCGACGAAACGGACGGTTCGCTGGAATTCATCGGCGAAGACGAGATCGACCACACGCCGAAGGATGAGACGGTCCGGCTGCACATCGGGGACGCGTTTGACGTGGTGGGGGAGCGCAAGCGGACGAATTTCAAGGTCGACGTCAGTGGCCACGTTATGACGGAGAGTTTCGAGATTCGCGTACGCAACCACAAGACCGAACCGGTCGAAGTCCTGGTGAAGGAAACTCTGTATCGCTGGAACAACTGGGAGATTACCGAATCGAACCAGAAATGGACGAAATACGACTCAAACACGATTCATTTCCCCGTGAAAGTGGACAAGGACGGCGAGCAGGTTATCACGTACACGGTGCGGTACACGTGGTAGAGGAATTCAGAAGATAGGCAAATTCGAAAATCGGATGTCGAAATCCGAGACTGCGGATTCTTATGCAGGCCCGGCGAGGCGGAGAGATTCGACTTGCAACAAGCCCGTTGCTCCTGTAGATTCCCGCGCCCTGACTCATGAAAGCCAAGATACATCCTGAATATGTGGACGCGGTAATTCACTGCGCGTGCGGCAACATCGTCAAGACACGGTCGACGCGCAAGGACATGCGCATCGGCATTTGCTCGAAGTGCCATCCGTTTTTCACGGGCACGCAGAAGTTTGTCGATACGGCGGGCCGCGTGGAGCGGTTCCAGAAGCGGTACGCCAAGAAGACGAAGTAGCGACTTTTCCCGAGAACTTCGCGCGGATATTTATCGGCGCGAAGTTTTTGTTTTTTGGTGATTTTGTGGGGCAAGCGGCCCGCTTGCCGCCGAACCGAGGACGCCAACCGGGCCGGTTGGCCTACAATACGGACAGCAATGACCACACTTCCGAACATCGATAAATTTCGCAAGCGAGCGGCTGAATTGGAGGCCGAACTGGCCAATCCAGCGGTGTACTCCGATCAGCGCCGCGCGGGCGACCTGGCCCGCGAACTCCAGCGGATCAAGAAACTGGTCGGCGATTATTCGGCGGCCGAGGCGGTGATCAAGCAGATCGGCGAGAACCGGGAGTTGGCGGCGTCGGGTGACGTCGAGATGGCGGAACTGGCGAAGGGCGAACTCGACGATCTCCAGCGCAAACTGGAGAAGCTGCAGCGCGACATCCAGATGGGACTGGTTCCGCCCGATCCGAACGATTCGCGCAATACGATTGTGGAAATCCGCGCGGGCACGGGTGGCGAGGAAGCGGCGTTGTTTGCGGCGGATTTGTTTCGGATGTACAGCCGGTACGCCGACGGTCAGGGGTGGAAGATCGATCTAATGGACACCAGCCCGAGCGAGCGGGGCGGGTTCAAGGAGATCGTGTTCTCGATGCTCGGTCAGGACGTGTACAAGAAGATGCGGTATGAAAGCGGTGTCCATCGCGTGCAACGCGTGCCGGAAACGGAAGCGCAGGGACGGATTCATACGAGCACGGCGAGCGTGGCCGTGTTGCCCGAAGCCGAAGAAGTGGACGTGCAGATCAAGCCCGAGGAGCTGGAGATTACCGTGTGCCGGGCGAGCGGCCCCGGCGGCCAGGGCGTCAACACGACGGACAGCGCGGTGCAGATCCACCACAAGCCCAGCGGTCTCACCGTTCGCTGCGCGGACGAGCGGTCGCAGTTGAAGAACAAGAACAAGGCAATGCGGGTGCTCCGTTCACGGCTGCTGGCGCACAAGCAGGAAGAGGAACAGGCGAAGATGACGGCGGCGCGCCGTAGCCAGATCGGCACGGCGGACCGTAGCGAGAAGATTCGCACGTACAATTTCCCCCAAAACCGCGTCACCGATCACCGGATCAATCTGACGATCCAGAACCTGCCGGCGATCCTGGAAGGCGATCTGGAGGAGATGATCGGCACGTTGATGACGGATGATTTGAACAAGCGGCTGGCCGAGACGACGAAGTGAGGCGAGGAAAGAAGACGGAAGACCGAGGACCGAAGACCGAAGACAGAAGGCAGGAGGCGGGAGGCGAGGGGCGATTGACGTTCTTGGTCGTTTGTGAGCATATTCCTATGTCGTGAAGAGGCTTGATAGTTTCCTCAAGTGGTTTGGGCTTGCGTCCATTGCCACCGCAGTTTTGTATTTTCTTTTCGACGCGCTGGTTCCGAACAGTCCGAGTTTGTTTTCAAGTCACCCGTATGTGGTGAACCATATTATTGGGATTGTCTGTGTTGTTTTGGGTGCTCCTTGCGCGGTGTGTGGTTTGCTGCGGGCTGACCCTACTCACTCTCTTGCTTTGGTTCTCAATGTCAGCAAGTACATCGGTTTGATTTGCTGGATATGTGCGGCGCTCCTGATGGATGGTTACAATGTGGGCATGGCTTTCGCAGCGGGGTGCTTTGTCGCGTGGACGGTTTCTGTGGTCTGCGCGGTTATGGGAATGAAGTCGAGAGGGGCTCGACCAAGACACAGCTAGCGGATTGGGAAGGGCTGCGGAGACGTGACGGCCGGAGAGGACGGCGCGGTCAGGAGACCGGCGCCGAACAGAGGAACATTTGAGGCGAGGGCGCCGCAATTGCACCCGAGGCGGGTGCGCTCCCCAGCGGGCAAATACCGAAGCGGCTCTACAACGCGTGGGGTTTGTGCTAAGCGTTCTCGCGATGTTTCGCACGATAATCGGCATTGCGTTGGCGCTGGTCTGCGTGTCTGCATTCGCGCAGGACAGCTCTCCCAAGGTGTCGCGCGAGGACGTGATTTCCATTCAGATTGGGCTCGATGAGGCCGGGTTTTCGCCGGGGCAGATCGACGGGAAATGGGGCGGGATGGCGCGGCAGGCGCTGGTGGCGTGGCAACAGGCGAATGAGTTGAAGCCGACGGGCGAGTTTGATGCGGTCACGGCGGCAAACTTCCCGGCGGGCGAGGCGAATTACACGAATTACGTGGTCACAGCGGAGGACCTGGCGAAGCTGACGCGGATTCCCGAGGATTGGAAGGAACGGTCGCAGCTTACCAACATGTGGTTCGAGAACGTGTTGCAGATGGTGGCGGAAAGATGCCATGCGTCGGAAGGATTGATCAAGACGCTGAACCCCGGGGTCACGAATTGGGCAGGCATTCAGACCAATCAGGTGGTGACCTTGCTGAATATTCCGTCGGCGAAACATCTCGTGGCCGCCAGGCTGCGCGTCAATCTCACGGCAAAAACGATTACCGCGTTTGATGACGGCGGGAAACTCATTGCGCTGTTTCCGTGCTCCATTGCGGCGGACAAGGAAAAGAGGACGCCCGGGCAGCTCGCCGTGCAGACCGTGGCGGTGAATCCGAACTACACGTTTGATCCCGTGAATTTTCCCGAGTTGGATGATGTGCAGAAGGGGTATGGGAAGTTGATTGTTCCGCCCGGCCCGAAGAACCCCGTCGGCACGGCGTGGATCGGGCTAAGCCGGGTGGGTTACGGGATTCACGGCACGCCGCATCCGGACCAGATCGGCAAGACGTTTTCGCACGGGTGTTTTCGGTTGGCGAATTGGAACGCCAATCGTCTCGCCCAAATGGTGCAGATCGGCACGCCGGTGGACGTGGTGGAGTGACGTGGAGATCTGGTGGTTAGCCGCCTAAACTGTCACTTGTGGGCCAGATAAATAGTTCACTGCAAACGGCAGCGGCAAACAGGCCGCGACCATCGTCGGGGCCGGGGAATCATAACCGGAAATCCCCGCGCGCCTCGACGCAGCAGGGGTGGTCGTGGCGGCGGATCGGCTGTCGCGGGTCAGAGATTCGTTTTTGACCTCGGGCGTGTTTCGTAGACCCAGTAGGCAGCCGCAGCGATGAACCCACCAAATATGTCCGCCGCCCAGTCCGTCAGGATGTCGGTGCTGTTGAGCCGAGAGCGCTGGTGAAACTCGATCGACGCGCCGAAGACCGACGTAATCAGAAAAGCCCCGACGATAGCCCTGGCCAACGACAGGCGGTGAGCGTATCGAAAAGGCAGCAGGATGAAAGACCAAAAGATGAGGTAAAAGGCGAAGCGTTCGATTTTGTCGCTGTCTGGGAATATCCGCCCGATCTCCGGCAGCTTGGACTGCGAGGACAGATAGAAGATCAACCCCGCGCACAACAGAGGCGGAAGCCAGCAGGCAATCCTTCGCCCCGGGGTCATGGAAGCCCGTCGCCCGTTGTCGGCTCGCGCGGCAGACAGTTCTGCGTTGTCCGCGCGGAGCGATTCGCAGATGTAATAGGCCAGCGCGGCAATCGCACCCGCTACCGTGTCGAGCACCACGTCGGAAAATTCGCAACTACGACTGGGGACATACTTCTGGTGCCACTCGTCGGAGGCGCCGTAAGCCGCGGCGATCAGGATCGCCAACACCAGGGATTTCGACAAACGCAGGGCATGACCGCGGTGCAGCGCCCAGATCACCGTTCCGGCCAGAATGGCAAAGACGGCAATGTGGCCAATCTTGTGTTCGGCCGTTTCATTTGACGGCCCGGTTCGCGGAATCATCGACAGGAACAAGGTCAGTCCTCCCCATAGCAGAGCGGGAAGCCAGAAGACGGTTTTCGGCAGTCGTGTCATGGAAGCATGTTGTCCGATGTTGGCCGACATTTCCCGTATGACTTGTGCCCCGCGACTGTCGCGGGCCATTCAGTCAGACGAGGGCTCATAGTATCGCCTTTGACAATGCCGACAAGCCGATTCAGCGCGATTGCTGTCGCTATATGCATTTCATTTTCGTGCGAGTATGGGCGCGTGAAGCTATAGACAAGCACAATGGCGGTGGGTTCGTTTGCATTACGAAGCCAAAAATAAAGCCGGGATTGGAGCGTGCGAGGGGTGGGAGACCACGCTTTCAACGTGTCGGCGGTCCGTGCTATCCTCGCATCGTGACCATTCTGGAAGTCATCAACAAGACGACGCCATATTTTGAGAAGCAGGGGGTGGACAGTCCGCGGCTGACGATCGAGTTGTTGCTGACGCATTTGTTGAAGAAGAAGCGGCTGCAATTGTACCTGGAGTTCGAGCGCGAGCTGGATGAGACGACGCTGGTGGCGTTGCGAGCGATGGTGAAGCGGCGGGTGGCGGGCGAGCCGGTGCAGTACATCACGGGCGAGACGGAATTCTGCGGGCTGAAATTCCTGGTGGATAAGCGGGTGTTGATACCGCGGCCGGAGACGGAGCTGTTGGTGGAGGCGGTGGTGAAGAGGTTGAAGACGGAAGACAGAGGACAGAAAACAGAAGTAAAGATTGTGGATGTGGGGACGGGGAGCGGGTGTATTGCGATAGCGCTGGCGAAGAAGCTTCCGAACGCGGAGATTACGGCGCTGGACGCAAGCCGGGAGGCATTGGAAGTGGCGCGTGGGAACGCGGCGCTGCACAAAATCGAAAAAAACATTCGCTTTTTGGAAAGCGATTTGCTAGAGATTTTGCCCGACAGCTTGAGCGTAGATGTGGTGGTATCGAATCCACCGTACATTGCCGATGGGGAAATCGCGAAGCTGCCCAAGGAGGTCAGAGACTTTGAGCCTGTGTATGCTTTACAGGCGGGTGAGGATGGACTCAAAGTCATCCGACGCTTGGTCACCATGGCCAGGCGTTCTTTGTCTCCCTCCGGGTTCGTGGCACTGGAGATCGGCGCCGGGCAGCGGTCGGCTGTCGAAGGATTTTTCGGCCAACAAGGCTATGAAGTGGTCGAGGTTGTGAAGGATTTGCAGGGGCATGAGCGTGTGATCGTGGCTCAGCCCCGATAGATATGGATGTAGCGGTGTTTCTGTGAAGCGCGGAAATGGGGAATGCGCTTCTGGGAAACGCGGCTACGACAGTTGGAAATAGCTCACACCAAGGAGGGAGCTATGGAAAAGATCATTATCAGCGGAGGCAATCCGCTTCGGGGGACCGTGCAGATCAGCGGCTCGAAGAACGCCGCCCTGCCCATTATCGCCGCGACGTTGCTCACCAGTGAACGGTGCGTCATCAGCGGGGTGCCGAATCTCAGCGACATTCAATTCATGTGTGACATCCTCCGCTGGCTGAGCGTGACCGTGACACACAACAAGACCGAAGGCGTCGTCGAGGTGCGCGCCGGACATCCGCTGGGCGTTGCGCCGTACGAGCTGGTTCGCAAAATGCGCGCGTCGGTCTGCTTGCTCGGGCCGCTGTTGGCGCGGTTGCACAATTGCAAAGTCTCTCTTCCGGGCGGCTGCGTCATTGGTGACCGCCCGATCGACCAACACCTCAAAGGGCTGAAACGCCTTGGGGCCGACGTGAGGGTCGAAAACGGTTACGTCCACGCGCGGTGCAACGAGTTGACCGGCAACGATGTGTTTATGGGTGGGCGCTTCGGTTCGACGGTTCTCGGGACGGCCAACGTGATGATGGCGGCGGTGCTCGCTACCGGGACAACCTGGATCGAAGGGGCCGCCTGTGAGCCTGAGGTCGAGGATTTGGCAGATTTCCTCGTCAAGATGGGCGCGAAGATCAAAGGCATCGGCAGCCACATACTGGAAATCGAAGGCGTACAGGAACTGCACGGCGCGGAGCACAGGGTGATTCCCGACCGCATCGAGGCCGGCACGTTCATGACCGCGGCCGCGATCACGGGTGGCGACATTGAGATCCAGGGCGCCCGCGCCGAGCATCTGTGCGCGGTGCGGGACAAGCTGGAGGAATCCGGTGTGACCGTTGAGCGCGCCAACGGCACGATTCGTGTGAAAGGTAATGGGGAACTGAAGCCCGTGGACGTGATCACGATGCCGTATCCTGGTTTTCCGACGGACATGCAGGCGCAAATGAGCGCGGTGATGACCGTCACCCCGGGCATCAGCGTGATCACCGAGAAGGTGTTCCCGAACCGGTTCATGCACATCAGCGAGATGGCGCGGCTGGGTGCGGATGTTTCGCTGGAGGGCAACAGCGCGATTGTGAAGGGCGTCAAACGCCTCAGCGGCGCGCCCGTAATGGCCAGCGATTTGCGGGCGAGCGCGGGCCTGGTGTTGGCGGGGTTGTGCGCCGACGGCGAGACGGAGGTCAATCGCATCTATCACGTCGACCGCGGGTACGAGCAGATTGACCAGAAACTTCGGCATCTCGGGGCAAAAATCGAACGCATTTCCGAGTAGCCATGAAGAAGCTGTTGTTCCTGGCGCTGATTATCGCCGTGGCCTACGGCACGTGGAAATATATGCAGTACGTGCAGCAGAATGCGGCGGTACAGCAGAATCGCCTCAAGTCACCCAGCGAGAAGGCCTTGAAGGACATGGATAAGGAGCAATCACCGACACGGTAGCGGAATTTTCCAGCGAACGAGAGTTGGATTGGAATGAGGGCGGGCTTCGGTCCGCCCTCAGCTTTTGGGGCAAATTTCCTTGCGAAACGGGCTGGGGACGCTGATATTTCGCGCGGCGAGAAAACGATGTTCGATTCACTTTCAGAGAAGCTGCAGTCGGTATTCAAGAACCTGCGCGGGTACGGCAAACTGACGGAGAAGAATGTTGCCGATGCATTGCGCGAGGTGCGCCTGGCGTTGCTGGAAGCCGATGTCAACTACAAGGTCGCCAAGGATTTCATCGAGAAAACGAAGCAGCGCGCGCTCGGCCAGGAAGTGCTCGCCAGCGTCACCCCCGGACAACAAATCATCAAGGTCGTGTATGATGAGCTGGTGGCGTTGATGGGGGGAGATTCGCAGGCAGGGACGCCTGCGCCACCACCGAAAGGCGGGAATTGGATGATGGTGGGTTTGCACGGCTGTGGCAAAACCACGACGTGCGGGAAGCTGGCGAAACTGCTCGCGAAGCACGGACGCAAGCCGCTGCTGGTGGCGTGTGACGTCCATCGGCCCGCCGCGATCGACCAACTGGAAACGCTCGGCCAGCAGGTGCAGATACCGGTGTTCTCATTGCGCGGCGAGGTCGATGTCGTGAAGATTGCCAAACAAGCGACGGCATTTGCGCAGTCTCAAGACCGAGACGTTGTCATCTTTGATACGGCGGGCCGGTTGCATATCGATCGGGAACTGGTGCAGGAGCTTGTCCGCATGAAGGCGGCGCTCGCCCCACAGGAAGTCCTGTTGGTCGCGGACGCAGCGACCGGGCAGGAAGCGGTAAACATCGCCGAGCATTTCGACAAGGCCCTGAGCATCACGGGAATCGTGCTGACCAAGCTGGATGGCGATGCGCGCGGCGGCGCGGCGCTGTCGATGCGGGCGGTTACGGGCAAGCCCATCAAGTTCGCCGGCACCGGTGAGAAGCTGGATGATTTGGAGCCGTTTTCCGCCGAGCGGATGGCGGGTCGAATCCTTGGGATGGGCGACGTGGTCGGCTTGGTCGAGAAGGCGCAGGACGCGTTCGACACCAGGAAAGCCGGGGAATTACAGGAAAAAATCGCCGACCAAAGCCTGGACCTGGAAGATTTTCTCTCACAACTGCAACAGCTAAAGAAACTTGGGCCGCTGGAGAATCTACTTGGCATGTTGCCGGGAATGGGTAGAATGCCCGACCTCAGCGTTGGCGAGTCGCAACTCAAGCGGATCGAAGCGATTATCCAGTCGATGACCCCGAGGGAACGTCGGGCTCCGGAGATTTTGAATGCGGGTCGACGGACACGCATCGCCCGCGGGAGCGGCACCAGCGTTGCCGAGGTGAATGATTTGTTGAAGCAATTTAATGGTATGAAGCGAATGATGAAAGAAATGGGCAAGATGCAAAAGGCCATGGCCCGCAAGGGCATCTTGCCAAAGATGAGATTGGGGAGGTGAGACGATGGTAAGGATTCGTTTGCGTCGAGTTGGAACCAAGAACGTTCCGGCGTATCGTATTGTGGTCGCCGATGGACGCAGTCCTCGGGACGGTCGGTTTATCGAGAATATCGGGACCTACCACCCGCGCAAGGCGAGCGACAATTTCCGGGTGGACCTGGAGCGAGCGAAGTTTTGGGTTCAAAAGGGCGCTCAGCCCAGCGACACCGTACGCAGCATTTTGAAGAAAGCGGAACGGGCGGCGAAGGCAGCCTGAGGGACCGATGGCCGCGTCCGATCAACGGGACGCGCGCGAGGCGGGCTGCACACGACGGGAGCACGACATGAAAGCGTTTATCGAATTCGTTGTGAAAGCGTTGGTCGATCATCCGGACCAGGTGGACGTGCGCGAAGTGGATGGAGAACGCGTGGTGGTGTTCGAGTTGCGGCTCAACGCGACCGATGTGGGCAAAGTCATCGGCAAGAGCGGCCGCACGATCACGGCGATTCGCACGCTCCTGACCAGCGCGGCAGCCAAACAGGGCAAACGCGCCATGTTGGAAATCATCGAGCCCGAAGGACGGCGTCCCGAAAGTGCGGCACCGGCCGTACCGTCCGTCGAACCCACGCCGCAATAGGCGCGGCCCGCGCCGCGGGGTAGCAATGGAAATCGACGTACTGACGTTGTTCCCGCGCATCTTCGAGGGGCCGCTCGAAGAGAGCATCCTGAAACGCGCGCAGCAGAAGGGACTGGTCAGTGTCCGCGTCCACAACCTGCGCGATTTCACCCACGATAAACACCGCGTCGTGGACGACAAGCCGTACGGCGGTGGACCGGGCATGTTGATGAAGCCCGAACCGATCTTTGAAGCGGTGGAGAGATTTCGGCGGACGGATTCGCGAGTGGTATTGATGACCCCGCAGGGGGCGCTGTTGACGCAGGCGCGCGCCCGGGAGTTTTCCCGCGCGGCGCACCTGATCATTCTCTGCGGCCATTACGAGGGTGTGGATGAACGGGTGCGCGCGGCGTTGGTCACCGACGAGGTCAGCATCGGCGATTACGTGCTGACCAACGGCGCGCTGGCGGCGGCGGTGTTTGTGGATGCGGTGGTGAGGCTGTTGCCGGGCGTGCTGGGCGACGAGAACAGCGCGGGGGATGATTCGTTTGCGAGCGGACTGCTCGAAGGCCCGCAGTACACGCGCCCGCCGGAGTTTCGCGGGATGCCGGTGCCCGAGGTGTTGCTCAGCGGCGACCACGAGGCGATTGCCAAATGGCGGGCCGACTGGGCGCGGCAACGGACGAAGGAACGTCGGCCGGATTTGTTGAAGGAAGATTAGCATTTCAATTTGGAGCGCGTTGCGCGATAACAGGAGTTGGAACATGAATGTGATTGAGAAGATTCAGCAGGAGCAGTTGCGGACAGACATTGTGCCGTTCAAGGTGGGCGACGCCATCAAGGTGTTTTCGCGCATCAAGGAAGCGGATCGCGAGCGCGTGCAGATGTTTTCGGGCATCGTCATCAACAAGCAGGGCCGCGGCATTGCCGAGACGTTTACGGTGCGGCGCATCAGTTACGGCGAAGGCGTCGAGCGCATATTTCCGTTGCACTCGCCGTTCATCCAAAAGATTGAAGTGGAGCGGGCCGGCAATGTCCACCGCGCCAAGCTCTACTATCTGCGCAAACGCATCGGCAAGACCGCCACCAAGGTCGCCGAAGCGTAACCCACGCGGCGCGCCATGCTCCGCTACGAAAAGAAGGCGTACAAGAACGGAGCGAAGATTGTGGCGGGGATTGATGAGGCTGGGCGCGGGCCGTTGGCGGGGCCGGTCGTGGCCGCGGCGGCGATTCTGCCGGCGAAATTCCGTCACAAGACACTCACCGACTCGAAGCAACTTACTGAACAGCAGCGCGAAGACATCTACGCCGAGCTGACCGCCAACCCGGATTTTCACTGGGCCGTGGGCGTGTCCGATGTCGATGTCATCGACCATTACAATATCCTCCGCGCGACGTGGCGGGCGATGCAGTTGGCGCTGGATGGACTGAAGGTCCGTCCCGACCACGTGCTGGTCGATGGTTTGCGCGTGCCGTTGATCGGCGTGGCACAGACCGCCATTGTAAAGGGTGATGCGAAGAGCTTTTCCATTGCCGCCGCGAGCGTGATCGCCAAGGTCACCCGCGACCGCATGATGCTCCAGATCCACGAGCAGTTTCCGCAGTATAATTTTGCGCGGCACAAGGGCTATGGCACGCCGGAACATTTGGCTGCGCTTGGCCAATACGGCCCGTCGCCTGTGCACCGCAAGACCTTTGCCCCCGTGCGCGAAACCATCGAACCGGTGCAGGCGGAGTTCGCCGCGATGTAAGAAGTAATATGTTTTTCGGCTGGTTCAAACAGAAAGAGGATCATCGCACACCGCGTCAGATACTGGGAGCGCGCGGCGAGAAAGCCGCCGCCAAATACCTGCGACGGCACGGGTACAAAGTCCTGCTCCGAAATTTCCGCAGCGGCAAGGCCGAGGTGGACATTGTTGCCCGTCACAAGGACTGGCTCGTATTCGTCGAGGTCAAGACCCGCGAGACGGAGGAATTCGGCGCGCCGAGCGAAGCGGTGGATCGCGAAAAACAGCGCAACCTAAGCAAGGGGGCGCTGGATTACCTGAGACTGCTCGGCAACCCGCGGATCCACTTCCGGTTCGACGTCGTCGAAGTCGTCCAGCCCAAAGGCGCCCGCCGTCCGGACGATATCCGCATCATCCAGAACGCCTTCGACCTTACCGAACCCTATCTTTATTAAGATTGAAACGCGCTCACGTGTTTACAGTTGGGCCGGTAGGGAACGGGAACGGGGAGGTGCGCTTGTCAGCCAGACGGCTCTAGGCTACACTCGGTCCCGGAAAAAACCGGAAGATGGGGATGACCAATACACCACCAGCGCGCAGAAGCTACACTTCGCTGGACCTGGGCATCTTCCTGGTGGCGCTCACATTTCTGATGTACATGCCGGCGATCTGCGGCGGGTTTATCTGGGACGATGTCGCACTGATTACCGAGAACCGGGTGATCCGAGCCGAGGATGGACTTCACCGGCTCTGGTTGACCACGCAAGCCGACGACTACTATCCGTTGACCGGGAGCTTGTGGTGGCTGGAATGGCGGTTGTGGGGCAAGAGCGCCACCGGCTACCACGTGGTCAACGTTTTGTTACACGGCGCCAACGCGGTGCTGGTGTGGTTGATCCTGACACGGTTGAAAGTTCCGGGGGCGTGGGTGGCCGGATGCGTATTTGCGCTTCACCCGGTCAACGTGGCTACCGCAGCCTGGATCAGCGAGCAAAAGAATACGCTATCGATGCTGTTTTTCGCGGTGGCGATTTTGTCGTACTTGCGATTTTACGATCAGGGCCGATGGCGGTGGTACGCATGTTCGCTGGGAGCATTTTTACTGGCGGAACTGAGCAAGGCTGCGGTGGTGATGCTGCCGGTCGTGCTGTTGGGATGCGTGTGGTGGACGCGCCGACGAATCCTGTGGAAAGACGTGCTCTGGAGCGCGCCGTTCTTTGTCCTTTCCTTGGTCTGGGGATTGGTGACCCTGTGGTACCAATACCATCTGGCCCTGGGAGAACCCGTAGCCGGGACCGATGGCTTTGGTTTTCGGCTGGCCGTGGCCGGGTGCGCTCCCTGGTTTTACCTGTACAAGGCGCTCGTGCCATTTCATCTGATCGCCGTTTATCCGAGGTGGCAGATTGATTCTTCCCGCTGGGTTTCCTACCTGCCGGGGGCGCTGCTGGTGATGGGTTTCCTGGTACTTTGGTGGAAACGCCGGACCTGGGGACGCCCGTTATTATTCGGGCTGGGATATTTTGTGGTCATGCTTTTCCCGGTGTTGGGACTGTTGAAGCAAGGTCCCTATCGGCTCAGCGTCATGGCGGATCGTTGGGATCACTGGCAGTACTACTCCACCGTTGGCGTGATTGCCCTGGCGGTGGCCGCCGGGGAGGCGGTTTGCCGGCGGATGGCGCATCGCTGGCCTCAGGGCCGAACCGTCGCGGCAGTGACGGCGCTGCTGGTGCTGGCGGCGGCGACCTGGCAGCGCGCGGGCGTATACGCCGCTGAAGAAACACTCTGGCGAGATACCATTGCGAAGAATCCTCGCGCAACCGCGGCCTACCTGAACCTGGGCCAGGCCCTGATCAAGAGGGGCAAGACCGGGGAGGCGATCCGGTCCTACGAAGAGGCCTTGCGAATCGACCCAAATTTCGTCGAGGGACACAGCAATCTGGGGATCGCCCTGGTTCAACAGGGCCGGCTAGCGGAGGCCGTCGGGCACTACGAAGAGGCGTTGCGGATCAACCCGGCTTTCGCCGAGGCGCACAACAACCTCGGAACGGCCTTCCTGCGACTCGGCAAGCTACCCGAGGCGATCCAGCAACTCGAGCAGGCGCTGCGTCTCAAGCCCAATTACGTCGACGCCCACAACAATCTGGGGACCGCGTTGGCGCGCGCCGGCCGGATCCCCGAGGCCATCGCGCATTGGGAGCAGGCGTTGCGATTGCGGCCGGACTTCGCTGAGGCGCACAACAACCTGGGAAGCGCTTTGGCCGGCAACGGCCAGATTCAAGATGCCATCGCCCATTATCAGGAAGCTCTGCGCCTCAAGCCCGATTACGCCGATGCCCATAATAATTTTGGGAATGCGTTGCTGCAAGAGGGCAAACTGCTCGAGGCCGTCGAGCAGTATCAGCGGGCCCTGGCGCTCAATCCGAATCTCACCGCCGCCCGAAACTCGCTGGCTCGACTACAGAGCGGCCAATAGAAAAAAGACGGACGACAGACGTGCGATTGACTGGCCGCGAGCGCGCTGCGAACCGATAAAACGAGGCCATTCGCAGCAAGCTCCAGCACTGAGATACTCAGATCTGGGAGAGAGCTTCTTTTTTGCGCTTGGTCTGGTCGAAAGCGATTTCTTTTCCAGGAGTGCTCCCGAACCGTATCCCGTTCGTGTAAATCGGGTAAATTTGTGGCAAACGACGCGGAAAGCGCCATTTTCCTGGCAAATGGGGCTGGTTACCCTTCTCTCCGCAAGGTCTGGGTGAGACATATTGGCACACGGTTGGCACGATTTTCTAGCCTAATTTTGTGCAAAATAAAGCTTGCAAAAAAAAAGCTGTTCTGTATGATTGGGCCTCAGAGAAAGAAGAGTGCCCCTCCGCGAGGGGGGTGTGGCGAGAACTAAGGAACTAGGGAACACATTAAGGAAAGGGTAGGGAACGATGAAGATTTCTAAGAATTGGCTGTTGGTCGCAGGAGTGGTGGCCTCAGCGGTGGTATTGGTCGGCACGAGAGTGTTGGCTGATAACGCTTGGGATATCATGAGCTATACGGCCTCGAACACCGTGGTTACGTACGATGGCTCGGGTGATGGCGGCAATAATCAGGCCATTGTTGACGCGATCGTGAGTCAACCTTGGACCATCTTAAACCGCACGTATACCAGTTGGTCGTTGCTGGTTGGAGATGCCGGCGGATCATTGCTCATATACGCGAGTACCGCCAACTTGGCGGCTGTGAACTATACCAGCCCGGCCATTGGCGATCAGATCACCGTGACGGGTAACTATGCTCCGTATCACTCGATTCCGGAGTTTGCAGCCCCGTATACGACTTTCACGAAGCTGTCTGGGGGCAATGCCGTCCCTGGGGCCATAGGCACCTCGATCGGGACAGTTCTGGCCAATGCAGGCCTCGGCAACACTGACAGTAGCTACGGTAACACCCACCCCTCTCATGGCCAAGCCAACTTGGCGCTGAGTGAAGGCTTGAACGCAGACATCGTCGAGATTCCGGATGTCACGATCTCGGGCCAGGCCACGCTGGTGAACTTCCCCAATACCAACTATACGTTCACGATGACCGACAGCGGCAACAACAGTTTGACGATGTATTTCTGGGTTAGCTCCTACGAGTGTGACGGAGCCATGATCGGCGCCCCGATCCCGACCTGGCCGGTCAATGTGTATGGATTCTTGAGTTCATACCCGAGCAAACTGGCCACTTCACTCGGCGGCACGAATATTTGGCAGGATGAGTTGACCCCGACAGCGTTTGTTGGGGCAATTCCTGAGCCGTCGTCATTCATGCTGGCAGGCATGGGCCTGTTGAGCTTGGTCGCGGTCCTGCGCCGTCGGCGCTCATAGAGCCGCGAGTTCGCGTTCCCGATGTTCCTCGGCGGGAGGCAGTAGCCCTGTGGCACTGCCTCCCGCCTCGTTTTTTTTGCGAGCCTGCTGACGCTGCCGCCGAGACTCGGCGCGATGCCCCATGGTGGCGCAAGGTGCACCCCGATTCCGAGATCGTGGGTCCATTGCTTGCGGGCGTTGCTCCCTGCGAATTGTCGGACGGCCCGTCCCGTTCCTGTGGGCTATCCCGCCGTACCCACAGAGTCGGCCCACAATGGTGGCGGTGACGATACGATTTGCCTCAAGACGGACAAACGGAGAATCATCGGCGCCTGCCCCGTAAACGCGCCATGGTGGACGATTGCGCCCTCATCAGCAATGCCCCGGCGATCAAGCCCGGCCCGGCCAGTTGGGGCGATTTTCGTGAGAGCTCATTTGCCAATTGTGTGATCTCGGGCTGCCACTACGGTCTTTGCGCGATGGTCGCCAGCAGCACCGCCTCCATCATGGCGAACGAATTGGAATTGCCGATGCAAACCCGCGGCCTGCAGTCAAAGAAAGATTGGGCGTACCTGCTGGTAGTTGCATCATCTGGTCGTTACGCCAGCGTTCTGGCAGGAATCGGCCCCCGTTTTTACCGATTTGCGAGTTTTGAGGTTTGAACTTTCCAAGTTTGCCCTCACTGAATAGCGCGCGCTCGCGTCAGAGCATTCTGGGCTTGGACGAAATCGGGCCTGATCCGCAGCGCCTGTTCGTAATGCTGGATGGCCTCCGGTGTGCGCCCCAGCTTCTCCAACGCGACCCCCACGTTGAAGTGCGCCTCGGCGAAATCGGGCTTGATCCGTAGCGCCTGCTCGTAGTGCCCAATGGCCTCCTGCACCTTGCCTGTGCGGAGTAACGCATTCGCCCAATTGCATTGGGCCTGGACATAATCAGGTTGGATCCGCAGCGCCTGTTGGTACTGGCCGATTGCCTCCTGCAGCCTGCCCTGCCCCATCAAGGCAATTCCCAAGTTGTTGTGCGCCTCGGCGAAGTCGGACTTGATCCGTAGCGCCCGTTCGAAATGCTGGATGGCCTCCGGCGCCCGGCCTGCTTGCTCCAAGGCGACCCCCATGCTGTTGTGTGCCTCGGCGTCATCGGGTTTGGTCCGCAGCGTCTGTTCATAGTGGCCGATCGCCTCCTGCAGTCTGCCTTGTCTCATCAGGACGACTCCCAGGTTGTAATGCGCCTCAGCGTCATTGGGGTCAATCTGGAGCGCCCGTTCGTAATGCCCGGTCGCCTCCTGCAGTCTGCCCTGTTGGACCAAAGCGAGGCCCAAGTTGTAGTGCGCCAGGGCATAATTGGGCTTGATCCGCAGCGCCTGCTCCAAGTGCCCAATCGCCTCCTGTATTTCGCCGGTCGGAAGCAAAGTGGATCCCAGGTTGCAGTGCGCCCGTGCGTTATTGGGACGCTTCTCCACCGTGTCCTGCCAAATGGACACCGCCGAGCTGTAGTCCTGATTGCGTTGGATGGTCAGAAATGTGAGCAGCACCACCACGAACCCACCCGCCACGCGACCGAGCGCGATGCCCTGCTGCTTATTCAACAGCCGTTTCCCGGTCTCGAACGCGCCGACCACGGCCAGCGTAACCACAGCTGCCAAGGGCAAGTACATTCGCCGCTCCGCGGCCGCTTCACCGGCGCTCGGCAGAAAGCTTGATGTCGGCCCCAAAATGAGAAAAAACCAGGCACCTAAAAACCCCAACCACGGTTGGCGGCGGAATGCCCACACTGTCACACCCAGCAGGCCCAGCACTACAGCACCGGGTGCAAGGGCATCTTTCAGCGAAAATGCAGTCGGCCAGTCAAAATAGTCGATCACCAGCGGGCGGGGCCAGAAGCAAAGTCGTAGATAGTACACGATCACGCCCGCCTCCGTCTTCAGATAGTTCCATGGCGTCAAGCCTCGAATTCCAAAGCTCGTCATGGGATGGACCGTCCTCGCCACCAATGCCGCCAACAGGAGCCAGGTCGCGCCCAGGCCAATGTACAAGCCGATGCGCCGCCGCCACAAGTCGCGGAACGACGATGCCAGAAACACGCGATCGTAAAGCAACACGATCAGCGGCGCACCGACCATGACCTCCTTGCTTCCCATGCCCAAGGCGCACGCGACGACAGCGCCCAGGTACCACGCGTGCGGACGCGAGGACTGGGAACCGCGCAGCGTGCC
>JBEKUF010000026.1:0-27697 GCA_049515295.1 Verrucomicrobiia bacterium | reverse complement strand
CAGCCGCCACGATCAACCCGTGCACTTCCAGATTTCGCAGCGCGCCGACCACATTGTGAACGACATTTATCAGTGGGTGCAGTTCAACCGCGCGATCATCAATGCCCGCGATGAACCGCTGGCCGATTACCGCAAGTATCGCCGGTTGCATTTACTCATCGGCGATTCGAACATGAGCGAGTACGCGACCGCGCTGAAGGTTGGAACCACGTCGCTGGTGCTGGATTTGCTCGAGGAGGGCATTCTTCCCAAGCGGGTGGGATTGATGGATCCCGTGCAGGCCACGCGTGACGTCTCGCGGGACCCGCATTACCGCTGGATCGTGCGGCTCGAAAACGGCCAGACGCGAACCGCCATGGAAATCCAGCATTCGTTCCTGGGTCTGGCCAAACACTACCTGGCCGGCATGGACCCGGAAAATGATTGGGTCATTCGCGAATGGGAAAATGTCCTCACCGGGCTGGAAAGCGACCCGATGTCGCAAGTGGACAAGATTGACTGGGTGGCCAAGAAGTGGCTGCTGCAAACGTTCATCGAGCAGGAGCACATTGGTTGGGACGATCCGTGGGTGCAGTCACTCGATCTCGAATACCACAACCTCGATCCGCGTCGAGGACTGTATTTTGCCCTGGTTGACCAGGGACGGACGCAACACGTGGTCACGCCCGAGCGGGTGGCCTTCTGCGTCCAGAACCCGCCGTCGAACACGCGCGCCCAAGCCCGTGGCATTGCGGTCCGTCACTTGCGCGACCAGTCCGGGAGTTACATCATCAACTGGGATTCGATCGCCGTGGAGGGCAAAGACCCGCTGATCATGAACAATCCGTTTCATCCCTACCAGTCCGAGGTGGCCCAGTTGCTCTTCACCGATCACGACAGCCCTCCTCCCGCTTCTCACGCGTAGGAACTTCACCGTAAGACTTCCTCGATGGTGGTTGACATCGCCGGGGCTCGCCGTAAGATACCAGGCAAGCGAGATCTCAAACGAGAGGAGGCGTATCGTGAAGCAGTGCAGTGTTCTCCTGATCGAGGACAGCCCGGAGGACCAGCAAGCCGTTTGCGACACATTGAGTGCCAAGGGCTACTCCGTCACGACCATCAGCGATCCGGAACAGGCCCTGAACACGGTTGAGGACTGGGCGAAGCAATACAACTTCGTCATCATCCAGGAAGTCATGCACGGTCGTAGCGGAATGGAATTGGTGCACAAAGTCCGATCGCGCCGCAAGGACCTGCCGATCCTCGTCGTCACACGCGATGGCGACTGGAATGGTTATGCGCGGGCGCTGAGCGAGGGTGCCGTCGACTACTTTCAATCCCCACTCGACCGCAAGAAGTTGGTCAAGACCGTGGAAGATTCGCTGGCCCCGACGGCCTGATCTCTCTGTCCGCCACCACTCAGCATGGTCGACTGCGTGGGCGTTGTGAGTGCGGCTGACGCGTCTAGTGCCGCGTTACCCTTCATCCGCGGTGCAGGCCGCATCCAAAGCGGCTGCCTCGCGAGCGAAGTTTATTCGATGGGCTCGGTAAACAGCCCGATCACGCTCGTGAAGCCGTGGATGAACGCGCGGTTGCCAATCGGACCAATCTCGCCATTACAGAAAAAGCCAGCCGTGGGCACCGGTCCGACGTGTTCCTGCACCACCCGGATGTCGTGGTCCGCCGTGCCGTACATCCGCTCGCCGCGGCCCAGACAGCTGAACAACAGCGCCCCGTGCGGCTGTTTCCTGGCGAGATCACTTCGTTCCTTGGCCAGCAAATGATGCAGGTCCTCATCCGCCGTTTGAGCATCGCGCACCTGAAACTGGACGGTCTGGCCGGTGCGCATCAAATCGCCCACAGCCAATGCGCCCGATTGCGGATCGCTGCCAAGCAGATTCCGGATCAAGAAATCCCCGCGACTGAATTCTTCCTGATACTCATTGACCACACGGCCCAGGAACAGGGCCGAGCGCGCCAGGTCGCGGTCGCGCGTTGGCAACTGGGGCAACATTTCCTGCAGGATTTTCATCGGCGGGCGTCCCGCAAGCTCGAATACGATGTTCTTCTCTGCTCGGGTGACGGTCAACGGTTCGCCAATCGGCCGGCAGCCCTGCGACACGACTGTGCGGAGCGCCACGCGGCCCGTCAATCCGATGCCCACAGCTCCTTCGTCATAGACCTTTCCATCAATAAACAGTCGATTCTCACCGGGCTGCTGCGCGCCGCTGGCCAGACCGCCGATCATGGGTGCTTGCGGATACGCTTCCGCCAGCGCGTCCACAAGTTGCATCGCCCGCGTCGTAAAGGGGTCGATGAGCAATACGAACTGAGGTTGACGGCTCGGCTCCAACTCGAGTTGGTAATGCCAAAACGCTGGTCCGGTCGATTCTTCCAAATCCTTTTCCGCAAGGTGAAAGGGATAAATCGTGACGTCGGGCAACTCGCCCACCAACAGGGACAGGGCGGGCTTCTCTTCGACTTCACGGTCGGCGCCAATGATGCCCGCACCGGTACAGCCCAGCAGGTGCTGCGCGCCGGCCGCTTTCTTTGCCGCCTCGATTATCTCCCCAATGTGCGGAACATACCGGGGATGCGCAAACAACACGGCGAGGTGGGCGTTGACGGTCCCGAGTTGGGCAGCCGCCTGGCGCCCCAAATCTTCGACCGCTTCCGCCCAGTCCGTTTTTGTTGTCAGAGCCGATGCGAATCGCATACCGAAACGTACC
Source organism: Verrucomicrobiia bacterium (assembly GCA_049515295.1). Taxonomy (GTDB): domain Bacteria; phylum Verrucomicrobiota; class Verrucomicrobiia; order Palsa-1439; family Palsa-1439; genus Palsa-1439. Next base: position 24,989 of record JBEKUF010000026.1, on the reverse strand, counting down.
CCCAAAAAAGGCACAAGTACAATGTCCCTTTGATCAGGAGCAGGAATCCAGCCAGCTATCAGTACGATGGAGGAGGCGGCGGCGGGCGCATCGATCGGTACATGGAGGGAGTGTTGATCATGAAATCGATGACTTTTTCGCTCACGCCGGCATCTTTCAGGTCGAGAATTTCGGCGGCGGTCAGATGATACACCGTGCGTGAATTCCGAATCTGGCTGATGATGACCTCATCACTAATGCCGGATTTGGCCAGCATTTTGACGTCCGCCATGCCCAACGGCTGGCTGGGATAACGAACTGCCCGAGGAGGTGGCGGTGGCGGCCTTTGTGGAGTTTCACACCCCACGACCATGCCTGCTACCGTGATTGCGGCGACCAATGAAAGCAACGTGTTCATATTCAATTCCTCGCTTGTACCTTTCTCCTCGTGACCGCCGTAACGGACGGCGACAACCAATCGCCTCTCTGGTAACTCTAGCGTGTCTGCAAAATATTACCAGTACTAGTTGATGGTTACCAAGAAAATGAGTTGAACCCGGCCAACAAGCCTGCTAGTTTATTTGTCGGTCAGGGTGCTTCAAAACCTAGGCAACGAACAAATCCAGGAGGACTCATGTCCAGCGTGAACCAAGTTGTTCAGCAATTGCACGCCCAGCGAAGGCGTGCCGAACACGAACTCGAGAAGCTCAATCTCGCCATCCGTGCACTGGCATCAATCGATGGAACGGCCGGACTCGCGAAATTGACCCTGCGGCGAAAGCCTCGATTCTCCGCAGCTGCTCGTGCGAGAATCGCCGCGGCGCAACGCGCCCGGTGGGCCAAGATCAAGGCAGCGCAGAAGAAATAAGGCTGACATCGCTGCAAGCGTAGTTCGCAACACCCCGCTTGTTTATGACAGGCGGGGTGCGCTTTTTAGGAGTGCAGAAACCATAGAGAAAACTGGCGGAGAGGGACCCTTCTGCACCCTTTTTGTCATTTGGTGCTCCGGGCTGTAAGGGTGGTTCCGCCCCCCTGGGTATTAGACCCCACTATCCGCTCGCAAACCCTGAGAAATTACCGCCTTCAGGCGAAACTGAGCCAAATGGCACTGGCGAACAAGCTGGGAGTGACTCTCAATGCGGTTGCGCGGTGGGAACAGGGCAAAGCGACCCCGAATAGAAAATCGTGGCGTGCGCTCCGGGCACTATCGGCAGATCTTTGAGGCAATTCCTAATGGTTTACCTCTTACCCACCTGTCATCGTCACCGCGCTAAACGGCTTTGTGACCACCCCGTCCACCACCAGTTTGAGGTAGATGCGGTAGTCCGGCAGGTTCACCAGGTCGATATCACCGAAGGCGATCGTTCCGTAACCACTGTGCCCCTGCCCGAGGATTACTGACACCCATTCACGACCTCTCCCCTCTTGGGAGAGGTTTTTTGTTGTCTGTCCAACCAGCACCGCTGCGAGCCGCGACTGCAAACATCACCTATTGCAGTGGCAGCGGGCTTAGGTGCTGACGACTGAGACCGGGCTCAGGGGGAGCGCCGGGGATGGTTCACCGAGTCGTGAACGCGGCTCGTCGCGAGTGCTCCTCGCCACGAGCGGCTTCGGTTGATGTTTCATTGCCGTTTGATCGTTACGGCTGCGCTTGTCAGTTGTCCGTTCACGGGCCGACGATCTGCAGCGAGTTGAAGAAGCAATCGTATTGGCTCCCACTGCCTGCGCTGCGGTTGTAGAGAGCCAGGCTGTCCAACGTGTTGCCCGGCGTGCCCCCCAAGGTGCCATTGACGGTCGCATTCGTGTTGCCGCTGGCGTTGTCGATGACCAGCAACGTGTAGGTGTCCTTACTCGTCAGCGTGAAGATGAGGTGCAACCCTGTGCCCGTAAACCCAACTCCGATGTTATAGAGCCCGGCATTATCCACCACCTTGTAGCTGTTAATCGGATCGTTGCCGATGTACAGAAATTCAAAGCGGGCGTTGGTGTTGTAGGCGCCGGGGTCGTTCGTGGCATTGCCGGTTCGCAACACGAAACCATCCGAGTCGTCGCTACCGATGAAGCCGTTGTCCATGTCGATCTTGAAGGTGCCGCCGACCGGTACGGAGTTGCTGAAACTCCGATACGCCGCCGCGGCGGCGCCGCTGTTGGCGTAAACGCCCCACGAGTTGCCGCTTACGTCAATGCCCGGCGACGTGCCGAGGGCGTTGTTCGTGGACGAGCCGATGAAGAAGCCGTTGCTGTTGATGTTGGCGATGGTCGTTGTCAGCGTCCACGGGCCAAATCCTGTCCCGCCGTTGCTGCCATTGGTCCAGCCGCCGCTGTACGCGGGCTGGGCGGTGTTGTCGAAGGATTGCGTGACCACCACGCCGGTCACGTTGCCGATGGCGATGCGGTAGTAGCGGGCCGGTGTATTGGTCGCGCCCCCAATGTCGAGATAATTGGTGCTGAACCCGCTCGCGGGATTGGCGCCTAGCAGAACGATCAGCGGGCTGACGGGCAGGAAGTTTGTCGAATAGCTGCCGCCCGTTCCGCCGCTGGTCGCCTGCACGGCGTTGGTCGACCCTTGCGGTGCGATCCAGTTCACCAGCACATTGCTGCCCTGGAGGGTCAACGCTGTGATCTGGAATGGAGCGAAGTTGGCCACCAGATTCTCATTGGCACTGGGAGTGAACGTGTAGCAGTTCGACGCGCTCACCACGCTGCTGTTCAGCGTCCAGTTGGCAAACACGTAGCCGGAGTTCGCCGTCGCGCACACCATTGCGTTCGATCCGCAGTTCACTGTCCCGCCGCCGCTGGTCGAACCACCGCCGGACGGCGAACTGCTGGTGCTGATCGTGTAGGTGATCGGCGTGAAGTTGGCTGTCAGGCTGCGATTGACGCTGGCGGTGAAGCTGAAGCTGGCCGACGCGGTGAGCTGCGTCCCGCCCTCAGTCCAGTTCACAAAGCCGTAGCAGTTGCCCGCTGTGGCCGTGACCGTCACGTTGGAGCCACAGTTGACCGTGCCGCCGCCGCTGGTCGTGCCACCCCCGGACGGCGAACTGCTGGTGGTAATGGTCACGGGGCAGACGGTGGAGAAGTACTGGACCGTGCCGTTGGTGGCATTGATTACCCCGTTATTGACCACCGGGCCATAGAAATTCATCGTCGTTCCGTTCGCCACAACGATGGCGCCGTTGTTGGTGACGATAGAGGTAAAGCTCAGCGTCCCGGCGCAGGTGGCCAGAACCGTCCCGCCCGGATCGACAACGACGTTCCCGTTGACGGTTCCGCAACCGGTTAATGAGGCATTATTCCGAATCTCCAAGCCATTGGCGAAGGAATGCACGCCGCCATTGAGTTGGAATGTTGCCGCATCCAAAGCATCACCAACCACGAAGGTTTGGGCGTTGGTTATGGCGGTGCCGTTGCTAATGAGCGTGCCGCTGTTGAAGGCGATGGCACTACCCGAATTCGTGGCGATCAGACCGACAACGGTGACCGTGCCCCCGGCCAGGGTGAGCGTGCCCGAGCTGCTGGCGTTCTGCCCCAAAACAAGCTGGTTGGCGGATACAGCCCCGCCGTTGGTGACGGTCACCCGGTTGCCCGTGGAGGCATAGCCGACATACAGACTGCCGGTGTTGCTCCAGACCGAGCCGGAGCCGGTCACCAGCGCGACGTTGTTACTGCTGGCAGAGGTGAACGAGCCGAGATATCCGTTGCCGTCAACGACTTGGCCACCGTTGGCGATGGTCAGTTGGGTGCCCGCGCCCTGCGCGCCGACGGTCACATCGCCGTTGCTCCAGACCGAGCCGGGGCCAGTCACCAGCACGACGTTGTTACTGCCGCTGGAGTTGATGCCCAGTTCCGCCGCGCCGTCGAAGACCTGGCCGCCGTTGGTGATGATCAGTTGATTGCCCGCGCTGTACCAGCCGATGTACAAATTGGGCTGGTTGCTCCAGACTGAGCCGGGGCCGGTCACCAGCACGACGTTGTTGTCGCTGCCGGGGAAAAAGCCCAGATATGCCGAAGCGTTGACGACGACGACCTTGCCGCCGTTGGCGATGGTCAGTTGGTTGCTCGAGCCATAGTTGCCGACATACAGATTGCCGCTGTTACTCCAGACCGAACCGGAGCCGGTCACCAGCACGACGTTGTTGCTGCTGTGGTAGACGTTATCACCATAGCCCAGATATGCCAAACCGTCGACGACCTGCCCACCGTTGGTGATGATCAGTTGGTTGCCCGAGCCGTAGTTGCCGACACACATACCGCCCGCCGTCCAGACCGAGCCGGGGCCGGTGACCAGCGCGAGGTTGTTGCTGCTGCTGTAATAATAGCCGAGATACGCCGACAGGCCGACGACCTGGCCGGCGTTGGTGATGATCAGTTGATTGCCCGCGCTGTACCAGCCGATGTGCATATAGCCGTTGTCGTTGTTCCAGACCGAGCCGGCGCCGGTGACCAGCACGACGTTGTTGCTGCTGCTGGAGGCGAAGCCCAGCCATCCGTAGCCGCTGACGACCTGGCCGCCGTTGGTGATGGTCACAGAAACCTTGCCGCCTGTATTCCCGACTATCAGACCCAAATTTGTTGCCAGAACTGCCGAGTTGTTCACCGATAGAGCGGCGTTGGTGTCGAGGGTCAGCTCGGTGCCGATAACCCGCAACGGTGTACTCGTGCCGGCATTGTTCAAGAACAGGGTGTTGGCGGAGTTGGCCGTTCCCGCGACGTACAGATTGCTGATGGTCATGCACGCGTTCACGGTGTTGCTGAGCACGGTGGTGGCATCGATCGTCACCGCCTTGGTGGCGGCGTTGGTGATGAGATCAATGGAATCGCTGACCGACGGCGCGTTGGCCCGCGACCAATTGCTTGAATTCTCCCATTTGTCATTGCCGTCGGTCCAACTGTTGGTGGCGTCAGTCACTGTCACTAGCAGATTCGCGGCTGTGCCGCTGCACCCATTGGCGTTGGACGGCGTGACGGTGACGTCGCCACTGGTGGCACCCCAGTTCACCGTAATCGAAGTGGTACCCTGACCACTGGCGATGGACGCTCCGGACGGCACGCTCCAAGTGTACGAGGTCGCGCCGCTGACGCTGGAAATCGAGTAGGTCACGCCATTCGTCCCAGCAGCAACCGAGGTCGGCCCGCTGATCGGGCCTGCTGCGCCTACGCCCGTGACGGTCACCGCCAGACTGCTGGCCGTGCCGTTGCAACTGCCGTTGGACGGCGTAACCGTCACGTTGCCGCTGGTGGCACCCCAGTTCACCGTAATCGAAGTGGTACCCTGACCACTGGCGATGGACGCTCCGGACGGCACGCTCCAAGTGTACGAGGTCGCGCCGCTGACGCTGGAAATGGTGTAGGTCACGCCGCTGGCATTGGCGCAAACCGATGAGCCGGTCGGATTGCCCTGGGTGATCGTGCCCGGTGTGCCAGGGACGGCGTTGACCGTGGCGATGGTCGAGCCGGCCGCGGACGTGCAACCGTTCACGGTCAGTGTCACGCTGTACGTCCCACTGGCCGCCGTCGTCGCGTTCGCAATCGAGGGGTTCTGTGCCGAGGAACTGAAGCTGTTGGGGCCGGTCCAACTGTAGGTGGCACCGGCCACCGTCGGCGTGCTGAGCGTCAAGGTGCCGCCGGCACAGATCGGCCCGTTGTTGCCGGCCGTAGGCGTCGCCGGGATCGCGTAGACCGTCGCGATGGTCGAGCCGGCCGCGGACGTGCAGCCGTTCACCGTCACGGTCACGTTGTAGGTCCCACTGGCCGCTGTCGTCGCGTTGGCAATCGAGGGGTTCTGCTGAGTGGAGTTGAAACTGCCGGGCCCGGTCCAACTGTAGGTGGCCCCGGGCACGGTCGGCGTGCTGAGCGTCAAGGTGCTGCCGGCACAGATCGGCCCGTTGTTGCCGGCTGTCGGGACAGTCAGGATTGTGCCGTTGTTGACGAAGGTGGAATGAAAGTTTGTATTCCCGTTGCAGATGACGATGAGGCCATTGTTGACGACGGGGCCATAGCCTTCAAGGACGCTGCCGTTGATGACTTGCATCGCGCCGTTGTTGGTGACGATCCCCATAAACGTCAGCGTCTCGCCGCAATTGGCCAGCACCGTGCCGCCCGAATCCACAACGATGTTGCCATTGATCGTTCCGCAGCCGGTGAGGAACGCGTTCGAGCGAATCTCCAAGTTGTCGGCGAATGAATGAACGCTGCCCGCCACCAACTGGAACGTCGCCGCGTCGGTGCCATCGCCAACGGCGAAGAGTTGGTTATTGGTCACCCATGTGCCGCTGCTGGTCAGGGTGCCCGCGTTGTACGTGAAAACGCTGTACCCGCCGTTGGTCAGGACAAGCTGGTTCACGGTTATTGTCCCGCCGTTGAACGTCAAGGTGCCCGTGCCGCCCGCCTGACTTACGACCAACGGGCCATTCACGAACAGGTTGGCCCCGCTCACAATCAGGACGTTGTTGGAAGCCGAGTTGGCGAAGCCGACCACCACATTGGTGGCGGCGACGGAGCCGCCGTTTGTGATGGTCAACACAGCGCTGCCGCCCGTGTTGCCGACGAAAAGCTGCCCATTTGTCGCCACTATCGCCGAGTTGTTCACCACCAGCGCGCCGTTGGTGTCGAGCGTGAGCGAGGAAAGCACCTGCAGTGGCGTCGCCGTGCCTGCGTTTGTCAGGGCAAGCGTGTTAATCGATCCGGGCGGCGCGGACACCGTCAGGTTGTAGATGGTCATACATCCAATGACAGGGTTGGTGGCCACGTTTTCAGCGTTGTTGAGCACGGTGGCGGCGTCAATGGTCACGGTCTTGGTGTTGGCGTTGGTAATCAGGTCGGCCGGGTCCCCCGAGGACGGAGCGTAACCGTATGACCAATTGGGCCCCGCCTCCCATTTGTCGCTGGCCGTGTTAACCCAACTGTCGCCGCTGGCTGCTCCAGGCAGGGGGTTCACATAATACGCGTTCCGCGGGTTTCCGTCTTCGCCGTAATGGTCGCCGGTGAAGTAGACCTCGCCGCCCAAGCCGATCAGCAGTCGCATCGCTCCGGGATAGACCATCGAGCCATAGGCTTCGGAGACGGTATCGTAGGTGCCGTCGGTGAGGTCCATGAAAGGCCAGACCATGAATTCCATGTAGTAGTTGTTTCCCATTCGGGGAATATTGGGCAGTTCGTCTGGGTAGAAGTTGAAAAATCCACCGTCATCCGATTCGGTAAGCCACAGACAGTCGTTGTCCCGAATGCGTTGCAACGTCGAGGAAACATCGACCGGACCCGTGTATAGGAGCGTGCCGTAGTTCCAGATCTGAATATCGTTCGTCTGACCGTTGGCATCGTACACGACGCCGACGTTCGCGGATACGTTCGCGATGGCCTGAGAGACCGCGGCACTATTCCCGAAGCCTACAAACTCGCATGTTGTTCCACACCATTTTGCAGCATGGGACGAGGTGGCGAGGGCGGCCGCGCAGACAATTGCCAAATACAGGACTAACGCTTTCCTTGTCATGGTGTGTCCCTTCATTTCACACTGGTTGCGAGCTTGGGGTCAGGCAAGAGGCTACAGGACTTCCGTTGGCGTTGGTTGCCAGAAACACCAGGTACGGCCAACATACGGTTCGAGTCCAATCTGCGCCCTTAACTCGAACCCGAAACAGGGCTGGCAAGCGTCGTGGCTGCGTCACCCTCGCCGATTGTGAAAATTATCACTAACTCAATCATCGTGTCCAGCAAAATTGGGCACTTGAAGGCTGGCTCAAGGTGGAAGGGTTTCGGAAACCTTGTTTGGGGACGTTACGGTTTCACAAGTGGAGCGGCGGTTACAGCAACCTCATACGTACTCCGCCGGATACGCTACAACGCCCCGCCTGATTGCCACGTTGGCGCTGTAGGCACGATCACCAACTGAGCCTTCGCCTTTTTTGTCGCATAGTCGAATCCGGCCTCAAATCGCCTTCGGGACACGGGCGGACACAGGGGGACTTGTTATGACTTTCTATTATGATTTAGGTGCTGACGGGACAGGATTTGCGATTTTCCTAGGAAGAATTAGTTGGCGGAGAGGGAGGGATTCGAACCCTCGATAGAGGCTTTAGTCCCCTATAACGGTTTAGCAAACCGCCGCCTTCAACCACTCGGCCACCTCTCCGTGACAGAAGTACGGTCACGATAACAGACGACCCGAGGCGTGGCAAATTGTTTGTCTGGGGCCGCACCGGAAGAGATGAAGCCGAGGAACGGCCCGCCGAACCGCGCAGCCACTTCAGGATTCCGGACGCGAAGCATCCCGCCGCGTGTAGGTGTGGGTGGCGTGACCGTAAAAGACTTCCGCACATTCCATGATGGTCTCCGACAAGGTGGGATGTGGATGGATCGACGAGGCCAGATCGTACGCGGTCGCGCCCATCTCGATGGCCAGTACGGCTTCGCTGATGAGTTCGCCGGCGCCCTGGCCAGTAATGCCCGCGCCCAGCACGCGCTCCGTCTCGGGGTCGATGACAAGTTTGGTCACGCCCTCGGGATGGTCGAACGTCAGCGCCCGGCCCGACGCGCTCCACGGGAAGCGCGCGATCTTGACCGTAATCCCCTTCTCCCTGGCTTCGGTTTCGGTCAAGCCGCACCAGGCAATCTCGGGGTCGGTGAAGACCACCGCCGGGATGATATACTTGTCCAGCGACTCGTAGTCGCCGATGATGGCGTCCACGGCCAACCTCGCTTCGCGCGCGGCTTTGTGGGCCAACAACACGCCACCCGTCACGTCACCGATTGCGTACAATAACGGATCATTGGTCTGCTGTTTTTCGTTGACCTTGATGAACCCGCGGTCGTCTTTTGTAATCTTCGTGTTCTCGAGACCGAGATCGGCATGGTTGGGCACGCGACCGACCGACACCAACACGCGATCGTATAGCTCTTCGACTTTCTTCCCATCGGTTTCCATGACAACCTTGATCTGTTTGCCCGCCGTCGCCATCGAAAGCACCCTGGTCTTGACGCGCACCTGCTGGAAGGCTTTCTCCGCATACCGTTGCACGGGCCGGACAAGATCGGCATCCGCACCCGTCAGGATCGAACCGAGGGCGTCAACCACGACGACCTTGCTTCCCAGCGTCGCGTACACCGTTCCCAGTTCCATCCCGATGTAGCCACCGCCGACAATCAGGAGTGTCCCCGGCACGTCCGGCACATCCAGCGCCTCGCGCGACGTCATGACGCGCGGATTACCGAGATCAAACGCCTTCGGCATCGCCGATTTCGAGCCGACCGCGACGATGGCCGCGTCGTAGGTGACAAACTTCTGGCCATCCGCCGTCTCGACCCGCAAGGTCTTCGAGTCCTCGAAGTACCCGCGCCCCTGCAGCACCTCGACGCCCCGCAGCCTGGCGAGCGTCGACACGCCCGCGGCCAATTTGTCCACAATGGAATTCTTCCACGCGCGCAACTTGTCCAAATCAAGCTTCGGTTCGCCGAACTGAATGCCCATATGCTCGGAACGGCGCGCCTCGGTAATGAGTTTGGCCGCGTGCAGCAACGCTTTCGACGGAATGCAGCCGCGGATGAGGCAGACGCCGCCCAGCCGCTTCTCCTGCTCGACCAGGATAACCTTCTTGCCCTTGTCCGCCGCGTAAAACGCCGCCGCATAGCCGCCCGGGCCGGCCCCCAATACCACCACTTCCGTTTTGATCGAATCCATCGCGTTCCTATTCTGAAATCGATGCTAGATCTTCACTTCGGATTCTTTGAATTGTTCCAGCGCCTGCACGATCTCGACAATGAACCGCGCCGCGGCGGCCCCGTCAATCACCCGGTGATCGTACGACAACCCCAGCGGCAGCAGCAGGCGTTTCTCGATCTTCACGCCGCGGACCACGGGCTGCAGCGCGCCGCGCCCCACGCCGAGGATCGCCACCTCGGGCTTGTTCACGATCGGCGTGAAGAACCCGCCGCCGATACCGCCCTGGTTGGAAATGGTAAACGTGCCGCCCTTCAAATCATCGGCCGCGACCTTTCGCAGGCGCGTCTTTTCGGCCAACTCAGCCAGTTCCTTGGACAACTGCAGCAGGCTCTTCTTGTCCACATCGCGAATTACCGGCACGATCAATCCCTGTTCTGTGTCCACGGCGATGCCCATATGGTAATAATCCTTGAACACAATCTCTTCGGTCGCTTCGTCCAAGCTGCTATTGACGATCGGGTGCTTCTTCAACGCCGCCACGACCGCCTTGATGAGAAATGGCGTCAGCGTAAGGCTGGCACCTTTCTTCTCATATTTCGCGACATACTTCTTTCGCAACGCGACGATTCCGGTGATGTCCGCTTCGTCAAATTGCGTCACCCGGGGCACACTCGCCCATGATTCGTGCATCCGTTGCGCAATGATCTTGCGCAGCGAGGACACCGGCTTCCGTGACACCGGTCCCCATTTTTCAAAATCGATCTTCTCGACGGGCAGCTTGGGCGCGGGTGCCGCCGCGGCGGGCGCTGTCATTCCTTCGAGCGCCAGGCGCTGAATCTGCTGGATGTAGGCGCGCAGATCTTCCACCGCCACGCGTCCGCCGCGCTGGCTGCCTCGCACGCGGGTCAAATCGATGCCAAGTTCGTGCGCCAGTCGGCGAACGGTCGGCGACGTTGCGACAACTTCCTTTTGCGTGAGATCGCCGACCACGTCCACGCTCGGCACCTCCACTGGTTGGCGGGGAGTTGGTGCAACGGGCGCCGGTGTCGGACGCATCTTGGCACGTGTCGGCGCCGGCGTTGACGGCTCCGCCGTCGGAGCGCCATCCGTCTCCAGAGCCAGAATGGGTTGTCCAACGGAAATCTTGTCGCCTTCCTTGACGTAAAGTTTCGCTACGCGGCCCGAGGCGCTTGACGGAATCGGTGCCACGGCCTTCTCGTTTTCCAGCTCGACGATCGTCTGCCCTTCCTTGATCTGATCGCCCGGCTTGACGAAAACGCTGACGACCGTTCCCGACTCGGTCCCCTCGCCCAAACGCGGTAATTTGATGTCCATGAGCTTTGTGACCCTTCAACACGCCCAGAGTTCACATTTCTGATATGCCATATTCACCCTGTGCGCAAGAGCGTTTTGTGGAGCGTTGAGCCGGCTGAGGATGGCCGGTCATTCTTTGTCGGCGGGCGGACGGGCGCGGGCGGACTTGATGCTCATCTCAAGGGCGACCTCCATGTAACGCTTGCGGCGTTCAATGGGATCGTCAATCCCTCGGCACTTGAGCATGGCGCGGATTCGGATGAGCAGGTCGGTCAGATCAACGGGCTTGGACACAAAGTCATCCGCACCAGCGGCCATGGCTTGCTCCAATTGCCCCGGTGAGAGGACACCCGTGACCACGATGATGGGGATGTGCTGTGTCTTGGGATTGGTTCGAAGCGTTTGGCAGACCGCCCAGCCGTCACGAACGGGCATGCGAAGATCGAGCAGGATCAAATCGGGGCGGAGGGCAATAGCTTGGTTGATGCCATCCAGGCCGCTACCGGCGGTGGATATGGTGAATCCCTCTGGAGCCAGGCGATGCGTAAGAAAGTCAAGCATCGCCGGATCGTCGTCAATAACCAGTATGGTCTCTGCCATAAACGTTACGACCTTCTCGGGCCGCGCCACGCCAAAAACCCTAACTGCAGTACTCAAGACGACTGGCCTGTGTATTACCCCATTCTCCGGTTTGGTCAAGAGAAAAACGTGTGATGAGTGGCAGTGGCATGAGGGCGGTCAGCTATCAGCGCTCAGCGGTCGGCTCACGACGGACAGCTAGGTGAGCAGCAGGTCCGCGCAGTTACGCGGTGAACGGATACGCCTTCTCGGGATCGACTTTCAAATCCGTGATGGCTTGGGCGACGACGTTCATCCCGATCTCGCCTTTTTTCGCGAGGGAGTAGAGCGTGGCGATGACGGTGGATTCGGCGTCAATCTCGAAGAAGCGACGCAGGTTTTCGCGGGTGTCGCTGCGGCCGAAGCCGTCCGTGCCCAGCGTGGCCAGTCCGCCGGGGATCCACGGGGCGATCTGGTCGGGGACGAGCTTGATGTTGTCCGAGACGGCGATGAACGGGCCCTTCTCGCCCGCCAGCACGGTCTCGAGGTACGACTTGTGGGGCGGCCCGGTGGGATGCAGCATGTTCCAGCGGCTGCAGCGCTGCTGGTCGGTTTTCAGTAGCTTGTAGCTGGTGGCGCTCCAGACGTCGGCGGAGACATCGTAGCGGTCCGCGAGGATTTCCTGGGCGCGCAACGCCTGGTGGATGATCGGCCCGCTGCCGAAGAGGTGGGCCTTGTGCTTCTTGCCGTCCGCGCCCTTGCGGAATTTGTAGAGTCCCTTGAGAATGCCGTCCTCGACGCCGTCGGGCATGGGTGGCATGGGGTAATTCTCATTGTAGAGGGAGAGGTAATAGAACAGGTCCTCGCCATCCTGATACATACGGCGCATCCCGTCCTGAACGATGATGGCGACCTCGTAGGCGAAGGCCGGGTCGTAGGCCATCAACGTCGGGATCGACGCCGCGATCAACTGGCTGTGGCCGTCCTGATGCTGCAAGCCTTCGCCGTTGAGCGTGGTACGGCCGGCGGTCGCGCCGAGCAGGAACCCTTTGGCCTTGACGTCACCGGCCAACCACATCAGGTCGCCGATGCGTTGGAACCCGAACATCGAGTAATAGATGTAGAACGGAACCATGCTGACGCCGTAATTCGCGTAGGCCGTGCCCGCGGCGATGAACGACGACATCGAGCCGGCTTCGGTGATGCCCTCTTCGAGAATCTGACCGTCTTTGGTTTCGTGATAGTACAGCAGGGCCTCGCGGTCGACGGGTTCGTACAATTGCCCCTTGGGCGCGTAGATACCGATCTCACGAAAAAGCCCGTCCATGCCAAAGGTGCGCGCCTCGTCGGGAATGATCGGAACGATCCGTTTGCCGATTTTGCCATTTCGCAACAACAGGGCCAGCAAGCGCACGAACGCCATGGTCGTGGAGGCCTCGACCGCGCTCGAGCCTTTGAAGAGCTCGGCAAACTCGGCGCGCGCCGGCACCTCGATGTTCGCTGCATGCACCTCGCGCGAAGGAAGGAACCCGCCGAGCGCCTTGCGGCGTTCGAGCAGATACTTCGTCTCGGCGCTGTCCGGCGGCGGGCGGTAGAACGGAGTCTGCGCTACCTCCTCATCGCTGATGGGCACGCCGAACCGCTCGCGGAACTCGCGCAGTTCCTTTTCGTTCATCTTCTTCTGCTGATGGCTGACGTTGCGGCCTTCGCCTGCTTCGCCGAGGCCATAGCCTTTGACCGTCTTCGCGAGAATGACAGTCGGCGCGCCTTTGTGGTCCACCGCCGCCTTGTATGCCGCATAGACTTTCTGCGGGTCATGCCCGCCGCGCACCAACTTTTGGATCTGGTTGTCGGTGAGGTGATTGACCAATTCGAGCAGTTCGGGGTACCTGCCGAAGAAGTGTTTGCGGGTGTAACTGCCCGGCTCGACCGAATATTTCTGATAGTCACCGTCCACGGCTTGTTCCATGCGTTTGACGAGCAAGCCGGTGCGGTCGGCTTTGAGCAGCGGATCCCAACTGGAGCCCCAGATGACTTTGATCACGTTCCAGCCCGCGCCACGAAATGCGGCCTCCAGTTCCTGGATGATCTTGCCGTTGCCGCGCACGGGGCCGTCCAGGCGCTGCAGGTTGCAGTTGACCACCCACACCAGATTGTCGAGTCCTTCCCGTGCCGCCAGCGTGAGCGCACCGAGCGTCTCCGGCTCGTCGCTCTCGCCATCACCCACAAAACACCAGATCTTCGGCTCGTCGCCCTGGACCAGGCCGCGGGCCCGCAGATAGCGGCTGAACCGCGCCTGATAAATCGACATGATCGGACCCAGTCCCATCGACACGGTCGGGAACTGCCAGAAACTCGGCATCAGATACGGGTGCGGATACGACGAAAGGCCGCCGCCGTCGGCGAGTTCCTGACGGAAATGCTGTAAATGATGTTCGTCGAGCCGGCGTTCCAGAAAGGCGCGGGCGTAGTTGCCCGGAGACGCGTGGCCCTGGAAGTACACCAGATCGGCGGGTTGACCGCCGTCGCCGCCGTGAAAGAAGTGGTTGAAGCCCACTTCGTACAGCGTGGCGCACGAGGCATAGGTGGAGATATGGCCGCCGAGACCGGCGTGCTCGCGATTGGCGTTGACGACCATCGCCATCGCATTCCACCGGGCGAGGCTCTTGATGCGCCGCTCCAGTTCGCGATTGCCCGGGTACGGCGGTTCGTCCTCGGGCGCAATCGTGTTGACATACGGGGTGCTGATCGTGGACGGCATCTGGATGCCGGCCTCGCGCAAGCGCTTGAATAGTCTGCTCAAGACCAACGGGGCCTGCTCCGTTCGCTGGTTCTTGAGGACGTATTCGAGGATGAACTCCAGCGAATCCAGCCAGCGTTGGTCTTCGCCCCCGTTCCTAGGCTGCGCTGATTCGCGCGGTTGCTCCGGCCGACCTGACGAAGACATAGTTTGTTGTTGTTCTTTCGGTTCCACTTTCACAAAGTTACCCGAGCAATCAGTAGACAATAGTCCTTTTCCGGCCACAATCCAAGCGCCATGAAATACTTAGACCGAACCTTCGGCACTGCGCAAGAGAATCTGGCGTGCGATGAGGCACTGCTCGACCAATGCGAGGAAGGCTACCCCGATGAAATCCTCCGGTTCTGGGAACCTCGCCAGCACTTCGTGGTGCTCGGGTATTCCAACAAAGTCCGCGCAGAAGTGAATCTTGATTCCTGCGGCGCGCTCGGCCTTCCCGTATTGCGCCGGTGCAGCGGCGGCGGGACGGTCCTGCAGGGGCCGGGCTGCCTTAACTACGCGCTCATCCTCAGAATTCGCGAGGGGTCAGCCACGGAGAGCGTTACCGAGGCCAATGCTTTCATCATGAATCGCAACCGCGATGCGCTGAATTCGCTGCTCGGGGGGCGGGTGCTCATTCAGGGGCACACGGACCTCACGCTGCAAGGACTCAAGTTTTCCGGCAACTCACAGCGTCGCAGGCGCCGGTTCCTGCTGTTCCATGGCTCGTTCCTGCTCCGCCTCGATCTGGCACTCGTCGAGCAGACGCTCCGACAGCCCGCCAAACAGCCGTCCTACCGACGCAACCGGGCACACAAGGATTTTCTCACCAACCTATCGCTGCAGGTGGACGCCGTGAAAGAAGCCATGAAAGACGTCTGGGGCGCAAGCGACGCGCTCGAAGAGACCCCCGGAGAACGGATCGAGCGACTCGTGCGCGAGAAATATTCCACCGACGATTGGAACCTGAAATTATGAACTGCTATCAGTTGCGCGACGCCGCAAGGGAAGGTAGAATCATGGCATGAAAATCCCCGGTCTTCGCAGTCCACATGAAACAGTCGGTGGTTTGGTTCATTTCGGGCGGATGTTCGACAAGATCAAGCTGCACGCGCAGGGCAAGCTCCCCGCTGATTACCATCAGGCGCTTGGTGGTGGCTTTGATGGCCGCTGTTGCGCTTTCCTCGGCGTGAAATATGAAGATGTCGTTGCGCGCGTAAAGCTGGGGGGCGAAGACCAGGATATTCTTGAATGGTGCTTCGAGAACGGACGCAAGCCGTCACCGGAAGAAATCGACATCTGGAGCAGTTACCTGCGTAAACGCGGCTGGCGTGACGATGCCAGCAACCGCCTCGCCGAGCGCAAGAAGGAATTCGGGATCGCCCATCGCGATGACATTCAGTGTTTCTTCGACCTGCTCGATGCCGACGAAGGCCGCGACGTGCGGACGCAGTTCTGATCCAGGCGCCCGCCGCACGCGGCATGGGTGGACACGGGCAAAGGGCATCTGTTAGTATTCATGGCGGAATTTGCTGGCTGACATGAGACTTCTCTACCTCGATTGTTTTGCGGGGATTAGCGGCGATATGTTTCTCGGCGCGTTGCTCGAGCTAGGCGTGTCGGAAAATACGTTGCGCACGGAGTTGTCCAAACTCCAACTGGCCGGGTATCAGATTTCATCACGACGGGTGGTCAAGCAGAACATTTCCGCGACCAAGTTTGATGTGATTGAGGAACATCCGCCTTCGCCAAGGCTTCGGCGGACAAGTCGCGGCTATTCTGACATTGTCGGCATGATTGACAAGAGCGGGCTTTCGTCGGCAGTGAAGGAGCGCGCCCAGCGCGTGTTTCGCCGAATCGGCGACGCTGAGGCGAAGATTCACGGGATTCCACTCGAAAAGGTCCACTTCCACGAGATCGGCGCGGTGGATTCCATTGTCGACATTGTTGGTGGGTGTATCGCGGTGGAGGCGCTGGGCGTGGACGAAATCCAAGCGTCCCCTCCGCGGCTCGGCTCGGGTTTCGTCGAGACAGCGCACGGCCGGTTTCCCGTGCCGGCACCGGCCACATTGGAATTGCTGAAGGGAATCCCGGTGCAATCGTCGTCCGATCCTGTCGAGCTGGTCACGCCGACGGGCGCGGCGTTACTGGCGGAATTTTGCACGAAATTCGGGCCGATGCCCGCGATGAGCATTGAGAAGATCGGCTACGGGGCCGGCTCGCGGGATTTGGACAAGGCACCGAACGTACTTCGCGCCGTGCTGGGAGAATCGGCTGAGGACAGCCGACGCTACACCGAAGCTGATTCGGTGGCCGTGATCGAAACGAATATCGACGACATGAATCCGCAGTTGTACGGCGACGTGATGGAGCGATTGCTGGCGGCTGGCGCGTTGGATGTATTTCTGACGCCCGTGCAGATGAAGAAGAACCGGCCCGGCACGTTGCTGACGGTCCTCTGCGAACGCAACGGCGTCGACGCGCTGACGGAACTGATTCTCATGCACACGACAAGCTTCGGCGTCCGCGTTCATGAGGCGCAGCGACGCAAGCTGGCGAGGGAAATCGTGACGGTGAAGACGAAATTCGGCGAGATCGAGGTGAAGATCGGCCGATTAGGGGGTAAGATCGTGGCGCGGTCGCCGGAATTTGAATCGTGCCAGCAGGCGGCGGCGCGATTTAATATCAGCGTGAAGGATGCGTACAATGAGGCGGCGCATGCCGCGGGGGAAATATCGTGATCGATAAACAGTTACTCGATGTGTTGGCGTGCCCGAAGTGCAAAGCCGATGTCAAACTCGACGGCGAGAGAATCATTTGCACGAATCCCCAGTGCGGCTTGCGCTACCCGATCCGTGACGGGATTCCCGTGATGTTGATCGATCAGGCCGAAACACCGCAGGGAAAATGAGCCAGGCGCAAGCCCCCTCCAAACGAACAGGCGAGACGCGCGTTCAACTCTCTGTCATCGTTCCCGCGTGGAACGAGGAAAACTACATCGGACGAGCGATTGACTCGCTGCGTCATGCCGCGGAGGTGTACGCACGGGATCGAGGCTGCGACGCGGAAATCATCGTGGTCGACAACAACAGCCAGGACCGCACGGGCGCAGTGGCGCGCGAGCACGGGGCGCAGGTCGTGTTCGAGCCGGTCAACAATATCGGCAAGGCGCGCAACGCGGGCGTGAAGGCGGCGCGGGGCAAATATCTTGCGTTTTGCGACGCCGACAATCAGGTCACCGAGAATCTTCTGGTACTCGTTCACGATCACCTGGAAGACCCGAAGATCGCCGGCGGCGGGACATGGATTGAACCCGACCGCCGCAATTTCAAGATCAGCTTTTTTTATTTTCTGTGGGGGATTTACGTTCGCGGGAGCGGCGTGGGCGTGGGGATGATGCATTGTCGCAAAGCGGACTTCGAGGCGTTCGGCGGGTTCGACGAGTCCATCTATGCGGCGGAAGACGTGCAACTCGCCTACGATTTGAAAAAGATTGGCAAACCGCGGGGCCAGAAGTTCAGGTTGATCCGGAAGGGCTGGGTCATCACCTCGACGCGCAAGATCGACCAGACGCCGTTGTTCACGATGATTGCGAAGCTCATCGGCTTCGGGTTCGGATTACAGAAGAAAATTCGCAGCAAGGAATACTGCGAACACTGGTACGAGAAGGCGGCGCGTTAGGTCTTTTCCGTCGGCGCGTCTTTCGATGGTGTTCCCCGCACTTTGGCCACGATCTTACCGGCGCGGTCCTTCAGATGCGTTTTGAGCCGGTGGGCCCACACGAAATCCACCGCGAGGATGCTCAGGCCGGCAATGACGAGCAGAAGACCCGGCCCGGGAACTCCGGGAAGCGTCAGGATCAATCCCACCAGCAGCAACAAGATGCCCGACGTGATACGCAGGACGCGCTTGGTGTGATGGATCAACCACTTCATGGCGGCACGTCCAGATACACCGCGCCGTTCTTGATGATAAGCGGGAGGCGCTCGAGGGATTTGCCCTGGCCCGGACCGCCGACGCATTTGCCCAGATGAGGTTCGTACACGGACCCGTGGGTCTTGCAGACGAAGAGCTTCGCGTCGCAGGTGAAGAAGTCGTTGTCGTCCAGGTCGAGCGTGATCGGCAGATGCACGCAGCGGTTCACGAAGGCCACGAATTCGCCCTGGACGTTTGCCAGGAACGCCTCGGTTGATTGACCGCGCAGGTCGACGACGAATTTCTTCGTCGTGCCCGGCGGGAGCTCGTCCATGCGTGCCAGCAACATCCTGCGCCCATTCACAGGGTCAGCTTAGGCTGCGTGACGAGGTTTGACAAAGAATTTATGGAAAGGAGGCGGAGAAAGCGCGAAGCACGGTGGCAGCCGCAGTGTTTCTTCCGTCAGTCGGTGATCAAGTCGAACATTGCAAGAGTCAGGGCTTTCATCATACAGTCCGCATCACCCAACATGAAACCATCCCTGCTTGCCACGATAGCTTGTCTCCTGCTGCCGTTGGCGGTGTTTGCCACGGACACCCCGTCGACGGATAAATGGGAGTATTCACTTGTGAACCCGGTGCCGAGTGACCAGTTGCGGCCCTTGTCGTCGGAGACCTACGATGGCGTGATGGATGCGCGCACCGTGGATGCCGGCCACGTTCAGGTCGAAGGCGAATTCATCGATTACTTCTATAATTCCGAGACGCCCCACAACTACGACAGCGACGAATTTCTCTGGGCGCCGCGAGTCACGGTGGGGTTGTTGAACAATGTGGATTTTTACGTTCGCCCGTCATATGAAATCAGGTGTCTTGATTACGGCGTCAAATCCAGTGAGTTTGGACGCATCACGACGGGGATAAAAGTCAATCTCGTGGGCAATGATGAGGGGACGATCGCCCTGGCACTCAAGCCCTACGTCTCCATTCCGACGAGCAGCAGCGATGCGTTGGGAAGCGGCGGCGTGTTGGGCGGAGGCGACGTGGCGCTGCTGGTGCGATTGCCCTACGGACTGTATGTGAAGGTCGATTCGGAATTTTACGCGACGGAAAATGATCGAAGGACGCATTTCGCCGGTTTTTACAATGCGATCAGTCTCAACAAGACTCTTTGTTCCAAAGCCGACGCGTACGGCTATTTCAATTCCACCGTAACAACCGACTCAACCGAGACATGGTATGGCTACGGCGGTTTTGGATTGGAATACAATTTCACCCGCAACCTGCAGGTGTTCGCGGGAATTGGATTCGGCGTGACTTCATCGGATTGGGTGATGGGACAAACCCGTGCCTATGATTACAACCCGCGGGCCGGTTTTGTCTGGCGGTTTTGAGGGAGCGCGACTACGCGTAGCTACTGAAGGCGGTGCAGTTGGGCGTATAAACGGACTTCGTCGCCCAGTTCGACGACCGGCGCGGCATTGGTGCTTCCCTCGGCCACGACCCAGCCGGGGTTGTCTGTTGCGAAACCGCCGCCGGGTTTTACGCACACGTAGACTCCCCACAGGCACAATGCGGGACCGACGTGAAGCGGAACGCGCACCGCCATGTAGGGTGCGCTGGTCCCACGAGTCCGCACGATGACAGTCGATCCCATGCCCATGCTAAATTGCGAGGGTGGTTCGACCCGCAAGCCATAGGCCACGGGAGCTTTGTCCGATGTCGGCATATAGAACGGTTGGACGACAGGTTCGGCCAATGCATCGGCGATGCAGAGCGATGCTTCGCGAACGAGATTACTCACCACGTCCGGACTGAGATGGGGCACTACCGCCTGGAGGGCTGCGTCTCCCCTGTCCGCGCATCGCTCGTGGTCGCAACCAAGGAGAGCGACGGCCACCAACAGCGCCGCGGCACCGCAACGGGCAACTCTCATGTCGTGTCTCCCAAAGCGCCGTCGTGGCCATCGCCCTCTGCTGGCATGGGCAATTGGATTCTCATCCGTGCCGGTATCAGTACATCATCAGCGGCTGACTTCAAGTCTTATGCGGGTGGGACAGAATTCAGGAGCCAGGATTCAGGAGTCAGAAGGCAGACGAAGAAAGGGCGAGCCCTTCGACGCTCAGGACAGGCCACCCTTCGACCCCGACAACGCAGTGTCATGGTAAACTTCGCTCGGTTCGACTTCGCTCACCGCAGGCAGGGCAAGAGGCAGATTGCCGCGAAAGCAGGGGCGGGGCGGCTCGTCCGACTCGGCTTACACGGATGGCACGGATGAGGCGGAAACAGAATTACTGCAGCGTCTTGAGGAATTGCTTGATATGGATATAGGCGTTCGCGATGACGCCCAGATACATCGCGGCGAGGATGGAGATGATGGCGAGGCAGACCAACAACTCAGTCAACGTCATGCCGTCGGCTCGGTCACGCCGTTTCGTTGGGAACACGTCGTTTCCCATAAGATTAGCGCCTCACGACTATCGCGGACAAATCCGTCGGATGAGTATGGATTATGCCACGGCGGGGAATGCGGACAAGCCAATTCTGAGTGTTGGAGGATGGGTGTCAGTGACATCTATCGGGTCGAGGACGGAAGCAGACCGGCTGTAGCCACAGATTCACACGGATGCACGCGAATATTCACCACCCGGAAGGCGTTCGGGGTAAACTTTGCTCGCCGCAGGCAGGGCAGGCGAAGGCCGGGGACGATGGTTCGCGGACGGATGGGTGAATTGGAAGGCGGTGAGCCTTTGGACGTTGTGTCAATCGTGGTGTGCTAAATTTTTAGCATACCGCGGATCGCGAGTCTGGAAATTATGGATAGCACTATCCATAAGCGGTAAAGCGCTAGGAGATATGTATCAGGGACAGCTATCGGGTCGAGGCGGCGGCGGGAACAGGCCTTCACCACGAAGTCACGAAGAACGCGAAGGACAGGCCCTTCGAGACTCAGGACAGGCCCTTCGATGCTCAGGACAGGCCACGCCAGAGGCGGACAACCGCAAATGGACGCGAATGCACGCGAATATTCACCACGAAGAGCACGAAGGGCACGAAGCAGACACGAATCAGGCGAAGGCCGGGGCGGCGAGCCAAACACCGTGGGCGGAGATGTTGGTGACTGCAACCTGGGAAGTGCGTCTTGTTGGACTCACGAGGGATGATTATACGTCGCGAACTGGGGCGTGTAAATGGTGCAGTGGAAGGCGGGATAGGGCTAATGGGACGGATGGGGGCGGGAAACGGCGCGATTAGTGGTAAACGAGTGGGTATTCGGCGAGGTTGGCGAGGGAGTCGAGGTCGACGTCGACGTCGAGGTTCGGCCGGTGGAGGTGGTGGCGGTGGGAACACTAAGGGTCACTGAAGCTGGAGACCTTCGGTCGATTGATGTGCGGGGTCGGGAGACCCTCGCACAAGCAAAGCCCCCCTCCCCGCTGCCGTCTGGCGCTGGAAAAGTGGTCGGGTGAATTGGCTATCGGGCAGCGATAATTGTGCTGGACGCGGGATGGAGGATGTGGTAGGATCGGAGGAAAGATGGTTAATGGAGTATGGCTGATGGGATATGACAGATGAGCGAAGGGCGTTCAGGGTTGAGGGGACGAGGATTGAACCACGAAGGCGCGAGGGGCACGAAGGACGGCGTCGGAAGACGCGCGGCAGCGTCCCTACCAACGGCGGCCACCTCGGAGAGGTTGCCCTACCGAACATTGGCGCCCGGGCCGGTCGCCCTACAATTCGGAGACGAAGGGGCCGGGCGGACGGTTCTGTGACTGGCAAATTCGGCCACGAGGGGGGTTGCCACAAAAAAGCAAAAATGCAAAACGAACCCAAGTTTGATCAAGCCGGTGTGGAAAAGTTTGGGAAACAAAGCCAAAAACGAACCCAAGTTGAGGGGTAGTTTGGGGTCCGGATGGGGGGTTAGAAGGCAGAAAACGTGCGAAACGAAGCCAAAATGGGGGTGGAGGGGGCCGGACGGCCGGACCGCGCTTAACAAGCGCGGCGTCCTCAAACACGCCACCCCATTCAATCCAAATCTGGAGTTCACCCCTTGACACCCAAGACGGTATCTACAGCCGGACCGGTGCGGGCCGGTTGACAGGGTTGGCGGGTGGGGCTAGGATGGGGTTGGTTGGCGAGAATCTTTGCCAGGGGATTAAACTGAAACGCAGGAAAGGAGTCTGACCATGGCGCATGAATTGCCGAAACTGACCTACCCGTATGACGCGTTGGAGCCGCACATTGACGCGCGGACGATGGAGATTCATTACACGAAGCATCATCAGGCGTACGTGACGAACCTGAATGCGGCGTTGGACAAGCATGCGGAGTTGCACAAGAAGGGCCTGGAAGAGCTGCTGCGCGGGATCAGCGGCGTGCCCGAGGATATCCGCGGGGCGGTGCGGAACAACGGGGGCGGTCACCATAACCACAGCCTGTTCTGGACGATCATGAAGAAGGGTGGCGGTGGCGAGCCGAAGGGTGCGTTGGCGGAGGCGATCAAGGGGACGTTTGGGGAGTTCGCGAAGTTCAAGGAGACGATTACGGGGAACGGGATGACGCGGTTCGGCAGCGGGTGGTCGTGGCTGGTGGTGACGAAGGACAAGAAGCTGAAGGCGTACTCGACGGCGAACCAGGACAGTCCGCTGATGGAAGGCGATGTGCCGGTGCTCGGCGTGGACGTGTGGGAGCACGCGTACTACCTGAAATATCAGAACATGCGGAAGAACTACCTCGATGCGTGGTGGAATGTGGTGAATTGGGACGAGGTGGCGGCGAGATTTGCCAAGGTGAAATAGGCTTTACGACACACGATTGATGACGCAACCCCGACTCGTACAAGTCGGGGTTGTCATTTCAGTCGCGGCCGATTTTTTCCCACGCGAACTTGCCCTTGATGTGCTGGAGGAAGTATTTGCCGGGCGATGGCGTGCGCGCGAACTCGTCGTGGATGTTCTTCGGAACGGAAAAGTAGCGGTAGACACCCGTGGCCTTGAACTCGATTTCGAGCGTCTCGGTCGGCGCGTCGTAGCCGATGCCGGCAATGTCGCTGGAATTGACGGGTTGGCGCTGGATTTCGCTCACGGGGTCAATCTTCCGAAAAGTCCACCTTGGCTGTCAACTCCGGTGTGAGGAATTTGCCCCTCGAAAAGGTGGGTCTAATCGGACGTGGCGGCTGGCGCCGGCGCAGTCTGTACGTGGCGAAAGGCTGATTGGGGGATGGTTTCCGTAAGGCGGTTTGCGAGCAAATTGGGGGGTTTAGCACCGTTTTGTGCCATATTGACTCACCTGGTGGTTACCCTGACTGGCTGACAGCCCGGGCAATGTGCGGTGGCGCACCCAGGTTACCGCCTCAAGCGGCCTTAATTTTTCCGACGAATTGTCTTGCTTTCTTCAGGTAGCCATATAGTCTTTCGTCTGGTTGCAGTGCCGTGCCGTCGTGAGGTGCGTGCAGAATAAATCCGAGTGGAGAAGGCGAATTCTCTTGCATTTTATCGCGTCGCCAGTTATTCTTGGCCCTCAGCGGAGGGGTGTGTAATTGTGAGATGCGAGTAGAAGCGATTCGAGTGGAAGGTATGGTGGGCGAAATTTGCAACGTTTTAGTTCTTACTGAAGTGACGATGTCTGGCTGGCATCGGGAGGTTCGGATATGAAGCGAGTTCACGGGGTGATAAAAATTGCGCGAGTTCTGGCGCTGATCGGCGTGTTCACACTGTTGGCGAATTCACAATCGAAGGCGCAGTTACTGACTCTGCAACCGGTGCAGGTGGATGGTAACGCGGCCCCGGATTTCACCTCGCAGCCTCTAACCGTGACGTATACGCCGAGCACCACCATCTTCCAAGTGAGCGGGTACTACAGCGATTTCGGGGACAGTTATGTTGACCCAAATGGTAACCTCAATCCAGATATCAACCCTGAATGGAACACCTTCCCTGCGAACTTTAATCTAACGGCGTACATCACCAACGCGGGAGTCCTGACTAACGGAACGTTGACGATAGACGGGGACCTCACCGGCAATGGTGACGTTGATACGACTTTGTTGACCGGCACCCTGACGACGGGAGCCGAAGGCACGGCTTTCGGAGCCTCGAGCGGTGTTGACGCACCGTTTCAGTTTCTTTTCACAATCACCGGTGGGTCTCTCTCGAACGACTACGGTGGGGTGGGCGCGCCGGACGGCTATGTCAATTATCTCTTTCCAGACGGCGGCAACGACTTCAGTGGCTCGTTCGCTAACAGCTTTGCCAACAGTGGTAATGGCTACGCTGATGTGGACATGATTCCCGAGCCTTCTTCATTTCTTCTTTTGGTGCTTGCCAGCGCGTTGTGCGCTGTCGCAAGCAAATTTCATCGCTCACGTCGGCGTGATATGTAGTATGCAGGTTGTACCAGGCTAGGACATAGGGCAAGAACCAGATCTACAGACGTGTAGGCTGTGGGTCGCAGACTGTGAGGTAATTCCATGAAGAGGTTTACTCTGTTTGTAGCGTCCGGGTTCGTGTGCACGCTGGCGATGATAACACCGACATTTGCTGCGCTGGTGGGCGCCAACCCCTCGTATCCACTCGTCTCCTACGTCCTCAACAATTCCACCGCCTTGACGTATAATCCAACAAACCAGCTTTTCTCGATGACCTCCACGCCCGGGACAATTAAGTTCTCAAGTTCACAAGGAGCGGACCGGATCGCCGGCGGGAGCCTGACCATAAACATCCTGGTTGACAACAACGGCAACCTGATCGGCGGCGTGCCGGCCAACGGCGGCAACGATTTTGTTCTCAAA
>JBEKUF010000025.1:0-27849 GCA_049515295.1 Verrucomicrobiia bacterium | reverse complement strand
CCACCGTGATGCCGCGCGCTGTTTTCCGTCGCCGCATAGTAGTAGTTGGCATGACTGTAATATGGTGGGAAATCCCACCCGTGTCAAGAGCTGGCGCAGAGTCGCAAGCTTACTAACTCGCGCAGCTTGCGCGAGAATTGGATGCTCGCGGTCTCGCTAGAGACATCGCGACGGCGAATGCCCCATTTCGTGTTGCAATGTTTTGTTGCAATGTCGCGGCTGAATTTGAGTGGTTTCAGGCAAACACCAGCAAACGCTCAGAATGCCGGAAACCCAGGTGATTGTTGGGCTAGAGGACTCCAGCAAATGTGAGCGAACACGGGCTAAAACCGTCGGCGGGAATTAGAAATCCGATGCTCTATCCAACTGAGCTACAGGCGCCGCCTTGTATTTTACAAACACTACACGGCGTTTTGACAATCAAAGTTTCCATGTTGCAAAGCCTGTTGCAACACGGAGGATGTTTTCATTTACGCAAGCCACCGCCCCATCCCGCAAGCATCAAAAACCAATTCGCGGTGGCGACTGCCGCTGTTGTCCAAGCCGCATCGGACATTTACCAGATGATTTTCCAATGCGACGGGAAGCAAGTCAAGCGCAGCTTGAACAACTCTCGCTTCAGGGCGAGGGGGTTACGGATCCCAAAGTCGAGACTGCAAGCCATTTGACAGGCCGCAGTGGAGATTCCTCGGAGCGTGGTCCGCAAATAGTTCAACGCGGCCGAGACCGTGGTGTCGATGCTACGGTGGCGTGTTGAGTTCCAGGATTCGCCACTCGGCCCAATCCAGCGGGTCTTCGCCGAGGTAGGTATGAACGCAGGTGAGAACGTGTTGGGGATCGCCCATCGCTTTCAACGGGATGCGCAGGGTCAGCTCCCGGTTCTGACGACGGAATTTCACCGTATCGGGCGGCAGCTTTCGCGTCTGATCGAGGACCTCATGCCTCAATTCGCCAATGTTGATTCGCAGTTTGGGCATCTGCTCGAACGGCCAGTTGTCGCGATAGCCGAAGGCAAAGATGGACGCCGAGACGGCGCCGCCGAGGGGTTTGGACAGGCGGACAGCCACGACAAGGTCGTCCGCGTCGCGCCAGGTGTGGACCTGTTCGATGCCGATGAAGCTGGCCTGCTCCTCCTCGGTCAATTGCTCCTGGAGTTGCGGGGAGCGTTGGAGGCGGCCGGCGGGAAGCTGGTCTTCTGCGGGAACGGCGGGCACGACGACGGGCGGGAAATCGCCAAACAACTCGTTGGCCCGCACAAAGGAGAGCAAGTATTTCCCGCTCGACTCGACCTGACTGCGATGGGCCCGCAAGGCCGATTCCTTCACATGGATCTGCTGTTTGGACAACGGCACGATTCCCCAATCGATCGGCGTCCCCAGCGACGTGGGCGGCAGGGTGGGCCGCCTCGGCTGCAGTCCGCGCGGCAAAGGCCAGTGCGCGAAATGGACGAGGTAGGGATAGACTTCGGGATGGATCCGGCTTTCGAGGTCCCACAAGGCCACGCGGGTGAACACGTACAATGCCTGATGGTCGACATTGCGGTCCGAGGGATGAGAGACGAAGACCTTGGTGGGTTTGAACTCGCGCAGGTTCGCCTCGATGTCGCGAAGGATGTTCTCCCCCGTGTACGGTGCGTCGGGACGATAGGCGTCGCGGTAGGGCACTTTGGTGACCTTGGTGAGCATGCTCTCGAACGGCGGGCGGTTGCCCCAGTGCCGATACCAGATGGTCAGCGTGCCGAAATCCGGGTAGCCGAGAAAGGCCAGTTGATGCGAGTCCACGCCGAGGATTTTGGCGGCGGCGAGGGCTTCCTGGTGGCGTACTTCGCCCATCAGCCGAACCGCTTCCGGCATCACCACGATATGCCGGCGATACAGGAAGAACGACCATTCATTGTTATCGCCATACGTGAGCCAGACAATCCGCACGGGCAGTTTCATGGCCACCGCCTGTTGGATGATGCCGCCGCAGCCGAGCGACTCGTCATCCGGGTGCGGCGCGAAGACTATGATGCGATCGTCCGGGGTGAGGATCGGACAGTATGGCAACGGCGACGTGACCGACAACTGGTCCTGGGTCATTGCGCCGGCCCCGGCGGCCACACAATATAGCGCAACGACAGCAATGCGTAAGACATTGGACCGGAACAGCAAGCAGAGATGTTTCAATTGGTCCTGGCCTTCAGTCCCACCGGGGAAGCTCCGTTTCACTCCCTCCCTTTGTCGCACGGCGGATGATGTGTCAATACGATTCCGATTAACCCCGCCACTTGGTTTCGACAACTGAGGGGTAGAATTCAGCCCCGAAAGCCCTCGGGGCGGGGAGCCAGAATTCAGGAGACAGAAGAGCGAGCCACAGATTCACACGGATCGGACGAATCTTCACCACGAAGTCACGAAGCACACGAAGAAGGCAGGAGGAGGCGCGGCGTGTGCGTCAACCCCGTCGCCGCTCTCCGCTTACCGCATGGCGACCAACTGCGCGACGCGCGAAGAACAACCATGGCAAACCGTCCAACACGGCTCTCTGCTTTGGACGATTTGCGAAACTTGCGGATTGGGGCTCCGAGGGGTGCCACTTAGTGGCTAGCTTGCAGTCGCGCGAGCGCGGTCTGCGCTTGGGTGAAATCGGGCTTGATGCGTAGGGCCTGCTCGTAATGCTGAATGGCCTCCTGTACCTTGCCTGCCTGAATCAAGGCGTTCCCCAGATTGTAGTGCGCGTCGGCATATCCTGGTTTGACCCGCAGTGCCTGCTCGTAATGGCCGATTGCCTCCTGCAACTTGCCGGTCTGATACAAAGCGGTCCCGAGGTTGTTGCGCGCCTCGGCCAAATCGGGCTTGATCCGTAGCGCCTGCTCCCAATGACTGATCGCCTCTTGCACCTTGCCTGCCTGAATCAAGACGTTCCCCAGGTTGTAGTGCGCCTCGGCGTTATCGGGCTTGAGCCGCAACGCCTGCTCATATTGCTCGATCGCCTCCTGCACCTTGCCTGCCTGAATCAAGGCCAGCCCCAGGTTGTAGTGTGCGTCGGCAAAATCAGGCTTGATCCGCACCGCCTGCTCCCAATGACTGATCGCCTCCGGCGCCTTGCCTGTCTGAATCAAGGCGTTCCCCAAGCTGTTGTGCGCCTCGGCGTTATCGGGCTTGAGACGTAGCGCCTGTTCGTAGTGGCCGATCGCCTCCTCTACCTTGCCTGCCTGAATCAAGGCCAGCCCCAGGTTGTAGTGCGGGTCAGCGTAGTTGGGCTCGAGATGTAGCGCCTGCTCGTAGTGGCCGATGGCCTCCGGCAGCCTGCCTTGTCCCATCAAGGCGATCCCCAGATTATTGTGTGCCTCAGCATAATCAGGCCTGATCCGCAGGGCCTGCTCGCACTGTGGAATGGCTTCCCCGATCTTACCTGTTTGCAGCAGCGCATTTCCCAGATTGTTGTGCGCCTCGGCGTAATCGGGATTGAGCCGTAGCGCCTGCTCGTAGTGCACAATTGCTTCTGGCACCTTGCCCAGTTGTTGCAGGGCAACTGCATAATTGCAATCCGCCTCGGCGCAATACTCGACGCTCGCTAACAGGTTAAATACCACCGAGAAACCCAGTAGCAGGCCCCAGCCCCAGCGCACTGCCCGCCCCGACATCTGATGTCGGGGCCGACCAGCCTGCCCCGATTCCGGGGTCGGGGCCAGCGTGCGCTCCAATCCGAGGATGCCAACCACGGCCAGCAGCACCAACGCGGGCAGGAACTCCGCCTCATAGCGGGTGCAGACGGCAAAGAAGAGGCACAGGATCAGTGCGCAAATCCCGAAAAGGATTCCGACCGCCGCCAGGAATCCGCACAAGGTGGAACGCACGTCCGCTGAACGACCGCGCCACGCCAGCGGCACGGCCAGCGCCAGCCACACCAGCGGGACGTTGGTCAACACGCCAAACGGATGCTCCACCCGCCCATGGCCCACCGGCAAGGGCGGCAAGGTGATGTCATGTACGAAGGGAGATCGACCGCTCCAGTGCGCCGGCTCTAGAAAAAGGACCCGGAAATTGAACCATAAATAACGCAGACTGAAGAATTGCTGCGTAAACAGCCGTTGTCCGGCCAACTGGTAGTGCCCGCCGAATTCAAATGGATTGTTGAATCGCAGGGCGTTGTAGAACATCAGTCCGAGCCCGATGAGGATGATCGGGGCGGTCGCCGCCAGTAACGGAGCCCAGACTCTCCGGCGCTCACGCCACGTCTGGACCACCGGCGCCAGCAGGATGACTGCACCGAACAGCAACGAAGGCCGCGCCCCCACTGCCAGCCCGTAGGCCAGACTGGCCGCTGCCAGCCACCAGCATCGTCGCTCCGGCTCATGCACCGCCTTCCACATCGCCGCCAGGGCCAGCATCGTCAGCGCATACCCGCAACCGATCGACACCTCGTACACATCACTCCGCGCTAACAGCACCGGCGTGAACGTGGCCAAACCCAATGCGACTGCACCGGCCGCCACCACCGCCACGTTGACTTCGGCAAAGTAGCGCCGCCACATCGCCCACACCAGACCCACGCTGACCAGGAAACCGACCACGCAAAAAATCACGACCGCGTCTTTTTGAAGCAGATAATGGCCGGTCAAAGCCACATACGGCCAGAAAAGCACTACGGCGGGCGTAACCCCAAAATAAAGGTGAAACCTCCCTTTGTAATAACTCAGGTCGAGCACCCCATAGCGGGTGTTGGCCGTCCGATCATAGGGGTCGGCGAGTTGCGCGAACCCGGGCGGCAACTCTTTTTTCAGGCTGAGCTGGCCCGCCCGAAAACCCTGTATTAACAAATTGTAGTAACTGTCAGCAGGGTTCAGACTCGTCGATACCAAAAAGCCCGAGTGGGCCGTATACGCATACACCCCGACGACCAGCGCGCACACTGCGGCCAGTGAGATCCATGCGTTTTTCATTGTGCCACACCGACCAGCCGCGTGTAACGTTGTCGCAAAAACGTCATCTGACGGAAGTCATCTTATACACTTCGCCAGTCGAACACACGCGCATTGTCGAACGAAAAACCGTAAGGGCTTGTCCGCTGTCCACACATGCGGGATGCCCGACACCGCCGGACAGACCACCTATTGGGCTCCCCATGGGCCTCGACGGCCCACCACCGCAGCAAGGGGTCCCCCATCTGCGTCACGTCGGCACGGCAGGGTCCACAATCTCGCACAAGAGGGGTAAGGTTGAGGACGGCTCGGAAAGCCATCCCTGCCAACGGCCGGCGGTTTGCCGCCAAGGCACTACGAGGCGGCCTCCCGTGGGGGAGCATGGACGGTTATCGGTGCTTGATAATTTTGCTGGACGCAGACGGGAAGTGGTGGTAGAGTCGGGGCGTTGTTTGATCTTTGACATAAGGGATGAGGGGGAAAGCGGTCGGCGTGTGATGGCGGGACGGTGGTTGCCGGGCCTGCGCTTCGTAGAAGCGCAGCTACACGGGCGACGGGATGACCGACGCTGCCAGAGGGGGGGGCCGTAAATGTGTAATTCTGCCAAACGAAGCCAATTTTCCCGGGTGGGCGTGCTTGTGGATTGGCTTGGTGGGCAGCGGGTTAGCAGATCAAGTGCGCCAATTTGTCGCTTGGCTTCGTTTGTCCGGAATTGGGTTCGTTTTGGGTTCGTTTGGGCCGGGCAGTCCGTGAGGATTGCTGGCCGGGGCGACCGGCCGGTCTGCGCGCGAAGCGAACAGCACGACCATCGGTCCTTGGGCAAGGCGGTACCATCCATCTTGCAGCCAAGCCGAGGCAGTGGTAGAAGCGATAAGGAGAATCAGTCCGATCCAGAGCCAACGATGAAACGACCAAGCCTGTTTCTTGCGGCAGCGATCTCGCTCTCAATGCTGTCCCTGTTCTCTTCCGGATGCGGCGACCGAAATGGTCAACAAAAACTTCGATGGCCCGACGGGTCGAAGTACGTCGGGGAGATAAAGGACGGCGCGCCGAGTGGTCGAGGGACGTTCACATTCGCCGATGGACGCAAGTACGTAGGCGAGTTTCAGGATGGCAAGCCGAACGGCCAGGGGACGTACACGTGGCCCGATGGACGGAAGTATGTGGGAGAGTTCAAGGACGCCAAGCCGAACGGCCAGGGGACGTTCACGCTTCCAGACGGACGCAAGTATGTCGGGGAGTTTCAGGATGGCAAAGTGAATGGCCAGGGGACGCTCACATGGCCGAACGGGTTGACATACGTTGGAGAGTTCAAGAATGACCTGTCGAGTGGCCAGGGGACCTACACGTATCCAGATGGACGCAGGTACGTGGGCGAGTCCAAGAACGGCCAGTACGACGGTCAGGGGACTCTGACGTATTCCGGTGGCGGCAACTATGTCGGCCAGTTCCGTCAGGGGGAGATGGACGGGCACGGGAAGATGACCTACCGGGACGGCAAGGTCGAAGAAGGCGTTTGGAAAAGCGGCAAGTTCATGGGAGCCGCAACTTCGCCATAGCCGCCGCGCTGACCCGTGCCGGCGGGTGCATCGGGGAGCCGCGCGACCATCGTAACAGATCAGATCGACGGAAGGTCAGAATTACGCGGCGCCCGTACCCGAGTTAAGCCACTTCACCGCACTGTCTTCATCGTCAAAAAACCGCAGTTCGACGGACTGGAAGTTGACGTTGTCAGTCACGAGTTTGGCCAGTGCGAGTTGAATGCGGCTGGACGATAGGACCGCCCATTTTACGTGTTTCCATCGTCCCTGCCATTGTTCGAGAAGCGTGTTCAGCAGACCGTCAAACAGGGTGGTTTGCAGCGTCGCATCCTGGGTAATGCGGAACAGGGTATTGAACGTCGCGTCAAATTCGGAATCGGCGCTGAGGTCGGAGAAGTGCTGCAACAGGTCGGCGGGTGTATTCGCTCCACTCATCTGAACCCGTATCAAGCGTTGGGCCGCATCAATCGTGTATTCGATCATGCCTTCTCCGTCAGCGGACTTTCGACCGCGGAAGTCTAGCTCGCGAAGACGCCGGAGCAAATGAGAATCCGGCCGGCAGCCGATTCGGGTTGCCGCCGCCGCCCCGCCCGTCAGGATGGGTTGATCTCGTAGCCCAGTTGTTGGAAGTGCTGGAGTTTGTAGAGAAGCGCGCGACGGCTGATGCCGAGCGCTTTCGCCGTCTCCGTCCGATTGAAGTTGTGGTTGCGCAACGCCTGCAGAATGGCTTCGCGCTCGACCTGTTCCAGTTGCCCGGCGTTGGCGGATGCGGCGGCGCCCGGGCGACCGGCGGCCTCGCGCACACGCGCGGGAAGGTGTTCGGGCAGGATGAGTTCACTGCGGGAAAGCAGGACGGCCCGCTCCATGGCATTACGCAATTCGCGCACGTTGCCCGGCCAGGAATAACCCTCCAGACAGGCCGTGACTGTTTCTGAAAATCGCGCGCGACCTTTGGCGAATTCCGTGATGAACAACCCGGCCAGCGGGAGAATGTCCTCGCGTCGCTCGCGCAGGGGCGGAACGTTCAGCTCGACCACGTTCAACCGATAGAACAGGTCTTCGCGAAACCGGTTGTTCTTGACCTCTTCATCGAGGTTGTGATTGCTGGCGGCGAGAATCCTCGCGTTCGTCTGAATCTCGCGGTTGGAACCAACGCGCTGAAACCGTCCGTCCTGGGTCACGCGAAGGAGTTTCGCCTGGAGCTGCTGGGTCATCTCGGCGATTTCGTCGAGAAAGATCGTGCCGTCGTTGGCTTCTTCGAACCGGCCGATGCGTTGCGCGTGCGCGCCGGTGAACGAGCCCCGCTCGTGCCCGAACAGCTCGCTTTCCAGCAGAGACTCTGGAATCGCCGCGCAATTCACTTTCACCAGCGGCCCGGCGGATCGGGCGCTCCACGCGTGAATGACGTCGGCCACGACTTCCTTGCCGACTCCGCTCTCGCCGGTAATCAGCACCCGCGTGTCCGAAGGCGCGACCAGGGAAACATCCCGAAAGAGGGCCGCCATCAGCGGGCTTTTGGCGACGACGTACCCGGGCAATTGCCGATTCTCATCGTAGCGCAGCGGTGTGGACTTGGAGATGCCGGTGGCCTGCTGGACCGATGTGAGCAATTCATCGAGATCGATGGGCTTAGCGAGATAATTTACCGCGCCGTCGCGCATGGCACCGACCGCTTCGCGAATGTCGGCATAAGCGGTGACGAGCAGGACCGGCAGCGTGGCGTTGATCTGGCGGGCCCGGCGCAGTGTTTCCAGACCGGTGAGGCCGGGCATGCGCACATCGGACACCATCATGGTAATGTTGCCGTCGCGCAACACCTCCAAGGCGCGCTCGCCGGATTCCACAACCGTGGTCTCGAACCCCTGGCTCCGCAAAAACGTGTCCAGCAGGCTCCGTTGGCCCGCGTCATCATCCACAATCAGGATCCGCGCGGTTGATGGGGTGCCTGATGCCGCCGTTTTCAATTCTTTCCCGCGAGTTTCACGTGTGCCACACGGAAGATAGCACCTTTCGGTTCGTTGGGAAGGCATTCAATTTCCCAGCCGTGGGCGTGCACAATTTGCTGAACAACCGTCAGCCCGAGCCCGGTTCCCTTCGGTTGCGTGGTAAAATAGGGTTTGAAGATCTCTTTCCGTTGTTCCGCCGGCACGCCCGGCCCGTTATCGCGAATCTCCAACACAGATTCCGAGGCGTTCTGTCGCGCCATGACGACCTGAATAAAGCCGCCGGCGCCGACCGCCTGAATGGCGTTCAGGAGCAGATTGAACAGCGCCTGGCGCAGCAGTTGTTCGTCCGCCTCAATCGACAAGGCCTCGCCCTTGATTTCGACCTGGACCTGTTTCTCCTCGATGTCGTATCCCAACGTGTGGACCACTTCATTCACCACCGACGAAAGCGCCAGCACGCTGCGCCGCACTTCGCGGGGACGAGAGTAGTTGATGAACTCGTTCAATTGCACGGTGACTTTGTCCGCCTCGTCGACGATGGCGCGCGATTTCTCGCGGATTTCTGCCGGTGCGTCGCCCTGCTTGGAAATCATCTGGGCCAGTCCACGGATGATGTTGAGCGGGTTGCGCGTTTCATGAGCGAGGCCGGCGGCGGCGAGATTCATTTCCTTGAGATGGGTGGTCAATTCACTGGCGCGCACCAGCCGCAGTTGGAGCTCGGAAGACTTGGTGAGATTACGCCAGGCCAGTCCCGAGCCAACAACCGAAACCGTGGCCAGCAACGCAATGATGCATCGCAGCCAGAGATCCTGCCGACTCGCGGCCAGCACGGGTTGGGTGGACATGACGATCACAAAACTGCGCACACCCTGTTTTTGCAGCATTGCATTGTAGACTTCCTCGCTCATCCAGGGCGGACGCGTAAAGCGGGGTCGGCCCGGTCCACCGCGGAACCAAGGCCTGTTCGTGGAAGAACCCGACGGTGGCGGTCCCGCAACCTCGTTGGTCGCCGTGCCGGCGCGGTTTGATTCCTCTTCCGATGGCGGCGGCGGCGGCGGCTCTGGCGGCGGGCCTACGGCAAACCGGTTGGTATCGGATGGACGGAAGAATTCTTCCCGGGTCAACACGATCGGCGGCCGGCTGCTCTCGATGTCCTGGGTCACGTTCGTGCCCAGATCCACCAGGTTCATCAACGTAACGGTTTGCTTGTTCCAGCGCTCGGCCGGTCCCTCGACCCCTTTGGTTTGGAAATCCCCGAGCACACCCGCCGACGCCACCACGTCTCCGGCGGCATTGAGCAAGGCGATTCCCTTGAGTTCACCGGGCCTGACCAGATCGTGCAGGGCGGATTCCAACCGCTCTTTGGAAAGGACCCCAAACCGGCGCTGCGAGCGGAGCACGATGCCCAGTGTCGTGGAAATGTCCTGGGCCCGATAGATTAACTGCGCCCGTGCCGCGCGACGC
This sequence comes from Verrucomicrobiia bacterium, assembly GCA_049515295.1. Taxonomy (GTDB): domain Bacteria; phylum Verrucomicrobiota; class Verrucomicrobiia; order Palsa-1439; family Palsa-1439; genus Palsa-1439. The sequence goes on along the minus strand of JBEKUF010000025.1, from coordinate 17,992 downwards.
ACGCGGAAATGCTCGGCCGTCTGCCACGCCAGGACCAATCCCCACGCAGCCAACAGCAATCCATAGAGCAACGTGCTACGGCGGCCTATGTCCATGGGGGGCGTTCCATATGGCTTTGGTTACTGAACCGTGGCGGAGGAGCCGGATCTTCCGCCTTTCGATTGTTTTGTCGGCACCTTGTCGAGAAATCTATCCAATTCCTGCTCGGAATACGACTTGGGAATCAATCCATGCGCCTTTTCATTGGCAGAGAACGCGGCCAATTGCGTCGGCGCCTGGATCACGTACGGTGTCAGAAAAATCAAGAGCTCCTCACGGGAGTTGCTGGCGACCCTCCGCTTGAAAACATTCCCGAGGAACGGGATGTCCCCGAGGATCGGAATTTTCTGCTCGGAGGAAGACTTGTCACGCTGCATCAGGCCGCCGATGACAACGGTTTGCCCGTTGGGTGTGATGGCCACGGTGTTGGCAGCAACCGTGTCAATGACCGGTGCGTTGACCCCTTGGGCGATGGGAACCGTCAGAGTCGGGTCAATGGATGACGTCTGCGGCGCGACGATCATCTCGACCAACCCGTCGCTGGTGATATAGGGCGTTACGGTCAAAATGATCCCTACATCCGTGTACGTTACGGAGTTGATCGGTGCGCCGGAGATCGAGTTGTAGCTGACGCTGGTGATCAAGGGGACATATTGCCCGACAACGACGCTGGCCGGCTGGTTGTTCCGGGCCAGAATGGACGGACGAGAAAGCACCTCGGCCTTTCCCGCTTGCGCGATGGCCCGCAACGTCGCCTGAAAATCGTTTCCGAGGATTTGATACATCCCGGCGCCCGCGCCGGCCGCGAACGGCGCGATCTGAGAAAAACTCGACACCGGCAGCCCGAACGCGTTGAGCGTGGGAGCATTTGACCCCGTACCGGAAGCGAGCGACGACAGGCCGAACGAATTGGCCACTTGTCCCGTCATGGAGGCGCTAATTCCCTTCATCCAGCCGCCTTCCACGCCAATGTCTGTCGCGTCGCTGTGCGTGACCTGCAGGAACACGACTTTGATCAGGACTTGGGGTTGCGGACGGTCCAGGTTGGAAATGACGGCACTGATATTTCGCGTGGTATCGTCGTCGGCCATGATTGTAATGTTGTGCGTATCCGGATCGTACGAAATCGTGGCGTTGCCCACCGTGCCGTTGGCGTTGTACTGCTGGCTACCGGTGGTTGAGCCGCTACGATTGGCGGCCCCGCCGCCGAAGCCACCGAAACCGCCCCCGGCGCCGCCGGGGCGCTGCGCCTGCTGTTGGGCGTGGATTCTGTTTGGCGCGCACAGACAAAGGCCAAGAACGAGTGCGAGCCAGCCTTTCGATTTCAAGAATTTGGTGTTCATAGGTTCCTTGCGATTACACGCTCGTCAAAACGAAGTTCCTCCGAGTCCGCTCCGCGACGTTCCCAGGCCTGAGCTTCCCATTCCCGTGCTGGAGGTCGTGGTGCCGGCATTCTGTTGAATTCGATTTTGCAGCGGACTGACCTGCGTCGAGCTGCTGCGCGACGTCTGGCTGCTCTGGAACATGTCTTGCAACACCTGCTCCACCTGCTGTGGATCCGCATTCTCCAGATGCACGACGCTCACATGCGGCACCCGTGGCGAATCCTGATCGAGTTGCTCGATCATCTTCGCGATTTGATCCATTAAATCCTTCGAAGCCGTGACCGCCACGGAAGACGTGCGCGGATCGGCCACAGCAACAACCTCCTGCCGTTTCTTAATCCGCGCCGCTTGACCGTTGGCGGGGGTATTGGCCGCCGCCTGGGCCGCCGCTGCACGTGCGGCAAACCCACCGAAGCCGCCACCGCCAAATCCCCCGAAGCCGCCGGGGCCGCCAGGGCCGCCGAACCGTATCGGGGTCTGGCTGCCGCTCGTATTACCCTGTCCGGAAAAGAGCCCGGTCAACAGGTTGGCAATCTCGGTCGGGTCGTGGTGTTTCAAGTGAAACACGCGCAATTCGGTCTCATCCTCGGCGCTCGAATCGATCGCTTTGATGATCTCCACCAGATGCCGGATATTGGCCTGCGTATCTGTCACCGCGATGGAGTTGCCGGCTTCATTGGCGACGATGGTCGCATGTGAGGACACCATCGGCGACAGGTCCTTCACCAGTTGCTCCGCCTCCACGAACCGGATGGGAATGATCTGCGTGACGATTTCATCGTTCTTTGGAATGGCTCCGGGGTCGTTGCCGGTCTTCACCGGAATATCGCCATGAATCGCTTCGTCCTTGCCGATGATGGTCAACATTCTCCCGTTTCGAATGGCGGCGTAGCCATTCTTGTTGAGCATCGAGTTCAACAGATCCACCGCCTCGTCCTTCGTCACCGGATGGGTGCTCCACACATCCACCTTGCCCTTCACGGGGGTGTCCACTTCGATGATGAACCCGGCTGCGTCGCTCAGATAATTCAACACCAGATCGATCGGCGCGTTGTGAAAATTCAGGTACAACCCCTTTCCGACACCCGTGTCTTCAGACGTGGTTGCAGTCGGAGAAGCGGCCTGCTCCCCGGCGCTGGTTTCCGCGGCGGTGGATGAATTCACCGTTGCGGGCTCGGGTTGGGCCGGCGCCGGTGGAGCCGTCATGCTCTGCTCCGCTTCTGAAGCCAGCGCTTCATCCTGTTGCAGCGCGGCAGCGGAAGGTTCCGCTTGCGCGGGCACGCTGTTGCTCATGCTGTCGGCCAGCTGTGGTTCGGGAGCCGGCGACTGCCCGGTCTGTGCGTGCGCTGTCAGCAGCCTGCCACACAGACCGACCGTTGCCAGAATGCGAAAGATCGTGGTTCTCATTGTAATTCTTGTTCCCTCCGTTGCATAAGTCGTTTGAGCACATCGTTGCCCTCGGTACTGGAATCGTTGCCGGCCGGCTCGACCGACGCCGAATCCAAGGTTTCCGTCGCGTCGGCTGGCAATTCACTACTGGCCACCAATTGCCAGAGTCCTTTTTCCTCCCGCCGCATTTGTGTCCCAATCTTCATAATCAACTGTTTATCCCCGTTGGTCAGCTTCACACTGGTCGGAGTGATGTCCGTCACCTTGTAGCCGGCAATCGTGCCGGTGTTTCGCAGGGCTTTTCGGTATTCGGAAGTCGTGCCGTCGAAAAACGCGAATGTCCCTTTCGCGTAGCTCATCGTGCCCACCAGGGAAAATGCATCCGCCACAGGTTGCGGGCGGCCCCCGCCCCGATGCCGCGCGGTGCGGTTCGGGTTGAAGATATTCCTCTCACTGATGACTTGGAAATTCGAGAAGTCCACCCGGCCCGTGCGGTTCGTCTGCTGCGCCCGGGCAGCGAAGCCGTTGGTGATCACCAGCACGGCGATCACGAGGATCTTCCACGCGCGGAACGCCATTCGGATAATTGTCGGTTTCCAGTTCATTGGGTTTGCGGTGTCAGGATAAGACCGCTGACTTCGAGCGCGAGGCTCAACTGCTGGCCGATGGTGTCGTGTGAACTCAACTCCGCCGATACCACCTTTAAGGCCATCGGTCCCTTTTCGACGGCGTACAGGAATTGCGCCAGCGTCGCCATGTCGCCCGTGGCATCCACGCGACACTCGAGCGTCATATAATCGTCGGCGTCATGTTTCCATTGAGGCGTAATCGACGTAACGCTCACCCGGCTTTGTTGCGACCACGTATCAACTGCCTTGAGCATCTGCTGCTCGGCCAGCGAGGGGTTGTTCGTCAGCATGTTCGTCCGCATTTCATCCCAGCGACGGCGAATGAGTTGTTCCCGTTGCAGTAACGACGACCCTTGGGCAATCTCCTGACGGAGTTCGGCGATTTTCTTCGAGCGCGCCTGCCAGAGGTGCGTCAGCGGCGTGAACACAAACCAGTCGGAAATCAGGAGGCCGAGACCCGAAATAGCGAGGATCGCCAGGAGTCGTTGGCGCTGGCTAATTCGCATGGCCCCCTCCTTCGCCCCATTGAAAATCGAACGTGAACTGCATCGGGGCTTTGCCGCGGATCTGGTCCACCTTCAGACCGGTCACCCCGCTTGTAGAGCGCAACTGGGTCAACGTCCTCAATAATACGGTGTTGTCCCGCGCCGTACCCGAACAGGTCACCGTGTTGGCGTCGCGGATTTCCACGGTCTTGGCCGAGACGACCCCGTCTTCGGGAAACGCCAGCGTCAGCTCGCGCAGCACGCTCAAGCTGGGGAAGGACCGGTCAAACCAGGGGCGATACTGCCGGATCTGCTGTTGCAAGCCGTCGAGTTCTTCCACCTTCTGCGACATGGCCCCCCAGCGCGAGCGCAGCCGGGTGAGTTGCCATTGTTGAATCAAAAACACTCCTGCCACCAAGAGCGCCACCGCGCCCGTGGTGGCTCCCGCCATGCGAAGTCGGCTGGAGGAATAGCGTGCCGCCAGTCGCTGCCACGGCGCAATTTTGGGCGGCAGAAATTCAAATGGCGCACCCTGGCGCGTCAGATAACGCGCTCCGAAGCTGAACGCCCGGGAAACCGTTGCTCCTGTGGGAAGCTCGACGCCAAGTTCTCCGGGTGAATACGCCGTGACCAATTCCACGGTCAGTCCCATTGCGGCCAGTGGCGCCTCGATTTCGCTGGCCAGTTCCCCGGCAATGTCGGCCGGGCCAAAGAGACTAACGCTACGGACGGTTTCGCGGAATTCCGACGGCAACTGACCGAGGGTAATGCGCGTCTCGCGCGCTACGACGTCCGAATGGAGAAGTTTGCGAGTGCCTTCGATTTCCAGCGCGCCTTCCAACGCCCGCAATGCGCCCACGCCACCGCCGCAGGTAATTTGCAAATCAATGTTGTCTTCTCCAATGGCCAGCGCCAAGACGCCGTCGGCGGACTTAACGTCGGGAGGTTGGAGAGCGGTGATGCCAAGGGAGAAACTGACCGCCTTTAGTCTGGCTCCCAGAAGGACCCGCTCCAGCAGGGCGAGATGGTTCTCGGGAATCCCAATCAACGTCGCATACTGCTTTCCGGACGCCGCCTGCCACCGCGAGGTGGCCAACCGCAACGTGGCGACATCGCAGGGGAACCCGCGCTCCGCTTCGATCTGTAGGAAGCTGGCCACGTCCGCCTCGGGTAATTCGGGCAAATCCACATGCACGACCAGTGCCCATTTCAACGGCACACAGACAACGCAATGCCGCTCCCGCACGCCGGCGGCATCCAGGTGATTGCGAACTTCTCGCCCCATGAGTTCGGGATCCGCCGTCAGCGGATCGAGCGATAAAGCTTCCGAGAACGACTGCCGCGCTTGCAGCGAGCCGTTGGTGCGCCGCAACACAATCCCCTCCAAACGACCACCGTCCAGCGACAATGCCAACACAGAGGAATGGCCCTGCCGCTTCCACGATTTCCAATCAAGCCAGTCCATTATGACGCCTCCTGGCCCGATATCCGCTGGCGGACATCCTGGCCGAGCGCCCACCCGAGTCGGGTGAGATCCTGTCGATAGAGGATCCTGGCGGTGCCGTCGCTGATGTCGAAAATGAATTTCACCCGACGATAACCACGTCCGTATGCGCCGACCGCCGCAATATCCGCCGTGAACTGAAAGCTGCGCGTAGTAATGTAATCGCCCGTCTCCAGGCCCAGGATTGGCGTGCTCCCTCTTCCCAGTGCATCCACGATCCAGGCGATCGACCCGAGGTTGTTGGGATTCGACTGCCGATAGCTGACCACTTGCTGCGCGCTGTTTATATCCATTCCCGGCAGACAGGACAGCACGGTCGCGCTGGCGGTGTTGATGTTCACGCGGCCCTGCGTGTACGGTGCGCCGCCGACGGCGATATCCGGATAGATTTGCTGGAATTCGGTCTCGCTTAATCCGCTGCGGAGATAGAACTGGAGCAATCCATTCAGGGTGACGACAGCCCCTCTCGCGGGGGCGTTGGTTGTCCCCGGACGCGTGGCCGTCCCAAACCCAAGGCGGCTCATGACTTGATTGGCGCGTCCCCCGCCAAAGTTACTCTGCAACAGCGTTCGGAGTTGCGTTTGATTGTTGATATTGACGAGCTGGGTGCCGTCGCTGTGCGCGTTCGGCTCGCGGCTGTACACCGTGAGATACTCGATAATCCCCGGGTCGACCTGGCCATTCCCGTCCTCATCCGGTTCGCTCGAGTCTAGAACCCCGTTCCGATTCAGGTCGTCGCCAACGAGGATGTCCATCGTCGTGCCATACACCAGCCGCAGTTCATCGACCGTCTCGAATGGCGCGCCTTTGCGTTGATACGGTGGCTGCGCCATCGCGTAGTACAGCTCAGTCCCGCCATTGCTGTTCGGGTTGCGCCAATCGAGGATCCCGTTGACCACATCCGATGTCATCCGCGGCAGCATCCCGAGCGTGTTGGTGGACGCGGTGTTGAGGTTCAACTTTGACGACTCATCCACCAAACCGAAGGCCACCCGATCGGGGTGCGTCACGGGATACCCGTTGTCCCGTCCGATGATCCAGAAGTGCGCGTCTCCGACCGGCACGGCTTCTGCCTGATACTCGGTGAGGTCGGGCATGACCCCGTTCGTAGCATAGGTGGTGAGAACATACTCGACATAGCGCGCCGCGCCTTCAATGGCCTGATCGGCTGCGACAGCGCTCGCCCGATTGTCCGACGCCCGTAACTCCATGGCCATCGAGTTCGCAAAATACAGCGCAATACTGACCAGCCCCAGCGTGATCCACAGGACGATGACCAGCACCGAGCCTCCGCGAGAATCGGCGGCTTGCGTTTGACCAACGTGTTGTGGGCAGCGACGTGTCATTTCGTTTAGCTTCCGCTGGTGGGTACCTGGTTGGTGCGCGATTGGGAATCAATCGGAACCGTCAGAACGATCGGTTCGCGGGCGCGCGGGTCACCGGCACCCTCTCCCGCCAATTGGATGGTGACACGGACGGCTATTGGCAAATTGGTGTCTGACACCGTCGTATCCCAGGAATTGCGCCATTGTGTGCCGTCGTAACAATCGAACGTCAGGCTTTGCACGTGGCCCAGGATCCACTGGTCTTCGGGCACCGGAGTGATCGTCGCGAGAAGATTCCGGGTGACGCTGCGGACCAAATCCTGGCCTTGGTTTCCCGCGCCGCCGGCCGATGGCCGGAGCTCATACGTAACGCACTGGACATCGCCCCAAGGCTCGTTTTCGTGGAGCGCGCCGGTCGTGGTGTGCAACTCGATGGACACGTTCTGATTCAGCCCGGCGCTGGTGATGTCCCCCACACGGAAATCACCCGCCATCACGCCGTTGGTTGTCGGCGACATCGCCGACTGCAAATCACCACGCATCGTGGTCAGCGCCAGTTGCGCGGGCTCGGATTCATCCACCGCCCGAATCGTCGCCTCGCGCAGACGCAACGCGCCAAAGAACACGCCGTTGATCGCGGCCAATACGATGGCGCAAACTCCCATGGCCAACATCAACTCCATCAAGGTAAATCCCCCCTTGTGGGCAAGTCGGCGGCGATTTGGTTGTGCCGGACGGTTCATTTTCATTGCTGCGGCAGGTTCACCAATGTGCTCAGGCGCGTCGAATACGCCCGGTCGCGCGAGGTAAAGGTTACTTCCATGGTCAGGAGTTGCATCGAATCCCGCGGCCAAAGCTCGCTGTGCAACTTCCACTGGTAGCTGTGTCCACCCTCTTGAACGGTGCCGTTCTGAGCGGTAATCCCCCCGGTCGCTGTCACGGCGATCTCGTTCAGCTCGCGTTCGGCCACGCGCGCGGCTTCCGCCTTGTGCACAGCGAGTTCGCCCGCGGCGCTGGCAATGCGCAGCCCGTCAACCGCCACCGGAATCACAATGGCCATGAACATCATCGCCGCCAGCACTTCGGCGAGCGTGAAGCCGGCTTCCGCGCCCCGCGTGGATGGCTTCCTACTGGTTGACAGTCTGAATCGCATAGGTCATGTGATTGGTTTCTTCCACCAGCCAGAGGATCGACCCGTCCGCCCCCGCGAGTCGCAGGGCCGACGGGCTGGAATCGTCAATCGTACCATCCGGCTGGAAGCGGACCGCAGGCAACTTCCGTCCGCCAACCGAAATCGGCGCGGCGTTGACCGCGTCCACCTGCAGGCCGTCCGCCACGGTGAAATTCTCCGCCCGGGGATCGCCCGTGCGGGACGCGCTTTCCAACTCCAATCCGTACTCGTGCTGTGGCGCATCGATCCACAGCAACGCTGGTGTTCCCTCGGATACCGCCCGGCTTTGTCCCGCCCGCGTCAGGGACAACAACCGTCGCGCCTCGGAATCCAGCGCGCGACCGTGGAAAAAACGCGACAGCACCGGTGCCGTCACGGAAATCGCGACGACCAGCAATGCCATCACCAAAACCAGTTCGATCAACGTAAACCCGCCGCGGCGGGTAAACACCGATCGAATGTTTCCGGTGTTCACGTTTACGGTCAGCAGGTTCATTTACGCAGTGTCCAATTGCAGATGTCGTCGTCGGTCCCGAAACGACCGTCCGGCCCTGCCGACGATATATCGTAGGAACTGGGATTATGTTTGCCGGGGCACTCATACAAGTAATCGTTGAGCCACGGGTCTTTCGGAATCGAGTCGCTTTGTAGATACGGCCCGTGCCAGTTGGCACCGTCCCGCGGTTGCTGAATCAAATCCATCAACCCGTTCCGGCCCTTCGGGTAATACCCCATGTCGACCTCAAACGCGTCCAGTGCGGTCTTGAACACGGAGATCTGCGTGGCGGCGGCTGTCACCTTACCGCGCTGGGACACGCCGGAGAATTTCGGGAGAACGATGGCCGCCAGCGTGCCGAGAATAACCAGCACGAGCAGCAATTCGACCAAGGTGAACGCGCTTTGCTCCCGGCGAACGCGAGTGAATGTACGAGAGATGTTCTTCATAATAGTATGGGGGTTATTTGATGTATTGTTGCATGGTGAAGATCGGCAACAGCATCCCGATAAAGATGGTGCCGATGAATCCCGCGATGAGAAACAGCATCAGCGGTTCCGCAAAGGCAACCGCGGTTTTCAATTGCCGGTCCAGGTCGCCCTCGGTCACATTCGCAACCCGGACCAATTCCGTGTCCAACCGTCCGCTTTCCTCGGCGACGGAAATCATTTCCAGCACGGAACTGGGAAACAATCCACGACACTTTGCCAGGCTTTGCCCGAGGCGCTCGCCTTCCTGCACCTTCTCGATCGACGTGGAAACCGCGTCGACAAGAATCTGGTTGCCGATGGATTTCCGCGCAACGTTCAGCCCCTGCACGAGCGGCACGCCGGCACCGAGCAATGTGCCCAGCATCCGGCAAAAGCGCGCCATGGCGAATTCCGCGACCAGCGGTCCCACCATCGGCAGGCGCAGGATCGTTCCCTCCCAGACGCGCCGTCCTTTTTCCGAGGCGAACCAGTTGCGCACCATGAATACACCTGTGGCGAGGCCGGCGAGGACGAACAATCCATACGAGCGCACGATGTGACTGGCGGCAATGACCATCTGCGTCAGCATCGGGAGCGAACCACCGAATTCCCCGAACAGTTTCTGGAGGCTGGGGACGAAGAACACGAGCAGAAACGTCAACACCCCGAGCGCGAGCACGAGGAGGATGGTCGGATACAACATGGCGCTCGTCACTTTCGAGCGCAGTTCCTTTTCGCGTGATTGAAAATCGGCGATTTGCGCCAGCACCACGTCCAGAAAGCCGCCCGTCTCGCCGGCTTGGACCATCGCCACATACACGCGCGGGAAAACATCCGGTGATTTGGCCATCGCTTCCGCCAGCGGCATGCCGTCAATCACCAGATCGTGAATCTCTTTCCATTTCGCCGCCGCGGCCGGCGTGGAGGCTTCCGAGTACAGGATGACGAGCGCCCGGCTCAACGACACCCCGGCGGCCAGCAAACTGGACAGCAGGCGCGTGAAGTTTTCCAATGCTTTTGCGGAAACGCGCTGCGACTGGAATTTGAATGAAATATCCCCGACATTGCCGAGGCTCGGTCCGGTTTGTTTCTCGGTCGCCGCGCCTTCCGAAAGACTGACCGGGCGCAAGCCGAGCCCCTCCATCTGGCGAAACGCGTCGGGCCGGCCGGAGGCCTCCAACTGACCTTCGGCGACGGCGCCATCGGTTTGCAATGCCTTGTAGTGAAATGTGGACATGGTGGGGAGTTATCCTGCCACTCGGGTCGCCGCCGGAGCGGGGTTCGATGATTCTTGTTTGGTTGTGCGGGCCACTTCCTTGGCGGTGGTCACGCTCAACACTTCCTCGACGGTCGTGATCCCGCGCGCCACGAGACGCCAGCCGTCTTCGGCCAGCGTGCGCATGCCGGCGCGGCGGGCCGTGTCGCGTATCTGGTCCGAGGATGCGCTCTTCAGGATCAATTGCCGGATGTCTTCGTCGGTATCCATCCATTCAAAAATCGCGTGGCGACCGTAGAAACCGGTGTTACGACATTCACGGCAGCCAATCGAGCGAAAGATCGCCACGTTGGCGGGAATCCCCACGCTGGCCTTGAACGCCTGCGCCGTGGGCGAACGGTCTTCCTGTTTACAATGCGTGCACAGGACGCGCACGAGACGTTGCGCGAGCACGGCTTCCAGCGACGAGGCGACGAGATACGGCTCGACTCCCATGTCCACGAGACGGGTCAATGCCCCGGGGGCATCGTTGGTGTGCAACGTCGAGAACACCAGGTGGCCGGTCAACGACGCTTGGACGGCAATTTGGGCCGTTTCCTGATCGCGGATTTCGCCAATGAGAATGACATCGGGATCGTGACGGAGAATCGAACGCAGGCCGCGGGCAAAGGTCAAACCAGCCTTTTCCGAAACCTGGATTTGGTTGACGCCCTTGAGCTGATATTCAATGGGGTCTTCGATGGTGATGATCTTGCGCAGGGCGTCATTGATTTCATTCAGTGCTGTGTACAGCGTCGAGGTCTTGCCGCTGCCGGTGGGGCCCGTGACGAGGATGATTCCGTGCGGCAACTGGAGGATTCGTCGAAAGCTCTTTAGTTCGCGTTCTTCCATGTCCAGTTCGCTCATGCCGCGCAGGGTCGCGTTCTGACGGAGCAACCGCATGACGACCGCTTCGCCATGCAGCATCGGGATGACGGAGACGCGGATGTCCACTTCGCTTTCATCGATGCGGATCTTGATGCGGCCGTCCTGGGGAAGCCGTTTTTCCGCGATGTTGAGGTGACTCAGGATTTTGACACGCGAGACGATGGCGGGCTGGAAACGTTTGAGCTGCGCGGGTACAGGGATTTCCTGCAACACACCGTCGATGCGGTAGCGAATACGGAATTCGTCTTCGAACGGTTCGAGATGGATGTCTGAAGCCCGCAAATCGATCGCGTCGCGCAACACCTGATTGACAAAGTGAATGATGGAGGCTTCGTCTTCGGCGGCGGCGTCGAGGTTGGTGTCGTCAATGTTGTCATCGATGACCTGAAACGATTTCTCCTCGTGTAGCGTGTCGATTGTGTCGGCGCCGACGCCGAGATGTTTCTTGATTTCGCGCTGGATCGCTTCCGTCGACGCGAGAACGGGTTTGAGACTCAGGCCGGTCAGGGTCTGGAGCGAGTCGAGACCCTGGGTCGCGAACAGACGGCTGGTGGCGACCTCGGCGGAACCGTTCAAGCGGCGCAGGGGAAGCAGTTGTTCCTTCAGAAGGATACGCGCGGGAAATAGTGAGAGAAGCTGGCGATCCGGTTCGATATTTTCCAGGGTGGTATACGAGAGGCCGTATTCTTTGGCCAACCACTGCAAAACATCTTCCTCGCTCTGCATGGCGTGCTTCGCGCGAGCCAGAGCGTCCGCGTCCAGCGCGGACAGTTGCTTTTCGGATACCATCCGCTCCAGCAACGGCTTCGAGGGCGAGTCTTGGGTGAAAGCTTCGCTCATGGCACAAACCGCCAGCTTCTCTCCGGATTGATCATTTAGTTCAGCAATCCCAACAGAGCGGCTTGCGCCTCTTGTCGGCTGGTCAGCACCTTGCGAAGGCCCTCTTGTGCCTGGGCCAGCTTGGCCTCTTTGTCTTTGCGCGCCGCGCGGTATTTATCGAGCAGAGCCTTCACTTGCGTGGCTGGCGCATTGTCGTCGATGGCCTTCTGCAACGCCTCGGCCTCCGGACTGGGCGCACCGAAGAACCCGCCGCGGCGACCACCCGGGGCGTTGTCTCCACCGCCACCGCCACGTCGCATCATACCCATGCCGGGCATGCCCACATCGCGCCGCGCGTCGAACACCTTCTGGATGAGAGGCTGGACTGCCGCCCAGTCGGTGTCGTTGGTGAACGCGAGCCGATCCCGGAAGTCGTCCATCATGCGCTGTTGGCGTTGCGCGGGGTCGAAGTTGCCGCCACCACCACGACGGCCCGGGCCTCCGCCAGCGTTTGAATTTGAATTAGTGTTGTCCTGCGCCAGAAGCGTGCTGGCGCTCAAACAAACAGCCGCGGCGATCCCGCAGATTCCCAAAATTTTTTCGACCTTCATTCTCCGAATCTCCTTCTGCAGCCATTACTATGTTGTTTTTGGTTCACGTCGAATCGATTGCTGGGCGGTCTCCACGATCCCGCCCACAAGCTGCGGCTTATGCCATTGCAGGGAACATGCCATTGAGAGAAAACCAATAAAATCAGGGGGAAACGAAGGGCGACCTGCGCAAACTCTGCTCGAAGGCGCCCGCCGCGCGCAGATTTTGCGCAGGGCCATCGACCGCTAATGTGGCCGCACGAAAAGAGAACGACCGTCGTTGGGTTGCGTGTCGTTGCGGACAAGCAACAACCGGAGGTTCACGACAACGGAATAGCGCACATGGCGATCGATGCGCACGCAGGGAATCCTGTGTTGGGTGATGGACGAATCGGACCATGACCTCGACGACCGGGGTTCGCCGTCGTTGGGGCGGAACAGGCGACAGGCCGGGATCGGACCCAAACAGATTCCAGACGCCGTCAAGGAAAGCAGTTCGAAGAAAGGAAGAACATCGCGAACCCTTATCCTGAGCATGGTGCCTTTCTTGATGTCTTCCTTCCTGTCAATTTGGCTGAGGCCATAGACAAGATGGCTGGGACCAAGCGGAAAATAGCGGGCGGATTCCAAATCAGGGGACCACCCGGCAGGTGGGCGGTGAGATTTTTTCCAGTTTTTGCAAGCGATCTGATCAACGTTCTCGCCCTTATCGAAAACAGTGGTTTCTTGCCCAGCTTACAGGGGGTCTGGCGCAATTCGTGCTTTCCCTTATTTCGGTTGTTTTCAGCAGCGGCCGCGGTGGTTGCCCTCGCCAAAGAATGGTAACCAATCGCCGCTTGCTAACGAGCGAGACTACGCCTACAAACACGGGGACACATGATAGAGAAGTACGGTTTTTTCGATGCACAGATGTCAATGTTGATGTCGTGTCTGTCGTCTTCCCTAAAGCCATCGATTCTCGCCATCGGTATACTCGTCCTGACGATCCAGTGCAGGGCGGCCAACTATTACGTGGACTATTCCGGTGGAGTTGACACCAACTACGGCACGGACACTTCGACCGCCTGGCAGCATTGCCCGGGGGATCCCGCGGCCACCGGGGTTGCGGGCAGCACCCCGCTCAATCCCGGCGATACGGTGTTCTTCAAGGGCGGCGTGCCGTACGTGCTGACCGGCGACGGAAACTCTGTCTACCAGACCGGCATCGGGCTGAATTGGAGCGGGACCCCCGGGCAGCCGATCACCTACGACGGCAACAGCGCCGGCACCTGGGGCACCGGGCGGGCCATCTTGACGGACAACTACAGCACCAAGCACATCGCCGCGTTTTACACCTACGGTGACGTGGGCAATCTGGTGTTTAACAATCTGGAGATCGGCCCGATCGGCGGCTCGGCTACGCTGCCGCCGGATCCCGGCACCGGTCTGCCCAGCAATCAGGGTTACGGAATCTTTGTCAACGGCTCGCTCAGCGGCGTCACCATCGCCAACTGTTATTTCCACGACCTCGGCTACTGGTACAACCAGCCGCCCATGGACGGTCTGTCGGTCGCCGCCAGCGATAGCCGCGAAAGCGCTGTCGGGGTCGAGACCCACGGTGCGGTGTCGCTGGTCATCAGCAATTGCGAGTTCACCAAGGTCCACACCGGCATCGAGCTGGCTTATTCCAGCACCATGTCCAACGTCACGATCGCCTCCAGTCGCTTCCATGATTACATCGTCTGGTGCATCGACCTGGCCGGGCAAAACGGCAGCCTCGATGACCTGTTCATCCATGACAACCTCTTCCAGGACTACGACTGGGCCTACTCGCCAATCTACTGGACCGGCTACAATTACCACCCGGCCAGTTGTTCGAGCTGTTTCACCGGGCCGCCGCATCAGGATGCAATCTTTCATCGCAGCATGAGCGCCGCGTCGGTCAACGGCACCAACATCGACATCTACAACAACACCTGGACCGGCACCCACACCAATGGCGTGGCCACTTCCTGCATCTATCTGGAGTACGCCGCCAGCGCCAATATCTACAACAACCTGTTTAACATCCCCAATGCCGGCATCCCGGGCAACGGCGGTGGCCCGGAGCCGGCGGTGGAGATTTCCTACGAACTGAACGCACCCTCCACGGTTCGGATCCTCAACAACACGACCATTGTCAACACCACTGCCAATGCGCAGAACTCCGCTTTTCTCTGGGGCGCGTGCGGTTGCCTGTCGCCTTCATCGTACTGGCCGACCAATGGCATCCTGACCGTGGAAAACAACCTCGTGTACAGTTTCACCATCTCGGGGGGCGGGGACCCCACCCTGCTAACGATTGGTGTCGTCCTCAACCAACCCGGGCCGTCGGTCTGGACGATTGATTACAACGACTGGTACTCGCTCGATTCGGCCAACGACTGGTTCTGGTGGAACAACCCGGCCCCGGCCTTTAACATCCACGGCGGTCTGGCCGACATGCAATCGCTCGGGTTTGAGGCCCACGGCCAAACCAGCGATCCGCTGTTTGCCGGCTTGGACTACGGCTCGAGCCCGAAGGCTGCTTTCAACGACTATCACCTGCAGTCCGGTTCTCCGGCGATTGGCGCGGGGGTCAACCTTGGCGACCTGAATCTGCCGGGGCTTAACACCGATAAAGACGGCACGCCCCGTCCCGCGTCGGGACCGTGGGACCTCGGAGCCTACGAGTACAATACCAACAGTGTATCTCCTCCGCCGGGCCAGCCGTTACCGACGCCGCCCCCGCAGGGAGGCCCCGGCCCGGCTCTTGTTACACTGGATTTTTCGAACGTCGTACAGACCTGCAAGACCAAAATCAAGATCGACCGCACAACGATGACGACCAACTCTGTCACGACGTGCAAGGTGAGCTTCGCGCTGGTTGCCAGCAATGCCGGGGGGGCGAATTCCTCCGCGTTCCCCGTCCTGTTTTGGATGGGTCAGGGCAGCACTTTTGATCCGACCGTCAATCCTTGGTCCGTGGCGCGGAGAGTGACGGCCCTCAAGCAGAACAAATCGGCAAGGATCAAGCTGAGTTGCAGGTTCACCGGGGACCAGACCGGCACCTTCATTTACGCTACCGACACCAATAACAACGTCCTCGCCTCCACCGCGATCCCCGATCCCCAGTAGGCGCGCGGTAGATAATAAGAGTGGCCGCCGCGCCAGGACCTCGAAACCACGAAAAAACACGCTCCTTGACCATCAAGCATTTGGGGTGATCTCAAACCGCGAACTGCCAGACTGCTACCCATGCCTACGCAACGCTGGCGCGCGCATCCCGACAAGCATCTTTTAACGACACCAGCGCCCCGGTGACGACACGGTCGAGCGATTTCCCGCCTTGCAGATCGCTTAGGGCTAGCTTTTCGATCTCCGCAATTCGATGAATCAGCAGACCTCCACCGGTTGCTGTAAAGCGAAAAACTGTTTCACGGGCAACTGGTTCAGTGACGCTGACATTGGTTTCATTGCTCATTTGATCCCCTTCGGTCCCGTCAGGTCAATCACGTCGCGACGCTCGGTGGTTTCATCCACCACCCGCATGATGTCTCCCCATTGTCCCGGCGACGGCACGGATGCCACACCGTAACCGTTCAATGCATCCAGCAGGTTGTGGACGGCATTCATCATCAAACCGGTGTTCGTGACATACATGGATGCCGCGTCATCGCCGTCGCGTGTGACTTCGTATAGCGGCCAGTCACACTTCTTGAGCATCTTGGCGATCGTGGTCAGCACATCACGCCACTCGCTGTTGGACGGCGTGTGCCACGATTGGAACGCCTCGCAATCCAATAATCCACAGGCGAGCGTATACTTTTCGTTGAAAAACCGATTAAATTCCTCCCGGCTGATGGCCACAAGAATCTCCTCTGGCAGCGATGTTTGCTGTTGCGCCGTGCTGCCTACCTGCGCCGCAGTGCTGCGAAGTCTTGGTCGGAGAGAAGCAGCTCGCTTAAACTGATCCACCATAACCCCAACGGCGGAACAACCTGGTTATTTCTCAAACAATCTCTTCGGGCCGCCTGTCGCAGAAGAGTGATGTTGGGCCGGCGGGACACGGTGGCGGATGGTGCCCGTCTAGTGTTTCAGCTTCAAGTCATCTTGGAAGCAGCGAACCACCTTCTTGATCTCGTGGAGCAGGATGGCGGCGTAGATCATGCGGTCGGTTCCCTTCGTGAACGCCAACGTCGGCGCGGCAACGAAATCGCCCCGCCAGACCAGCGCCTCCGATTTTTCGCCGACACGGATCGGCCAGATCTCGCTCAGTGTCGCGGCAGCGTAGTACTTGCCGCTGACGTAATACTGCACGTCCATGAGTTGGTAGTGATCGCCTTGCGGCAACAGGTAAATGGCCCCCAGGCTCAACGTGGCGTGATGGTTGGCCTCGAACAGGGTCCAGTACAGCGTTGGCGTGAGCGACCCGGCCCGCCCGCTACCCAGCAGGCCGCTCTCCCGCAGCAGCGTGGCAAACTGCCGGGCCACCGCCGGCTGATCGCGCAACATCTCGCGGAGTTGCGTCCCCGGTGACACCGTTACTCCGTTGGCTTCGTATGGCGGCAGGCCGTCGAACCCCTCCCGCTGGAATGCGGCGGCGCGTTCCTGCAACAATTCCCCCCAACAGGCGCTGATGTCTTGCGGATCGGGACTGCTTCTGGCACAGTTCGCCAGTTGTTGCGCCTCGGCGCGTGTCAAGTTGAGATCGGATTTGTCCGCCGTGGTGGCCAGGGTCTTGTCCAGCAGCCAGCGGATGGCGCCCTGGTTCGACTTCAGGTTCAGGCTTTGAAAATCCCCGATCTCGCACGGCCCGCGCATCGCTTGATACGCGAACACGTTCAGCGCATCGTGCGGCAATGGATCCCAGACCCGCAATCGCCGGGCTGTCTCCGCTGCTGCCTCCGGCGTCACGAAACAGGTCTGCGCCGAGAGCCCGGTGGGAAAATTCATCAGCGAACCGCGCGCCCCGAGAATGTCTCCGTCGAGCACGTGACGAAGGTCGGTTGCGGCAAAATCACTAAACCGTCTGACATCTTCCAGTGGATCGGACGCCGTCGCGACCGCGGCCGCTACCAGAAATCCGCCCATCAGACCTGTCAGGGCAACCTTGCTGACTCCATGTCGTTTCCTTGGTGTTATCACGGGACACAGGCACGCTACGCCATGTAGCCAACCGTGTGCCATGGGGTAGAACCCTACCCTGTCCCGGACAACCACAGCGCGGCGTTTATTCCATCGCGGCCAGTACGTCATCGAGCGGCAGCGTGGCGAACGTGGTGGCGTAGTCGGACATCGCGTATGGGATGATGAGTTGACGGGCGCGCAGGAGACTGCCACAGGAATACACGACGTTGGGCACGTAGCCTTCACGCTCATTCTCGTCGGGCTTGATCAGCGGCTCGCGCAAACGGCCGATGACCCTGGCTGGGTCATCGCGGTCGAGAAGGAATGCGCCGATACAGTACTTACGCATCGGCCCCACGCCGTGACTCAGAACCAGCCAGCCGGCGTCGGTTTCGATTGGCGAGCCACAATTGCCCAATT
>JBEKUF010000024.1:0-28228 GCA_049515295.1 Verrucomicrobiia bacterium | reverse complement strand
CTGGTGATCACCGGCTTCAACTCCATCGTGCTCGAAACGCTCACGAACTTCCTCAAAGCGCACCAACTCATCAGCAGCTCGAACGTGTTCACCGCGCCCGGTAACTGGAAATACATGCTCTACGGGCTGGCGCTCATCCTCATGATGCGCTTCCGGCCCGAAGGCCTACTGCCGTCGCGACAATTGAAGGCCGAACTTCATCCTCAAGAACCGCACGCCCCACCGTCATCATGAATGTCCTCGAAATTTCCAATCTGACGG
Organism: Verrucomicrobiia bacterium; assembly: GCA_049515295.1. Classification (GTDB taxonomy): domain Bacteria; phylum Verrucomicrobiota; class Verrucomicrobiia; order Palsa-1439; family Palsa-1439; genus Palsa-1439. The sequence continues at coordinate 27,967 of JBEKUF010000024.1, read as the reverse complement.
TGCGATTCGGCGGACTCACCGCGGTCAATGCCGTGTCACTCGATATTCCAGCCCAAGAAATCGTCTCGGTCATCGGGCCCAATGGCGCCGGCAAGACAACGCTGTTCAATGCCGTCACGGGTGTGCACGAGCCGACGGCGGGCACGATTCGCTTTGACGGCCAGGAAACGCGCCGACCGTTCCGCCGGACGACCGCCCTGGTGCTGGCGGCCGTTGGTTTCGTCGCCGCTCTCAGTCTTGTCCTGATCGCCAATATCGAGCCGCTGTGGAACGCGGTCATCACGAGGAATTATGTTTACCAGCAAGCATTCCCATGGACGAAGGCGCTCGGTGCAGGGATCGCCTACTTTACCGACGAACCGGGACAACGCTTCCTGATGCCATTTCTCATCGGCGGCATCACCGGACTCGCCGGAGCGTACGCGATTTGGACCCGCACCCGGTACGCGCCCGAGGTGGCCGCGCGGGCCGGCATCGCCCGCACGTTCCAGAGCATTCGTCTCTTTAGCCAAATGACCGTTCTCGACAACGTGCTGTTGGGGATGGACAGCCGGTTGGACACTCGTTTTTGGCACGCGGCCCTGCGCCTCCCGTTGTACTGGCGCGAGCGCCACGACGCCGAGCAGAGGGCCATGGATATCCTGCGGTTTGTCCGGCTCGACCACGAAGCCCACCAACTCGCCGAGAACCTTTCGTACGGCCATCAGCGCCGCCTCGAAATTGCCCGCGCCCTCGCCAGCCAGCCGCGTCTCCTGCTCCTCGATGAACCCGCGGCGGGGATGAATCCCGCCGAGGCGCAGGAGTTGATGAAACTGATTCACGATATCCGCGATCGCGGCATCACGGTGCTGCTCATCGAACACCACATGCCCGTCGTCATGGGGATTTCCGACCGGATCGCCGTGCTCGATCACGGCGAGAAAATCGCCGAAGGGATTCCATCGCTGGTGCGCCGTGACCCACGCGTCATTGAAGCGTATCTCGGAAAGGATCAGGGATGAGGGCCGAGGTCGGAAAGGATGAAGGATGAGGGCGGAGGGATGAAACCGAACAAAAGACAGGACCTGAAACTTCGCACAAGAACGTACGCGCTTCGAATTGTCCGTCTGTACGCCGCCCTCCCAAGGAAAGCCGAGGCTCAAGTGCTCGGCAAACAACTGCTCCGCTCGGGTACGTCAGTCGGCGCGCACTACCGGGAAGCCTGTCGGGCGAAATCCAATGCGGACTTCATCAACAAGATCGAAGGGGCTCTACAAGAACTTGAGGAATCAGCTTACTGGCTCGAGCTGCTGCGAGATTCCGGCCTGATAACCGCGGCCCGCTTGGCGCCGCTCCTTCACGAGACGGACGAACTGACAGCAATCTTCGTCACCATCGTGCGAAACACGAAATCCAGGAACACCTAGCACACATGCCGCTTCATCCCTCATCCGTCGTCCCTCATCCCTTGTTGCAAGTCGAAGACTTGCATGCCGGCTATGGTCCGATCGATGTTCTCAAGGGCGTGAATGTGACCGTTCGGAAAGGCGAAATCGTCGCCGTGCTCGGGGCGAATGGCGCGGGCAAATCCACCACCTTGATGACCATTAGCGGGATCAACCGCTGCCGCCGGGGACGCATCCTGTTCGAGGGCGAACCAATCCAGAACCGCCCACCCCATGAGATTGTGAACCGGGGGATCTCGCAATCTCCGGAGGGGCGGCGCATCTTCCCGCGCCTGAGCGTGCGAGAGAATTTGGAGATGGGAGCGTTCCAGCGCGGTCACAGCCATGGGCTGAGCGAAGACCTGGAACGGGTATTTGCCGCGTTTCCAATTCTGAAGGACCGCCAAATGCAATTCGGCGGCACATTGAGCGGTGGCGAGCAGCAGATGCTGGCCATCTCCCGCGCCCTGATGGCCCGGCCAAAATTACTTCTGCTCGATGAACCGTCGCTCGGCCTGGCGCCGATGGTGGTGACGAAAATCTTTGACATCATACGCGAGATCAACCGACAGGGCACCACGATCTTGCTGGTGGAACAGAACGTAAACATGGCGTTGCATGTGGCCCATCGGGGATACGTGTTGGAAACCGGCAGGATTGTGTTGGAAGATACTGCCGCAAGCCTGATCAACAACGAGCAGGTGAAAAAATCCTATCTGGGAGGTTGAGGCCAACATGGGCAAGCAGACCGTGGCGATCGTCGGTGCGTCGGCCGACAAATCCAAGTTCAGCAACAAAGCCATCCACGCCCATCGGCGCGCTGGCTACGATGTTTACCCCGTCAATCCCAGGGAAGAAACGATCGAAGGCCTCACCTGCTACAAGACTGTCCTCGACGTCCCGGTCGCGCTCAACCGCGTGAGCCTTTACCTTCCGCCGTCGATCGGCGTCAAGGTTCTCGACGAGATTGCCAGGAAGGGATGCCAGGAACTGTGGGTCAATCCCGGCGCCGAAAGCTCCGAGCTTATCCAGAAGGCGCACACGCTAGGCCTGAACGCCATTGTTGCGTGCTCCTTCACCGACGCGTTGGCCCATGGTTCATAACCCGTCAGGAACATGACCACGACCACACGGACCGAACTCTCCATCGTCCTTCCCAATCGTCCCGGCACGCTCGGTGACGTCGCCAATGCCCTGGCCAAAGCCACGGTGAACCTGCTGGCCATCGACGCCTCCGGCGGATTCGAATACAACATCGTGCGGATCGTCCCCGACAGAGTCGCCAGGGCCCGCACCGTGTTGCGTCGCCGCGGATTGGACGTCGGTGAGACCAAGGTGTTGTGTATCCCCGTGGGCGACGAACCCGGCGCACTCGCCCGCGTCGCCGGTGCTCTCGGAAGCGTCCGGGTGAATGTCGATTACCTGTATGCCACGGCTGGCCGTCCGGACTCCGATGCGATGATTGTCGCCCACGTGTCCGACTTGCGTAAGGCGATCAAGGCGTTGCGCTAGCCGTCAGTGTCCAGCAACTGTCGCGCCCGCTCGAACACAGCGTCAAACATCCGCTCGGTCAGCTTACCGGTATTGGTATTTTGTCGGCTCGGATGATAGGAAGCGATCAGCGTCGGCAATCCCTCGCCCAGTTCATGGATCGTGTTGTGAGCAAACTGCGGTCGCGGCTTCGGCAACGCGACGCCGAGTCGGCGCAACCTCTTCAGGTAGTTATCAAAAGCAATCTTGCCGAGCGCGATCACGACCCGCAGGTGTTTCAGGCGCTTCAGTTCCTCATCGAAGTACACGCTGCACTGTTCGATCTCCTGGGGAAGCGGTTGGTTATCAGGCGGGGCGCAATGGAGCACGGCGGTGATGTAGCAATCGAGCAATTCCAACCCGTCGTCGCGCCGCTGCCACGTCGGTTGGTTGGCGAAGCCGGCTTTGTGCAGGGCGCGAAACAGCCACCGTCCCGAAGAATCACCCGTGAAAAACCGGCCGGTGCGATTCCCGCCGTGAGCCGCCGGGGCCAGGCCGATAATCAGCAGTCGTGCCCGCGGATTGCCAAAACTCGGTAGCGGTTTCGCCCAATAATCCCAGTCACGAAACTCACGCTTCTTCTCGCGGCCAATTCGCTCGCGATACACTGTCAATCGCCGGCAAAGCCGGCACCGAATGATTCGCTGATTGAGCTTGTCGTGCCAGTCCATCAGGCTCAGACCTTGTGGGCGATCCATTCGTCGCGGAATTGCCGAATGCGTTGCTGGGACCGGGCCAGATCCTGCGCGCGAATCCGGCCTGATTCCACGGCCTTCGTCAGCGCTTCCTGGGCGGCCAGGGCCTTTTCCGCAGTGTGGCAAACAAGTATCACGTCCGCTCCGGCAGCGAACGCCTCAACGATGGATTCCTCGAACGAACCGATCTGCGAGATCGCCCCCATCTCCATGTCATCGGTCAGGACCAGCCCGCCGAAACCCAATTGATTGCGGAGCAGTTCGGTCACGATGGCCTTGGATAGTGACGCCGGCCGGGGCTTCCGGCCGTCGAACGCGGGATAATGACCGTGCCCGACCATGATGGCCGTGAGCCGCCGCATCAATTTCACGTACGGCGCGACGTCTTCGGCCAGGATTTGCTCGCGCGTGCGCCCGATCGTCGGAAGCTTCTCGTGGGAATCGAGCACCGCGCCGCCCAACCCCGGAAAATGCTTCGGGCACGCCGCGACGCCCTCCCGTTCCAGTCCCTCCAAAAACGCCCCCGCCCAACGGCTCACTTCATCGGCGGTCCGGCCCCAGCAGCGTTCCCGTAGCGCGTTATCAGCCTTCTCGTCGAACAACTCCAGGTCCAGCACGGGCGCCAGATCAATGTCGATCCCGAACTGATGGAGCCAACGTCCCGTGGCCCGACCGAAATCTTCCGCCGGCTCCACATGGCCCGATTTCTTGGTCTCGGCGATGGTGGGCGCTTCGCCGATGACGTTGCGCAGGCGGTTGACACGACCGTGCTCCTGGTCGATCGCGATGAGCGGACGGTAGCCGAACTCGGTGCGCAACGCGCGAGTCAACGCCCCAAGCTCCGCCGCCGTGTCGATGTTGCGCGCAAACAGCACAATGCCGCCCGGTCGCACGGAATTGAGCAACCGTCGGGTGCCGGCGGTCAATGTCGTGCCGGGAAACCCGATGAATAAGTGTTGGCCAAGGTGCATTTCTTTCGGCGAGGTCATGGAATTCGATCAGTTGCCACGCGGCTGGTTCCGTGTCACACTCACTTGTATCATTTGTGTGGACGGATGGTCAAACGTCACCCGGAGGCGACATGAAAGAGTTTACAGAACTGACGATTGTGACACCCAACGCACCCGGCAAGCTCGCCGAGGTGTTGCGGACCCTGGCGACCTCCAAGGTCAACCTGATCGCCATCGACTCGTCTTCCGGCTACGACCTCAACCTGGTGCGGCTGGTGACGAACAATCAGCCGAAAGCTCGCAAGGTCTTGGAAACATTGGGTTACAACGTCACCGAATCTACCGTGCTCGGCGTCACCATCTCCGACAAACCCGGTCAGTTGGCCCGCATCGCCGCTGCTTTCTCAAAATCGCGGGTAAACATCGATTACATGTACGCCACCGCCGCGGCCTGCGACCAACCGGCCATGGTCATCGTCCACGCCGCCGAAACCAGTGCCGCGAAAAAGGCCCTTCGGGTCGGCGAGATTATCTGACCTTCCGCCCGGAACGCTGCACAGTCGGGTTGGCGACGTTCACAGTCACGTTGGATGCCGGCGCGGGGTGGTCCTGACAGGCTTGATTGGTGGGAACGTCAGTCGACGCAGAACTGGGCTGGACGTACCCCTTTTGGATCAGCCACGCTTCGACTTCCTCGCCGCTGACGTCGGCGAGAATCTGGCCATCGATCTCCAACGTGGGCTGGAGCGGTTGGCCGCTTCTGGCAACCATCTCTTCGTAGTTGGCCGGGTTGTTCATGACGTCGCGGTCGTCAAATGATAGATCGTATTTGCGCAGCACAGCGCGTACGCCGTTGCTCCATCCGCAACTCGGTTTCAGCCAGGCAATAATTTGCAGTTGATTCATAATAAGGTTCTCACGCCTCCACCGCTTTCTATACACAAAGAACGATGACAAAGCAAGCGGGGGACCTGCGCGCCTTGTATTTACTGCCTTCCGTCATTTCCTCGCATGGCACCTAAGCTGCTCATTACGTGGAGGATGACCTTGCTAAGCGAGATTCAGTTGCTGCTGGAACGCACCTACGGATCGACGGGAGTAAACTTCGAGGATTTCATCCTCAGCCGCCAGCGCAGCCGCACTCTCTCAGAAATGGCGGGCACCAGTGCCGCGCAAATCTCGGACTTGGGACGGGTGTTCCTGCGAATCGTCGATGGCAAGCTGCGCATGGGAATTCACTATGACCCCAGTGTTATTGAGGCCTTGGAGGCCAACAACCCCGCTTGCGGACTGAATGACCAGAATATCGTTCCGTTCATGGTGTTCTTGGAGGAGTTGGATCACGCGATCCACGCCGCCCTGAAGTTTCGCGAAGGACTGCGCGACATTCACAGTGAAGCGTTCGTGCGCGACCTCGAACTTCAGGCGAAAGTCGATACCTACCTGGTTCTCCAGAAATACTGCGCGTTCTTCGACAAACCGCCACGCCTGACGGATGCCGACCGACGCTGGCTCAAAGCCTGCGTCTTCGATCGCGACAACGCGGCCTTTGAAAATCCTTTTCTGGCCGAGCGCTACCATGAAACCAACCGTCTGGCCCGACGCTACGTGCGGCATCTCGACCGCCTTCCGCGCGCGCGGCGGACGACCGAAATTCGCCGGTTCCGCAAGTTGACCTATAGCCAGAAGCGCGACCGCATCGCCGTCGTCACCGCCGGCTAGTGCCGGCCGAACCAGCGCCGCCGGGTTTTAGAAAATACTTCTGGAATTCTGTCGCCGCTTCCATTAACACCGTAGCGACCCATGAACATGCTGCTGCGGCTTTTCACGTCGTCGCTGGGCAAAAAGTTTCTCATGGCCATTACCGGCGCGGGACTCTTTCTGTTCGTCATTGGCCATTTGCTCGGAAACCTGCAGATCTTTTTGGGACCCGAGGCCATCAACCGCTACGGCCATTTTTTGCAATCGACCCCCGAGATTCTCTGGCCGGCGCGCATTGGCCTGCTGGCGTTCGCGGGCATCCATATTTGGACATCCATTTCGCTGACGCTGGAAAACCGGGCGGCGCGCGCAACCCGCTATGAAGTGAAGGAAGTCGTGGACGCCACCCTCGCCTCCCGAACGATGATCTGGAGCGGTCTCATCATTTTCGCGTTCGTGGCCTTTCATCTGGCCCATTACACGTTGATGGTTGTTCACCCCGAGTTTCGCGACCTGCGCGACGCCAACGGCTGGCATGATATTTACCGGATGATTATCATCGGCTTCTCGAACTACTGGGTCTCGGGCTTCTACGTTCTGGGCATTGGACTTCTGTGCATTCATCTGAGCCACGGCGGCAGCGCCATGTTCCAATCGCTCGGCCTCAACAATGCCGCCTACGAGGCCGTGATCGACCGGTTGGCGACGGTCGCCGCGGTGGTGATATTTCTCGGCTATATTTCCATTCCGCTGGCGGTTCTGGCGGGGGTAGTACAGTAACATGAAACTCGACGCCAAAATTCCTGCTGCCCCACTCCCCCAAAAATGGGACAAGCACAAAGACGCAATCAAGTTGGTCAATCCATCCAACAAGCGCAAGTACGAGATCATCGTCGTCGGCACGGGTCTGGCGGGCGCGTCAGCGGCCGCGTCGATGGCCGAGTTGGGGTACAACGTCAAGTCGTTCTGCATTCAGGACAGTCCGCGACGGGCTCATAGCGTGGCGGCACAGGGCGGCATCAACGCCGCGAAGAACTACCAGAATGACGGCGACAGCGTGTACCGGCTCTTTTACGACACAATCAAGGGCGGCGATTTTCGCTCGCGCGAGGCCAACGTCTATCGTCTCGCGGAAGTCAGCGCGAATATCATCGACCAATGCGCGGCCCAGGGTGTGCCGTTCGCCCGCGAGTACAGCGGCTATCTGACGAATCGTTCCTTTGGCGGCGCCCAGGTCTCGCGCACGTTCTATGCGCGGGGCCAGACCGGCCAACAGCTTTTGCTGGGCGCGTATCAGGCATTGATGCGGCAGGTCGGGCTGGGACAGGTCACCTTGTTCCCGCGCACGGAGATGTTGGAATTGGTGGTGGTCGACGGACATGCCAAGGGGATCGTTGTCCGCGACATGGTCACGGGCCGGATTTCATCGCATTCGGCTGACGCGGTTGTGCTGGCGACAGGGGGTTACGGGAACGCGTACTATCTCTCGACCTACGGTCGCGGGTCGAACGCCACGGCCATCTGGCGCGCACACAAGAAGGGCGCACTGTTCGCCAACCCGTGTTTCACGCAGATCCATCCAACGTGCATTCCCGTTACGGGCGATTATCAATCGAAACTCACGCTGATGAGCGAGTCACTGCGCAATGATGGCCGGGTGTGGGTCCCAAAGAAGAAAGGCGATACGCGATCGCCCGCCGAGATTCCCGAGGACGAACGCGATTACTATCTCGAACGCAAGTACCCGAGCTACGGCAACCTGGCCCCGCGCGACATTTCCTCGCGTGCGGCCAAACAGGTCTGCGATGAGGGCCGGGGCGTCGGCGAGACCGGTCTCGGCGTATACCTGGACTTTTCCGATGCCATCCAGCGGCTCGGACGGGCGAAGATCGAAGAGCGCTACGGCAATCTCTTCGACATGTATCACGAGATTACTCACGAGGACGCCTACCAGACGCCCATGCGCATCTTTCCGGCAATGCATTACACGATGGGCGGGTTGTGGGTGGACTACAATTTGATGAGCAACCTGCCGGGGTTGTACGTCATCGGCGAAGCCAATTTCTCCGATCACGGCGCCAACCGCCTCGGCGCCAGCGCGCTGATGCAGGGATTGGCCGACGGTTATTTCGTGCTCCCCTACACCATCGGAGATTACCTGGCCACCCAGAAGCCCGGTTCGCGACCGAAGCCCGACACGGCAGAATTCAGACAAGCCGAGCAGGAAACCAACGACCGCATCCAGAAACTGCTGGCGATTCGCGGCCAGAAAACCGTGACCGAATTTCACAAACAACTGGGCCGAATCTTGTGGGAGCATTGCGGCATGGCCCGCACCGAAAAAAGTCTTAAGGAAGCGCTGGCACTGATCCCGCCATTGCGCGACCAGTTTTGGAAGAACGTCAACGTCCCGGGCGAAGGCGAGGACCTCAATCAATCTCTCGAACGCGCGGGACGCGTGGCCGATTACCTCGAACTGGCCGAGCTGATCGTGTACGACGCCTTGATGCGTGACGAATCATGCGGCTGCCATTTCCGTGAGGAGCACAAGACCGAAGACGGCGAATGCCAGCGCAACGACGAGCAGTATGCCTATGTCGCGGCGTGGGAGTTCACGAGTGTCGGCAAGACACCGATCCTGAACAAAGAGCCTCTGGTGTACGAAGTAGTCCATCTGGCGCAGAGGAGCTACAAGTAATGAACGTCAAACTCCGAGTCTGGCGGCAGCCCAACGCGGAAACGCCGGGGCGGTTCGAGACCTACGAGGCGAAGGACATTAATCCCAACATGTCGTTCCTCGAAATGCTCGACGTCGTCAACGAAGACCTGACCCGGCGCGGGCAAGAGCCCATCGCGTTTGATCATGATTGCCGCGAAGGCATCTGCGGCATGTGCTCCTGCGTCATCGATGGCGAACCGCACGGCCCCGAGTACAAGGTCGCCACCTGCCAGACCTACCTGCGCAGTTTCCGGGACGGCGAGACGATCACCGTGGAACCGTTCCGTGCGCGGGCGTTCCCCCTGATCAAGGACCTGATCGTCAATCGTAGCGCGTTTGACCGGGTCATTCAGGCGGGCGGGTTTGTTTCCGTTTCGACCGGCTCGGCGCCCGACGGCAACGCGATTCCGGTGCCGAAACAGGACGCTGACCTTGCCATGGACGCGGCGGCGTGCATCGGCTGCGGCGCCTGCGTGGCGGCATGCAAGAACGCCAGCGCCATGCTCTTCGTCGCCGCGAAGGTTTCGCACCTCAATCTCTTGCCCCAGGGCCAGCCCGAAAAAGAGAAGCGCGTGCTGGCGATGGTTCAGCAGATGGATGAAGAAGGGTTCGGGGCCTGCACCGTCACCGGCTCCTGCGAAGCTGTCTGCCCGAAGGCAATCAGCCTGAACTTCATCGCCAGGATGAATCGCGATTATTTCGGGTCGCTACTGGGCATGGGTGGAAACAAACCGTCCACGGCAACCGGGGCGTAACGGCTAGTTCGTGTTGTTGAAGTGGCCAAGGGCGCGCTGTTTGCGCATGACCAAGACCATGGCGACACCGCCGACGATACCGAAACCCGCCATTGTTGGGTACCACACTCCCCAGCCGAACTTGTCGATCAGCCAACCTGTGGCAGGCAAAAAGATCATCATGCCGAAATATTGAAATGAATCGATGACGCCGGACGCGAAGCCGGCCATTTTTCGACCCCCGATGTCCATGGGCGCTGCCGCACCAACCAGCGAGTGTGTGGAGTTGACCATCAACGAAATCAGGATCAGGAACAGACAGCCGAGCATGACGCCGGCCGGAGTCGGCCCAACCACCCCGGAATTAATCACGAGCGCGGCGAGACCGATCAAGATTGCTTGCAAGAAGTACAATCCCATGGCCACGGGTGATCGATGCCCCTTGAAAAACCTATCGGATATGATTCCCGAGATCAGTGAGCCAACGACAGCGACCATGGGGACCGCAAACCCCAACGTCCAAACCAATGCGCGCGGCTTGTCTTCGGCGTTCAGCTTCAGAACGTCATGGAAGTACAGCACCGCCAGTTGGTCCGAGCTGCTGCGCACGGCCCCGGTGCACGCGTAGGCCACGGCGTAAAACCAGACCAAGGGATGCGTAAAGACAATCTTGAAACATTTACTGATGCTGATTCGGACGCCCGCGCTGGAATCCACCTCGTCGTGAATCAATCCCGGCCACCCGGCTTCTTCCGGCGTCTCTTTCGCACAAAACGCCATAAAAATCGCACAGACGGCTGTGATGATCGGTGGAATTCGGAACAGCCAACGCCAATCGCCTTTGGCAACGGTCCATGTGCCAATGGTAAAGCCTGCGAGGATCAGTGGGGCCAACGCGCCGATGGAGACCTGGCCCAATTGAATCATAAAGCCATAGATGCCGGCGAATGTTCCACGCTCATTGCGATTGAACCACGCCGCGTTAATCTTGATCATGCCGGGCGCACCGAACGACTGAAAATATCCGTTCAAGAGCCAAATGAGCGCGAATGTGCTGAATGTCCCCGCAAACGATGCAAAGCCATAGATCAGGTTGATGATGATCGTGCCGGTGGCACCAATCAGCATTGCCGCGCGTCCGCCGATGCGATCTGTGATGAGACCATTGATGAGCTGGCCTATCCCGTAGGCGAGGGACCAGGCACTCAGGATGCCCGTAATTTGAAACGTGCTAAATCCGTATTCCGCTACCATTCCCGGTGTGGCAAAACGGAAATTGTACCGGCACACGTAGTACGAGGCGTACATGAGCCCGAGGCTGACCCAATTCAGGCCGCGGCGAGGTCGAAATCCCGAGGGATACTTGATGCGGGTGCTTGGCGAGGGCGGGGTGACGGTCTGTTCCATGAATTTTCTTGAGGGAAACCCGTGTCGATATTGAAACAAACCGTACCGGTACCAACACGGAAAAGTCAAAGAAAATATTCGTTCTGCCCTCTCGGCGAAAAACGACAGGCGAAGACGACCGGCCCGGTCGTCTCCGCCTGCGGTTAATCGATGCGATTTAGCGTCGCTGTCGGTTTAGGAGCATCAACTGCAACAACTGCGCCACGGCAGCAATCAGCACCGCCACGTAGGTCAACGCCGCGGCGTTCAATACTCGATTGACACCGGGCATTTCGTCACGCGCAATCAGCCCGCTCTTTTGCAAAATCACCTTGGCCCGGGAACTGGCGTCGAACTCGACGGGAAGCGTGATGAGTTGAAACACCACCAGCACGGCGTAAACTCCGATTCCGAGCGTGATAAACATCGGGATGCGAAATAGAAATCCACCGATCATCACCGGTACCAGCAGTCGTGAACTGAACATGGTCACCGGCACGATGGCCATCCGCGCCTGCAGCGGCGCGTACGCGTGCTGGTGCTGAATCGCATGTCCCGTTTCATGCGCCGCAATGCCCAATGCCGCAATCGATTCGCCGTCGTAGACGTCGGGCGACAACGCGAGCGTCTTCGTCCGTGGATCGTAATGGTCGCCCAAAAAGCTGTTTGTCCGCTCGATCTGCACGTCGTGAATCCCGGCGTCCGCCATAATCTCCGCGGCGGCCTCCGCTCCGGTGCGTCCCGAGCGCGCCCGCACCTGAGAGTATTTCTTCAATGCCGCCCGCACGCGAAACTGAGCCAGAAACGCTGGCACAAAAATCAGCACCAAGAGCAGCACATAAATTTCATTGATTGTCATTGTGTTCCACTACCTCCAACTGGCGCTACAGTAGCGCAGCCAAGTCAGATTTCAAGCGTCTTCGGAAACCGCGCCAGGTTGCGTGCGCCATTCCGTTGAATAACGGCCACGTCCTCCAGACGCACGCCGCCCACGCCCCAGTAATACAGGCCCGGCTCGACGGTAACAACATGGCCGACCCGCAGGACCTCTGACCCAACGCTGACGCGCGGGCGCTCGTGAATGTCCAACCCAAGGCCATGCCCCGTTCCATGGAAGAATCCCTGCATCCGTCCGCGAATAACGCCGGTCTTGTAGCCTTCGCGGACGAACAACGCCTGTACTCCGCCATGCACGTCCCGGCCATTCACCCCTTCCCGGAGCTTCTGAAACGCGAGTTTCTGTGCATCTCCGACCACTGCGTAAAGCTTCTTGACCGCATCACTGGCGCGACCACGGACGACCGTGCGCGTGATGTCCCCCCAGTAACCAGTTCGGATGTCCCGCGGGAAAATATCGAGAATGATCGTTGTATGGGCGCGTAGTGGGCCGTGCCCAACCTCGTGTGGATCGCATCCCTGATTGCCGCCGGCCACGATCGTACGCGAGGCCACGCCCCCCAAACTCGCGATCGTTGCGTTAATGACACCCTGAACATCTTCCGCCATAAGCTTCCTGTTCCGCCAATAGAGGAATCTGTCGCGTCCGACCCGGCTCCGTTGCAGGAGCCTGACGCCCACTCGCATCCCCTCCTCGGCAAGACGCATCGCCTGTCCCAGCGCAGCGATCTCGGCTGACGTCTTGATTTCGCGTTCGGGGAAGAACGGGTCCGGCTTGACGACGACGCGGATTCCCCGCAATTGCTTCGCCAAGCCAATGGGGAAATTCATGGGAACTTCCACCCGACGCACTCGGAACTCGCGCAACACCCGGTTCAACACGTCACTGAACCGCGGTTGTTTGACACCGGCGCGCTGGAGTTGCTTCTGGTAATGGGAAGAGGAGAGTAGGCGATCCACGTGCGCCTGGCGGCGCCCGCGGTCGATCTCCAGGTCGCTCATCACCGCGCAGCTTCGGCCCCGCACTTCAAACCATATGAATGGGTCGGGCACGAACATGCGCATCGCGTAGAGCAAGTTCGCGTCGTGCTCGCTATCGGCGACGATCAACCGCGTTGACATGAGAAACCTCTGGCACCCAGCCCAACGGACGGTGCGATTTCCAGTGAAAAAGCGCTCGGCTCACCACGCGACAATTGATAGTACGCGAGCCCGGCAATCATCGCCGCGTTATCCGTACATAGCGCTGCCGGAGCCAGGAGCAATTGCAGCCCCCGTTGCGCACATTCCACCCCCAACTTTTCACGAAATCGTCGGTTGATGGAAACACCACCGGACGCGCTCACGGTTGTTACCCGCAGGTTCTCGGCAGCGTGAACCGTCTTCCCCACGAGCACGTCCACCACGGCTTCCTGAAAGCTGGCACACACGTCTTCGACGGAATGTTGCGGGTTCTTTCGCAGGAAGTAAAGCACCGAGGTTTTTAAGCCACTGAAGCTGAAGTTACAGGTGCCGTCGTTCAACATGCTGCGCGGAAAATCGATCGCCGTGGGATTCCCATTCTCGGCGCGCCTCTGGATTTCGGGGCCGCCGGGATATCCCAGGCCCAGTAATTTGGCCACCTTGTCAAACGCCTCTCCGGCTGCGTCATCGACAGTCTGACCCAGAATCTCATGCGTCCCAACGGCTGTCGCATACGCCAGGATGGTGTGTCCACCCGACACGATCAGCGAGACCATCGGCAACGCATCCAACGCGGCGTTAACAAACAGTGGTGAGTACAAATGGGCTTCGATGTGGTTGATGGCAACGAACGGCTTGCCGGCCGTAAAAGCGATTCCTTTGGCCGCGTTCAGCCCGATCAGCAGCGACGAGGCCAGACCAGGGCCGTACGTGGCTGCCACGGCGTCGATCTGGTCGATGGAAGTGCCCGCGTCGGACAGCGCCTGACCGATCACGGAATCGATCAACCGCAGATGGTTGCGAGATGCAAGTTCCGGAACCACTCCGCCATACGGACGATGCACGGCGACTTGCGAACTGACCACGTTGGAAAGAATCTCCGTACCGTTGGAGACGACTGCAGCGGCCGTCTCGTCGCAGGAGGTCTCGACGCCAAGGACTTTCACTGGTTGGTCAATTGACGACGGCTGGGTCGTCGTCCTAGGGGGTTGAGGGTGTCGCCACAGCCGAAGCGGTCGTTTCGCGCACGTTCTGTTTGGCGACCTTCAGCTGCTTTTCGAAAAGCTTGACTCCCTTGATCACGTCGATGGCGCGATCCAGCTGGGTGTCCGCAATGGGCGTGACCTTTTCCGCCGTCTCATCCGCGGGCAGGCTGGCGCGCACACGTTGCTCCAGAAGCTTGCGCTCGTCCTCCTCGGAAATGGGCACGATGATATCGGGCGTCACACCGTGCTCGTGGATGACCTTGTGGCTGGGTGTATAATATTTGGCCGTGGTCAGGCGCAGCGCCGAACCGTCACGCAATTGGATGATGCTCTGCACGGAGCCCTTGCCGAACGTGGTCTCCCCGACCAACACCGCACGGTGCAGGTCTTGGAGCGCACCAGCAACGATTTCGCTGCCGCTGGCACTGCCGGCGTTGACGAGAAGAACCAGTGGGTAGTTTCCCTGTTTCTTCCCGCCATCGGACCGGTAGACGCTCTTTTGCGCGGGATTGCGCCCCTCGGTAGACACAATCAACTTGCCTGCCGGAACAAACTCGCTGGCGATCTTGCGAGCGGATTCGAGTAATCCGCCCGGATTGTTGCGCAGATCGATGATCAACGCGCTCATGCCCTGGCCATTGAGTTTGGCCAACGCCTTCGCGAATTCGTCAGCCGTGGGTTCGTTAAATTGTGTGATGCGCACGTAGCCGATGCCGTCCTGTAGAATTTTCGCGTCCTTGACGCTTTCCACATTGATCTCGGCGCGTTCGATCGTGTGGTCTTTGATCTTATCGCCGGGATCCTTGGCCCTGGCGCGAAACACCGTAATCGTGACCTTCGTCCCCGGATCGCCACGCAATTGGCGCACCGCCTCCTGCAAACCCATTTTCTCCGTGACCTTCCCGTCGATCTTGATGATGCGATCGCCGGGCAGCAACCCCGCCTTCGCCCCCGGTGTGTCCTCCATCGGGGCAACGACGGTAAGGAAACCTTCCTTGGACATGCTGATGACAATGCCGATGCCGCCAAATTTGCCCTCGGTGTCCTGTCTCATGTCCTCGTACATTTGCGGTTCCATGAACTGGCTGTGCGGATCCAGCGAATTGAGCATCCCTTTCAGCGCACCGTAGGTCAGGTCGCGGTAGGAAACCGAGTTGGTGTCCACATATTCTTTGCGGAGCAACTCCATCACTTGGGTGATGAGTTCCATCTCGGAATACGGATTGTCCTTGTCCGGCTTTGTGGACGAATCGGAATAGATCTTCGCAGCGATAGCCAGGTTGATTCCCAGCAACACCACAACCAACGCCACGGTGATACGCTTTATGCTCATAACGTTTCTCTCAAAATTCTACGCTTTCCCTCAGTGCCGACGCAATTCATGAGGGGCCGACAAGGAACCAGCAGCCTTGGTACCATACGGCTGCTTGGCAGGTGAATCAAGTCCATCCTCTTCGAGGTTGGACGCGAAAAAACCGCGTTTTACCCATTTGAATCTGCCACATTCTCCCTGATTCTTGCAAACCTCAATAATGGCAGGGCTTCCCGCTGAAAAGTGTGGAATTCCTTTGGAAAATGCGGATTTCTGACTTGGTAATCCAGAGAGTCACCCCCCTGCAATCATTTGAGGAAAATCCGCCACTACTAATTCGTAGTACGCGACTTTCAGTATGCGACCTTTGGTCGGACATGCCCACCTCCGACCGCTTTCTTTGACCCTGCTTCCCCCGCCCTTGCGATTTTCGGCGGAAGAAAAATGGCCGCTGGAGGCGGCGGGCCAGCGACTCGGTCAATCATGTTTGCGTCGGCTCTTGTTCCTGCTTCATAGCGGAATCGCTCTCCGCCTTTGAGTCCAGGAATTCCCGAACGCATGGCGGCAGGAACTGGCAACTGCTATGGCGAGGTTGAAGCTCCCACGAACTTGCCGTCCTTCCAAACGCCCTCTTCTACCTTGCCGTCTGAATAGGTCATCTTGCCAGTCCCGTCCATTTTGCCATCCTTGAACTGACCGACGTACTTGCGACCATCGAACGACGTTTCCGTCCCTTGGCCATTAAACTTGCCGCTCGCAAACTCTCCTACGTACTTTGTTCCATTGGGCCACGTGAATGTTCCCTGGCCGCTCAACTGGCCGTTCTTGGACTCTCCTGCGTACTTGCGGCCATCGGGCCACAAGTAGGTCCCTTGGCCATTCGCCAGGTCGTCTTTGAACTCTCCAACATAATCCCGTCCATCTGGCCACGTGTATGTACCGTGGCCATTCAGCTTGCCCTCCTGAAACTCTCCCACGTACTTGCGGCCATCTGCGAATGTGAACGTCCCTTGTCCATTCGGCAGCCCATCCTTAAACTCCCCAACGCACTTCGACCCATCGGGGTACGTGAACGTCCCCAGGCCATTCGGCTTCCCATCCTTCACCGCGCCAAGGTAATTCGCCCCATCCTTCGAGAATGGTTTCGAGCCCTGGCCATTCTTCGCGCCGCATCCAGAGAGAAATACGCACAGGAATGCCATGCAGGTCATTGCCACAACAAAGAAGCTCCGTCGTTTCATCATCGGCTCCAGCTCGAACTGGTTCTCATTGACCCTTGTACCACTGACGCAGGTTGGCTGCAAGATTGATAGGCATTTGGCTGGCGAGCCGACTGCAATTTAGCCCAAATCCCTCGTTTTACTCAACCAATTCCAGCGCCGCCTGCCGGAAACCCGCCATCTGGCGGGCGGTCCGCGCCTCCAGGTAACATCGGAACACCGGTTCCGTGCCCGAGGCCCGAAACATTACCCAGCAGCCATCGTTAAGCAAAAACTTGTAGCCGTCCGTCGTGACGACACCAGTGACTTTCTGCCCGCCAAATTCGGCCAGGCCTCCGGCGAATTTCGCCAACAATTGTTCCTTGCGTTCGGGCGTGACTCGAAGGTTAATGCGGTCGCTCACGATGCCCCCCGCCCGCTTCTGGATGCCTTTCAACACCTGGCCGAGCGATTTGCCTTCGTACGCCACCAACTCCGCCATCAGCAGGCACGCGAGGATCCCGTCCTTCTCCGGCACATGGCCCTTCACGCTCAACCCACCGCTTTCCTCGCCGCCCACAATGATCGGCTCGCTCTCCATCAGCGCGCCGATGTACTTGAACCCAACTGGCGTCTCGTGCACCTTCACGCCGAACTCTCGCGCCACCGCGTCCACAAGATGACTGGTCGCGACCGTACGCGCCACCGCACCGGTCCAGCCGCGGTTCTTGACCAGATGATACAACGCCAGCGCCAGCACCTCGTTGGCGCTGATAAACGTCCCGTCGCGGTCCACGATGGCAAACCGGTCGGCATCGGGATCCAGTCCCAGGCCCAGCGCCGCCTTTGACGTTCGTAGTCGGGCCAACAACTCCCCCATGTTCTCGCGGATCGGCTCGGGATGACCCTTCCCGAACAATGGGTCCGGCTCATCGTGCAGCGCATCGACGCGCCACCCGCTGCGCGTGAGCAGTTCGTCGAGATACCCTCGCCCTGTGCCGAACATCAAATCAACCACCGCCTTGTGGCGGCGCCTCTTGAGCGCGGCGAAATCCACCAGCTTGCGAAGCTGCGCCACGTACTGCGGCCGGGGGTTGAACACTTCCGGCGCGGTGCCCGGTCTTCGGTCGGTGTCGCCTCCCCTCGCGCCCGATGCCAGCTCCTCCGCGTTCTTCTCAATCCCCTTCGCCGTCTCGGGCAGGCACGGCGCGCCGTTCGATTCGTTGAATTTCAGTCCGTTCCATTCCGGGGGGTTGTGGCTGGCGGTGATGTTGATCCCGCCGGAAGCCCGGTGGCTGCGAATCGCCTGCGAGATCACCGGCGTGGGCGTGTCGCGATCCGTCAACCACACCCGGAAGCCGTAACCAGCAACGATCTCCGCACAGCGAGTCGCAAATTCCCGGGACAAAAATCGCGTGTCATAACCCACGATGATCAGCGGTTTGGCGTTCGCGGGCGGATTCTCGGCGAGGTATCGGGCAATGGCGTGCGCCGCGATCCCGACGTTCGCAAACGTAAACGTATCGCTCATAATCCCGCGCCAGCCCGATGTGCCAAATCTGATCACCGACATGCCGCGCATTATAGCCGCCGCACCGTCGGCGTCGACAGCAATGCGCCGCAATTCTTGATTGAATCCCAACCCCCGGGTGTCTATAGATTCCGTCCTGCCCTTTGGCAGGGGTGCCATCACACTATGACTCAAGATTCCGCCAGTTCACCGGCAAGCCCCGTCGATATCCTGTCCACGAAAGCCGGCTACGATTCCTGGGCTGCGTTCTATGACCAAGACGATAATCCCCTTGTTGCCCTGGAAGAACCGTGGGTGGATCGCTTGGTCGGTGACGTTCGCGGTCTTGCCGTGGTGGACATCGGTTGCGGAACGGGCCGGCACGCTCTGCGCCTCGCCGCGGCCGGGGCCGTCGTACACGCCTTGGACTTCTCCGAGGGAATGCTCGCCCGGGCGCGGGCGAAGGCCGGACAGTTGAATATTGTTTTTCACACGCACGACCTGGCCCAACCGTTGCCGTTTGTGGACAACGCCTTTGACCGGGTTGTGTGCGGCTTGGTGATCGACCACATAGCCAATCTCGACGGTCTTTTCCGGGAAATGCATCGCGTGTGTCGGTCATCCGGCTTCGTCGTCGTCTCGGTGATGCACCCGGCGATGATGTTGCGCGGTGTCCAGGCCCGGTTCCGAGACCCCGCCAGTGGACGCGAAGTCCGTCCAGCCAGTTGTTCCCATCAATTGAGCGACTACATCATGGCCGCCGCCCGGGTGGGGTTCAACTTTGACCATTTGAGCGAGCAATCGGTCGACGAAGCGCTGGCGAATCGTTTGGAGCGCGCACAAAAATATCTGGGCTGGCCGATGCTGTTTCTCATGCGCCTCAGACCGGCAACCAAACGCCGTCCCATCGCCTAGCCCATCGGTTGCCGCAACCGCGTTCAGGGCGCGAGTTTCCCGGCGGCGAGCAGTCCGAACAAGGCACAGCCCAGGGCAAGTCGGTAAATAATAAACACCCAGGTCGTGTGGCGCCGTAAGAAGCCGAGTAAAAAGGCGACAACACCGTAGCCGACAGCAAAAGCCGCCAGACCGGCTACGAGCGCGTTGACCACTTCGGCATGGGACGTGAAATGCAGTTTCCGTAGTTCAAACACCCCGGCGGCAAACACCGCCGGCAACGACATCAAGAACGAGAAACGTGCCGCGGTATCGCGTTTCATACCGAGAAACAAGCCGCCGGTAATGGTCGACCCGGACCGGGATGCGCCGGGAATCAGGGCCAGGGCCTGACAACAGCCGACCACGATGGCGTCACGCCAGCCGAGTTGGTAAAGCTCACGAAGCGGTTGGCCGCGTCGGCTGCGGCGTCGCTCCGTCCACTCGGCGAATGCCAGCACGACCCCGAGCGCGATGAGTGCACCGGCGATAACCGGCAGCGTGCGCCAGTTGCCCTCGATGTGGTGGCGCAGAAGGACACCGAGCACGCCAATCGGTATCGTCGCGATCACCAGCATCCACCCGAGTTTGCCTTCCGGCGTCGAGACGCCACGGAGCGCGCCGCGCGTAATCTGCACGCAGTCCTGCCAAAAATACAGAAGCACCGCGAAGTACGCGATGAGTTGGACGACTGCCAAAAATGCTGCATCAGGAGTTTTCCAGCCACAGACGGCCGAAACCAGTTGCATGTGAGCAATGCTGCTGATCGGCAGGAATTCTGCCAGGCCCTGGACGACACCGAGCACGATGGCTTGCCAAAGAGTCATCACTGGTGATCTTTAGCTCAATCGCGCGAATGTTTTCTGCAACAGTTCCACCGGCGTCGCATTTTCTGTTTTGGCCCTGGCGTCGGTAATCAGCTTGGCTTCCAGCGCGTTCTTGGTGGGCCTTTGGGCCTGGTAGAATACACCAAAATAACCCGGGAAATCCGCCATGGCCAACTTGTACGCCGCAACCTCGTCGGTCACGTCGTGATCGGCCGGTACGAGATTGAACACGCCTCCCTTGCGCGGATTGGCCGCGTCAAACGCGCCGGGATAGAACTCCGTGCATTCACTCAGGCACTCGATGACCGAGAACCCGTCGTGTTGCATCGCCCGTTCCATCATTTCCATCACGTGATTCGGCAGATGCGAATGCGACCGGGCAATGAACGTCGCCCCCGACGCAATGAGTTGCTTCATCGGGTTGACCGGATGATCGACGGCGCCGGTCGGATCGGTCTTCGATTTGAATCCCACCGGCGATGTCGGCGAGGTCTGTTTCTTGGTCAGGCCGTAGACGGAGTTGTCCATGATCACGTACGTCATTTTGACGTTCTTGCGCGCGGCATGGTTCAAGTGGTTGCCTCCGATGGAAAACGCGTCGCCGTCCCCACCGAACACGAATACATGCAGGTCGGGCCGCATCAGCGACACCCCCGTGGCAAACGCCGCCGCGCGCCCGTGCACGAAATGCACACCGTAGGCATTGACAAAATACGGGAACCGCGACGAGCAGCCGATTCCGGCAATGCTCGTGATCTTCTCATGCGGTACCTGCAGTTTCTCCATCATCTTGAAATAAATGGAGAGGATACTGAAGTCACCGCAGCCCGGACACCACGTTGGATGGTCCGCAACGAGGTCTTTCTTGGTGTATTTCGGCCGGTCAGTCAGTTTGATCTCTTTAGCTTCCAGGTTCTTCGCTTCGGCAATCATAGAATTCTTTCAGCAAAATCAGGCGTCGGCCAGGCTGGGTTCGGGGGATTTCTTGAGTCGCTCGTTCATGCCATTCAGAATTTCGCGGATCTTGAACGGCAAACCGTCGGTCTTGTTGATCCCGACGATCTTGTCGTTACAGAACCGGGCGCGCAGGACGCCAGCGAGTTGGCCGTAGCCATACAGTCCTTCATCATTGAGTTCGACAACAAAAATATGGTTGAAACCATCCATGATTTCGCCGATGCCGGGCTGCAACGGCTGGATGTAGCGAATGTTCAGCGCGCTGACACTTTCACCCGCGGCGCGCGCCTTGTCCACCGCTTCGCGGATCGGGCCCTGGGACGAACCCCAGCCGACCAGCAGGACGTTGCCCTCAGCTGGACCGTACGTCTCGGCCCTGGGCAGGCGGGACGCCAATACCTGAAGCTTGCGGCGGCGTTTGGCCACCATCATCACGTGGTTGGCCGGACGGCTGGCAGGATGGCCGATTTCGTCGTGCTCCAAACCCGTCACCACCGGGTACTTGCCATCGAGCATCGGTGTCCCCGGCGAAGCATGATGCGCGATACCGTCGGCGGTGTTCTCGTACGGTTTGTAATTCGGTCCGCGCGGCGAGAAATCCGGTGTCAGGTCCCGCACCAATTTCGCTATGTCGGGCATTTCCCAGGTCTCGAACCGCGTTCCCAGCGCCTGGTCGGTGAGAACAATCACCGGGCAACTGTATTCACGCGCCAGCTTCGCCGCCTCCAGCGTGACGTAGAAACAATCTTCCACGGACGATGGCGCCAACACGATCCGGGGAGAATCTCCGTGACCGCCAAAACACGCAATGTTCAGGTCGCTCTGCTCGACGTTGGTCGGCAGACCGGTGCTCGGTCCGCCGCGCTGGACATCGATAATAACAATCGGCATTTCCGCCATCACCGCCCACCCCAGCGCCTCGGTCTTCAGCGAGAGCCCGGGCCCGGAGGTTCCCGTGAGGGAAAGATGCCCGGAATACGACGCACCACAGGCCATGGCGATGGCCGCCAGTTCGTCCTCCGCTTGAACGAAAATTCCGCCGTACTTCGGCAATTCCGCCCGCAGGATTTCCATGATACTGGACCACGGTGTGATCGGATACCCGGCGCCGAACCGGATGCCCGCCACTAGCGCCCCGTAGGCGACGGCTTGGTTTCCATCCGTGACCACCTGTTTGCGCCCGGTCTTGTTCGTCGGGGGTATGAACTCGAACGTGTCGGTGAACCGGCCGATGTCGTAGCCGTAGCCCGCATGGAACGCGCCGATGACGTTGCGCACGACGTCGTCGCCCTTGCTCTTGTAATAGGCTTGCAGCATCGTTTCGAGCTTGGGCACATCCAGGTCAAACATGCGCGCCAGCAACCCCATCACGAACATGTTCTTGCCCTTGTCTTTCGCCGTGCCACCGATGGCCTCGACGGTCTGGCCCGTGATCGGCACGCCGACCGACCGGTACCGCTTCTGGTTTTCCTCGGGCTTGACGTTGTCCGAATCGTAAATCAGGATGCCGCCGTCGCGAAGCGTGTGAATGTGGTCGTTGTACGAATGCTGGTAGAACGCCACGAGAATATCCACGTCATCGCCCGCGCTCAACACTTCGCCCGTGCCCAGGCGCACCTGATAAATGCTGGGGCCACCCGAAATTGTCGCCGGAATCGTCATATACGTCATGACGTCCTTGTCGGTGCGTCCAGCCAACCGCGCCAGAAAACCGCCAATCGCTTGAATGCCGTCCTGTGAGTTCCCCGCCAGCCGAATGACTGCGTCTTGAATCCTGCGCCCACGCTGGGGCTGCTGGCCACCAGACGAGCAAGATGCATCTGCAATTTTTGGATCGATCATTTCCTCGTGTTCCTCAAAAGCTTCCCGCATGCGAGAGATACGCCCGAGAACATGCCACTACCAA
The DNA here is from genome assembly GCA_049515295.1 of Verrucomicrobiia bacterium. Taxonomy (GTDB): domain Bacteria; phylum Verrucomicrobiota; class Verrucomicrobiia; order Palsa-1439; family Palsa-1439; genus Palsa-1439. Next base: position 5,119 of record JBEKUF010000024.1, on the reverse strand, counting down.
TGAAATATAGTATCAGAGCACCGCCTGCTGTCAACCACGAGCCCACCCGAGGACGCCAAAAGCAAGGTAGTGTCCTAATTTGAATTTGACGGGGCGTTGGGGGAGGGTCAGGCTCCCAACGGCAGCGCAAGAGGCGGGGGCGGGTCATCTTCACCGGGTTGGCAAATTCTCAGCGGCGGCGTTCCCAATTGTCCATCTAACGCCAATAGGTCGGTATCGTAGGAATGAAGCACGTCTAGCTGTTGTGAAATGGCGCTGGCAACGTGGATGGCATCTTTCGGCTTGAGATGTTCATACTGCCATATCCGTTGCACCCCGGCAATGGAAGCGGGCGTTACCACTTCTCCGTGGACGGTGCGCGAGCTTGTGGATATGATTGAGGCATGAGTCCACGCATTGAGCAGTTGCGCGAGGCCGTGGAAGTGATGCACAAGGTCAAAGCACTACACGAGAAGTCCGTCCCTGTCGTGGAGATGTTTGGAGACGAGACGGCATGGGAAGGCGTGGTCGAGTCATTTGCCATCACAGGGCACCCGAAGGCCAAACGGTGCTATGCGTGGAGTTTCCTAGACGGCAAGGAACGGCGTTACGTCACGGTGTTGGAGATTCCGCCTGTCGAATCGCCTCAGACCGCCGTAAGGGTCTATATCGCTAGTGAGGCCAAACGCGGCCAAGCACGATGAACGTAACAGGCGCAATTCCAACTGCAAAACGTATTGCCTTGGCGCTCGGTATTTCATGGCTTGCATCGGTAAGTCTCGGCCTTGTCTATGGAGCGCGAGTTGTCGGAACCGTCTCTGTACCTCAGCTTTGGGTGATGGGGGTCATTCAAGTCGCGACGATTATCTCCACGGTCATAGGAATATTTTTGACGCCGCTGATTGCATGGGTGCTGAGAAGCTACGGCGTCATTAAGTGGATTGTTCTTCTTTGGTTATTGTCGGTCATCTGGGTGCTGACGATATTTACACTCACGCATAGTGGAGGGATTGCCTTGGAAGGGGCACTGCTCTTGACTCTCGTGGGGCTAATTGTCATCAGATTGCGCTCCGAAATTTCAAATTAGGACACTACCAAAAGCAATTGACCGGGCGGCGACCTTGCGATATTTTCCTCGTGGTGGTAACCTTCGGAATCCATTATGGCTGAGAAAAATGGCACTATTGTTGATCGGCTCGCCAACGATCTGTATCAGAAGGGCGTCCAAGCGGTCGAACGCGGCAATCTCGACTATGCCATCGAGATGTTCATCCAGTGCCTGAATATCGAGCCGGGCTATATCAAAGCGCGCCGGAACCTGCGGGCCACGCAAATGAAGAAGACCGAGTCCGCGGGTGGCTTCAAGCGCATGTTGGTGGGCACGAAGCTTCAGCCGCTCCTGGCGAAGGCCAAAATGTCCGTGCAAAAGAATCCCACGGAAGCGATGACTCTCGCGGAACAGGCGTTAACGGAAGATCCCAAGAACGGCCAGGCGCTGATGACTCTCGCCGAAGCCGCCGAGGTCGCCCAGCTTCCGGAGACGGTTGTTCAAACACTCGAGACATACACTCGGCTCAATCCCAAAGATTCCAAGGCGCTGCACTGGCTGGCGCGCTCGTATATCGCCACGGGACAGCACGATCTGGCCCGCGAATCCTATGATCGCCTGCTTCAGATCAACCCGAACGATTTCGAAGCACAACAGGGCGCCAAAGATGCCGTAGCGAAGGGCGCCATGTCCGGCGGCGGGTGGGAGGGAGATGGGTCCTTCCGCGAGGCCCTCAAGGACAAGGACGAGTCCATTGCGCTGGAGCAACAATCTCGCGTCGTCCGCGCCGAGGACATGATCGCCAACCTCATCAAGGAGAAGCTGGAAGCCCTGTCCAAGGACCCGGAAAATCCGGCGATCCAACGCGAACTTGGCAAACTCTACGCCCAAAAGGAGAATTTTGAGGAAGCGTTGCGTTACCTCGAGGCGCTGTTCTCCAAGGAAGGCGGTACGGATCCATCTCTCGAGCGTGAGATCGGCGACATCAAGGTCAAACGCCTCGAATCACAGCTCAGTGACAGGAAGAAACAGCTCGAAACAAACCCGGCCAACGCGGCGGCGCTTCAGAACGAAATCACCGCGCTGGAATCCGAGTTGGATAAAGTCAGGCTGTTCGAGGCCGAGCGGCTCGTGGAACGCTACCCCAACGACCTCATGTACCGTTTCGACCTCGGCACGCTGTACATGAAATTGGGCAACATCGAAGGCGCGGTCGAGCAACTCCAAAAGTCTCGCGGCCAGCCGCAACGTCGTGTCGCCTCGCTCAATCTCCTCGGACAATGCTACCAGCAGATGGGCCTCCATGATATGGCGATTGAGACGTTCAACGAGGCCATCAACGAACTTCCGACAATGGACGGGCTGAAGAAGGACCTGCTGTACAACCTCGGTTGCGCGTACGAACTCATGGGCGATCCAGACAAGGCCATCACTGCGTTCAAGGAGATCGCCAAGGTCGATTTCGGTTATCGCGACGTGCGTGCGAAGATCATGCGCAAACCCCCGGCCAAGTCTTCCTAGGCTGGCGGCCGGCGCCGTGTCGCGCGCTCGACCGTCTCTTCCTAATCCCGCCGGCCGAAAATTGCCTGCAACAAAACCCACGCCATCGCAACAATTGTTCGTACCAAACCGACAAGGAAATGGAACAGCCCGGCGATCAGCAACACGGTCACTCTCGCCAGAGAGGCCCCGACGGCTCCCAGTCCGATGAACAGGGTCGATGCCACGCCACAATATACCCTTCTGCCGGCAGTGTTCAATGGGACTGCTCCGCGCGGTAACGTATTACCTTTGCCAGATAGCCGTGGTTAGAATCCGACCGCATCGCATTTCGACCACACATCTCGCAGGTCTCGAAGTGCTTCGGGGCGTCGCCCTTCACGATCCACCAGGATGGCACGCATACCGACTTTCTCCGCGCCACACACGTCATCCTCGTAGCAGTCGCCAATGTGGAGCGCCTCGTCGGCCGTGACTCCCGCCGTGCGTAGCGCCGTCAGGAAGATTTCTGCGTCTGGTTTCTCCGCCCCGACTTCACAGGAGATGGTCTGGGAGTCGAAATGCTTCGCCAACCCCAGTTTCTCCAGCAGCGCACGGAGACGGTCATCCCAATTGGAGATCACGCCGACGTGCAAGCCGTGCGCCCGTGCTCCCTGCAACGTGTCTTCCACGTCCGAAAACACCTGCCACGCATCGGGTCGTGCGAACGTCTCGAACAGGTCTTCAAAGCAGGCCTCATGTTCCTGTCCGAGCACGCGAAAAACGAACTCCCGCCACCACTCCTTGCGCGACACGGTCAGTCCGGGGTGTTTCATCTCTGCCCATACCCGGCGGAACGTGCGCTCCATCTCGTCTGCGGTGCGGTCGATCCCGTACCGGCGGGCAACCGAAGCGTACACGGCCCCCACGGACGGACGCGGCCGAATCAGCGTGCCGCCCACATCAAAGAAAATGGCGCGGGGCCGTCCCCGTCTCATTGCAACACCAACTCGCGCGGTGTCTTCGCCCGCATTTCGTTCGCAAAGCCGAGTCGATCGAGCGCTTCCCCAACCAGAAAAAGCGATCCCATAATGGCAATCGTTTCCGCGCTCTCGACCATGGCCTGCGCATACGCGGCCACAAGATTTCGCTCGACGGTGACGTGGGCGGCGGGATTCGCCGCCTTGCACCAGCGCGCCAGTTGGTCCGGCTCGCTCGTCCGTTCGCTGTTGACGGGCACGCACAGCACGCGCACGGCCAGCGGAGCCAGAATCTGGCACATCTGATCGTAATTTTTGTCCCGCAGCACACCGAGAATCAGCGTCAGCTTGCGCCCGGCAACATGCTCCCGCAACGTCGCCGCGACGCGGTCGGCCGCAGCGGCGTTGTGCGCCCCGTCGAGGACCACCGTCGGATCGTGACGGACAATCTGGAACCTGCCCGGCCATGACGTTCGCGCCAGCCCTTCATGAACCTGCTTCGGGGTGACCGGCAATCCCGAAGCTTCGAGCGCCGCCACCGCCGTCGCACAATTGATCGTTTGGTGGGCCCCGAGTAGCGGAATCGTGAGCGGGCCGTAGTCGTGGCGTGCGCCGGTCAACTCCACGCGCTGACACAGCTCGTCTTCGCTGAGTCGCGCCGCGCGAATATCCCGGCCAACGGCCGTGAGATTGCCGCCCTGCGCCGCCGTGATGCGTCGGATGACCTGGAGGGGTTCTTCAGCGACTGACGCAGTGACGACGGGGACACCGGGCTTGATGATGCCGCATTTCTCGGTGGCGATCTGCGCCAGTGTTTCGCCCAGATATTGCGTATGATCGAAGGCGATATTGGTGATGACGGAAACGAGCGGGACGATCACGTTCGTCGCATCGAGCCGCCCCCCCAGCCCGGTCTCCCACACGACCACGTCGACCTTCTGCTCCTTGAAATATCGGAGGGCAATGGCTGTGACCGTCTCGAAAAATGTCGGCGCGTGAAACTCCGGGTTCGCGCCCGCCTTCTCCAGCACCGGCTTGATTTCCTCGACCAATCGCACCACGTCGGCTTCGGCGATCGGCTGGCCGTTGACCTGAAACCGCTCGCAGAACGACACGAGATGCGGCGAAGTGTACAAGCCGGTCTTGTAGCCGGCCGTGGACAGGACCGCGTGCAGCATCGCCGCCACGCTCCCCTTCCCGTTCGTGCCTGCGATGTGGATAAACCGGAGCGATTTCTGCGGGTCGCCCATCAACCGCAACAAGTACTGCATCGTCTCCAGGCCGAGTTTCTGGCCGAACAGACGAATCCCGTACAAATATTCAATGGTGTCCGGATAGGTCATCTCGAATTGTCCCGTGTGAACGCCCGTTGTCAACGCCCGGCAATGATCGTCGGAAGGGCGAAGACCCGTGCTAGTCTGCCGCCTTGAACTTGCGACCGCTTCGGCCCGAAAAACAATTCAGCAACTGGGCCAGCGTCTGCTTGAGCTGCTTTCGATGCGTGATGAGATCGACCAGGCCGCGCTCGCGCAAAAACTCACTGGTTTGGAAGCCCTCGGGCAATTCCTGTTGCGTGGTCTCCTTGATGACGCGCGGACCGGCAAACCCGATCAGCGCTTTCGGTTCGGCAATG
>JBEKUF010000023.1:0-28678 GCA_049515295.1 Verrucomicrobiia bacterium | reverse complement strand
CGGTGACCCGACGAACCTTATTCTACGGCGGACTCTTTGGTTTCTGCATCATGCTGGCGGTCTTCGCCTTCTCCCACGTCTACTGGCTCTCCGCCGCGGCCCTGGCGGGGTCGGGCTTCTTCATGATCATCTTCTTCGCCACCGCCAACACCGCCGTCCAGACCCGCGTGCCCGACGAGCTCCGTGGCCGCGTCATGGGCATCTATGCTCTCGCGTTCCTCGGCTTAACCCCCTTTGGCAGTCTCCTCGCCGGCGCCATTGCCAAAACCACCAGCGCCTCGTTCGCCGTCTCGTTCGGCGCGGTCGTCTGTCTGGTCGCCGGCCTCATCGTCATGCGGCTCACCAGAACTCAACAGGCCATCGGCCAGCCGTCCACGAAATAATACCCGTGCACAGGCGGACAGTTCTGTAGTACACTAGTAGCCACGATATCATGAGCAACCAAGACCCCAATGCGACGATGGCCGTGTTCCTCGACTTGGAGAACATTGCCCTGGGAGCGATCGACGCCAACTACCCAAGGTTCGACATCCAGAAGGTGCTCGAACGTCTCTTGCTGAAGGGGCATATCGTCGTCAAGAAGGCGTACTGCGATTTTGAACGCGGTAAGGCGTTCAAGCGAGATTTGCACGAGGCGGCGTTTGAACTCATCGAGATCCCGCACTTGCGCCAGTCCGGCAAGAACTCCGCTGACATCCGCATGGTCGTTGACGCGCTCGATCTCTGTTACACGAAGAGCCACGTTGACACCTTCGTCATCATCAGCGGCGACTCCGACTTCTCCCCGCTGGTCAGCAAGCTGCGCGAGAACGCCAAGACCGTCATCGGTGTCGGCGTGAAAAATTCCACGGCCGACCTGTTCATCAACAATTGCGACGAATTCCTGTATTACGACGACCTTGTCCGCGCCGTGCCGCCGAAAGGACGGCCGCGCACCGCCGCGCAAACCCCCGTTGCCCCCGCTGCCAAAGCCGCTATTCCCAGCGACACGAAGGCCCCGGCAGGCCCGCCGATCACCGATGCGTTTGACTTGGTGATGAAAACTCTGGAAGCCCTCGCCGAGGAACGGAACGAAGATGATCCCGTGTATGGTTCGATGATCAAGCAAGCGATCAAACGCCGTCACCCCGGGTTCAACGAACGCGCCTATGGCTTCCGTTCGTTCAACGACCTGCTGTTGGACGCCCAAAAGCGCGGCCTGCTGAAACTGGAGCCCGACAAAAAATCCGGCGGCTACACCGTCCAAACTATTGACTAACCACATTGTTCCCGCAGCCGCCGTCGTCCATCGGTGCAAGGCTTGCGCCGGATCAGCTAGAATCTTGCTGACTTCACAAATTGCAGGAACGGTGCCTTCTGTGCTCCCACCAGTGGCGCGTCGCCCGTTATCTTGAAGAACCATGAATTGCCCGCATGGGGAACCGTGACCACAATCATGCGCGGCGGTTGCGTCTTGCCCGGGGGAACGGCATCCGCTTTCAAATCTACGACAGTGGACTTCGTTCCGTTGACGTCCAGGTCCGACGTGACCCCGGCGACCTCGTCGGGCGCGATCGGGCCCAGCCCGATCTGGCCCCGCCAGCGATTGATGTTCGCCATCAATCCGCCTACGTCTCCTGGAAACACCGAGACTGCGATCTCCGCAGTTTGACCGTCCGTCCCCTTCACCAAATACGTCGCCCGACGCATCGACGAAGGATTGCCTTGTTGCCAACCGGCGGGGACCGACCATTGCGGATTCGGCGCGTCCGACGCCGAATTTGCCGGCAAACTCTGTCCGCTCATGCTGTTGATGTCCGGGTGCCCCGGCGGCAATGCAGGAGGTTGCGCGGTCGGCGCCGCTGACGAAACCGGCGCTTGCGGTGTCGCTGGCGGAGCCGGTGCCGGCTGGGAAACGTCTTCTGACCGATAGCAGCCAGCCACGACCATGGCCGCTGCCACAAACAAACAATAGATCCATCGTGTTTTCATCGTCACCTTGGTTTCCAACATGATTCCCCAGCGCCCTCAAGTCAAGCGTCCATCCCGGCGATGGCTTTTGAGAAGAATTTGGCGCCGGGAGCGACCTCATACACCCCCTGATCGAACCCAAATCGAGGCGCAAAGCCAGCCTGATCGCGAATAAAACACCCCAAACGAAGCCATTTTTTGACAAACGAAGCCAAGTGACATATTGACACACTTGCAACCCAAACCATTTCTCCCTCAATCCCATACAAATTAACAGGCACCTCAAAAAATTGGCTTCGTTTGGCAGTTTTCATGTTTGTACGGCCCTACCCTACCGCGCCGATCTCCCAGTAGAGCCGAGTCCGACGAAGCCGAACGCGGCACCAGCCGCTAAGCCTCCTCACCCCTTGGGGGGAACCGAGTCCGACGAGAAGCGACCTCGCCGTGCCTTGGTCGCAAAGGATTAAGGTGAGGGGTTTTCCCGTCCACTGGGCATCAGCCATGTACCATCGACCATTTACCATACGCGCCGCCCCTACCACAAATGCCCGACTGTGTCCAACACAATTATCGCTCACCGATAGCCACTTTGCACTACAGCTCTTGCCGCAAAGCAACGGACAAAGGAATCCAAAGCGGTCGCGTCACCGGCGAACCGGCGGAAAAGCTCCTGCGCGAAATGCGCGCTAAATACTCGTGAAACCCCCTATTGTCCATCCGCAGGCGAAAGCCGCTGCGTTTGGGCAAATTTGTGCAAGCACGGATCTTGCCACGCGGCTATCGACGTGTGAGAATTGTCCCAAACTATGAGTAGGGCCACGTGATGAAGCACGTACGCATTTGGCTGGTATTCTATGGGTGTCTGCTCGCGCTTACCTCTGCGGCCTACTCCTACTTGAGCCGTCCGCTTAATGCCAAATGGCTTCTGGATTCGGCCGAGGTTGTATGTCACGCGAGAATTCTCTCAATTGGTCCCCACAGTGTTGAGCCAGATTTCTCGTTTCAACCACCTTTGACCACGGAGGGCCAAATTGCATGGGTGCGCGTCCTTAACATCATCAAAGGGACAGCGGACGAATCCATAAGTGTTGTATTCCGTCTGTCGACCGACATGGCGCAGTACACGCAACTGGAAGAAGGGCAGGAGTACATCCTCTTCCTTCGCAGTCAAAGAGGCGCTTACACGTTTGTCGACGGCCACAATGGAGCTCTGGAGATCCCGCCTCATCAACCGCTTCAGTACAAATCGCGCGAACCCGACAGTCGAATAATCGAAGAGCTGACACTTGGCACCATGAAAGATGCAGGCCGCATCCGACTTGTTTGCGCTGAACAGCTCGCCACTTTTCCGAACGAGCAGGCGGCCAGCCGCTTGAGTGATCTGACGTTGGAAAAGGACATGCCAGTGCAGGGGGTTGCGTATGCGGGGCTGATTCGTCTGGATCATCCCCCGTCAGCCGAGTCTCTCTCAAGATTCTTCGCAAGATCCGATGATACAAAATCTCTGGACCGTTTTCGTACAACTGCCTATAGCAATGGCGATTTGAAGAATCGTGTTCTTATCGAACTTGAAGGACGGTTTAACGTCATCGGCAGAGACTATGATCCCAATGCGCGGGGCTCCGCCGAGAAATGGAAGGATTTCGATTTGATCGGTTTCCTCAAATCCGCGCCTTGGCAGAACCGAGATACGAGTTCGGGCAGAGGCAATGGTATCATTGCCGAAATCATTGGTGAGCAGATTGACGAACATGGCGTGCCCGCTGTGATCAGCAAGAATTATCGAACGGGTAGCAAGGCAATTGTGCTGGAACTTCTTGACAGCGAGAACACAGAAATCCGGTTTGCCGCAGCGGTTGCGGTTGACCGAATGATCCGTGAGCCGCACAGATTTCCGTTCCCCGGATGGGGTAGAAATGCTAAAGGGCAAAGGGAGAGAATCAACGCGTACGTGGATGCGTGTCATGGCTGGCTCGCTACGCACAAACTGTGGGCGAAGGAGACCGAGTAAAGCACCGTTTCTCGGGTCACGTCCAATCATTGGTGCAATTACAACATCGGCAACGACAGCCTAGCTTTCAAACAAATCCACGAACTTGAACTGGTTCACATCCACCAAGCCGCGATCCGTCAGCTTCAATTCCGGTATCACGCTCAGCGCCATAAACGACAGCGCCATGAACGGTTCGGGCACGGCGCAACCCAACTCACGCGTGGCACGATTCGCGGCGTCGAGTTCGTCTTTCACGTCGGACAACGTTTTGTTACTCAGCAGCCCCGCAATCGGTAACGCCACCGACGCGAGAATCTTCCCCCCATTGGCCACAGCAAAGCCGCCCTGCATCTTCACAATCTCTTCGACCGCTGCCCGCATGTCGGCATCGTTGGTCCCGACGACATTGATATTGTGCGCGTCATGGCCGACACTGCTGGCGATCGCGCCCGACTTCAAGCCGAAGCCTTTCGTCAGCCCCAGCCCGATGTTGCCAGTGCCATGATGACGCTCGATCACCGCAATCTTCAATACGTCGTTCTTCGCATCGGAAACCACGTGGCCATCGTCCCGCTTCGGCTCGACAAGAATCTGCCGCGTGATGATCTGGTTGGGAATCAATTCCATCACCCGCGCGCGTCCGCTCTTCGCGGGGATTCGGAAACTGGAATCGCCCAGCGGTCGGATGCGGACCGTGTTGCGCACGTCGATCATCGCGCTCATCGGCTTGTTGCCGAGCAGATAGCCTTTCTCCGCCACCAGATGCCCGCGCTTGAACACCTTCTCGACCGCGCACGTCTTGAGGTCGCTGAGAACATTCAGGTCGGCAAACCACCCCGGCCCAATCGCCCCGACCTTCTGCAGACCGAAATAGCGCGCCGCGTTGATCGTCGCCAGCCGAATCGCCAGCGCCGGGTCGAGTCCCGCGCCGATGGCCATCCGCACCATCGAATCGATGTGGCCGCGCGTCATCAAATCAGCCGGCGTGCGGTCATCGGTGCAAAAGAAAAACCGGTCCGCGTTCTCCGGTTTGATCAGCGGCAACAACGCCAGCAGATCCCGCGTGACCGATCCTTCACGGACGGCCACGGTCATTCCCAGGCGCATTTTCTCCAGCGCTTCGGCGACCGTGGTGCACTCGTGGTCGTTGCCAATGCCCGCGGCAATGTAGGCGTTCAAATCCTTCCCGCTCAGCCGCGGCGCATGACCATCGATAACCTTTCCGCCGACGATGCGCAGCTTGTCCAGCACCTCCTCCGAGCGGTGGATGACGCCCGGGTAATTCATCATCTCGGCCAGGCCCAGCACCCACGGGCTGTCCAGGTACGGCAGCAGATCCACCGCTTTGAGCCGCGCCCCGCTGGTTTCCAACTCCGTCGCCGGCACGCAGGACGGCAGCATCACATACACGCTGAGCGGTTGATACTTCGCCGTCTTGAGCACGTACTCGATGCCCTCGACGCCCAGCACGTTGGCCAGCTCGTGCGGGTCCGCCACAATCGTCGTCGTACCGCGCGGCATCACGGTCTTGGCAAATTCCCAGACCGTGACCATCGAACTCTCGATATGCATGTGGCCGTCAATAAAGCCCGGCGTAATGAACTTGCCGCGCGCATCGAGTTCATTCGGGCCGCTGTAATTGCCCACGCCCGCGATCCGTCCGCCGAAAATGGCAATATCGGCAGGATAGATCTCCTGGCTGAAGACGTTGACAATCTGACCACCTTTGATGACGAGATCGGCAGGCTCTTCTCCGCGGGCGACGTTGATCAATTTGGAGAGCTTCACACCAAGTTCCCATTAGACTACGGCAGGCCAAACCGGAAAGTCAATTGGCAGCAACGACTCTCTGAGCAGAATCGCCTCGTACTATGTAGATTCTCTCTCCCGGTTTTCCCGGTCAGAGTTTCTGCCACAATTTCTTCGTCAGTTCCCGGGCGCGTGCGTCGACTCGCTCTTCATCCACATCGATGGCGAGCTGTTTATTCTGCATCAAAACTTTTCCGCCGACGACCGTGGTATCCACCGTGGACTGGGAAATCCCGAACACCAGATGGCCGAAGCAGGTGGCGGTTTCCAGCGGCGTGGGCGGATCGTAATCGATTATGGCAAAGTCAGCCACGCTGCCCACGCTCAGGCCGCCGAAGGGGAGGCCGAACACTCTCGCGGCGATCTTGGCATTGTTGACAAACAACGTGTTGACAACCTCCATAAATCCGACCGACGGATTCGCCTGCGACAAATGCTGCGCCCACAGCGCCGCCCGCAGTTCCTCCAGCATGTTGGTCGTCATGGCGTCCGTGCCGAGGCCGACAAGAATGCCGCGCTTCTCCAGCGAAATAATATCGGCGACACCGACGGCGTTGTTCATGTTGGACTGCGGGTTGTGCGCAACCACCGTGTCCGTTGCCGCCAGCAGTTCCATCTCGTGCTCGTCCACGTGGACGCAGTGCGCTGCGATGGACCTCGGGCCAAGAACGCCGAACTTGTTGAATCGCTCGACGACACGCATCTTGTGCTCTCTCAAACAGTGCTCTTCGTCCGATTTCGCCTCCGCCGTGTGGACGTGAAACCCTGCGCCAAGTTCTTTCCCGAGAGCCACGGCTTTTTCCATCGTTTTGTCGCCCACGGTAAACGACGCATGGAGACCGAACAACCCGTTGATCTTGTCGTTCCCCTCTTTCTTGGCCTGCGCGATAAACTCGGCGTTCTCCTTCAATCCGTCCTCGGCGATCGCCTGGCCGTCCCGGTCAGACACTTCGTAGCACAACGAGGCGCGAAGCCCGACCTCTCTGACGGCACCGGCGATTCTTTGCAACGACCCGCGTACCGCAAACGGGCTGGCATGGTGATCGATGAACGTAGTGGTGCCGTGCCGGACACCGTCGATGAGAGGAATCAGGGCGCTATAATAGCTGTCGTCAAGGGTCAGCTTCTTGTCCAGTTTCCACCAGAGATTCAGCAGAACTTCGTTAAAGTCCTTTGACGGAGCCACCTTGCCAAACCCGCGCACCATCGTCGAATAGAAGTGCATGTGCACGTTGATGAATCCGGGCATCACCACCTTGCCCGTGGCGTCGATTACCGTGTCATACTTGCCCTTGAATGATTTCGTCGGAGCGATCGTTTTGATCAACCCGCCATCGCAGAGTACGCTGTGGTCATGGAGCACCCGGTTGTTTTCGCCGAGCGTGATGATCGTGCCGTTCTTGATGAGAAGTGTCATGTTAGGCCTCGTTAAGTATTGCGAGTTCGTGTTTGGTCCGCTTCCGCATGTACAACGCCCCAGCGAAGCACTTCTGGACACAGATCGAGCAGCCGATGCACAGCGTTGGATCCGTCACCGGCACTTTATCGGAATCAAACGTGATCGCCAGGTACGGGCACCGAAGGCAATTGCCGCAGTGCTCACAGAGCTCAGCGTCTACGGCAGAAATCTTCTTCACCGGTGATAGTTCCATGAAGCCGGTGACGGGAACCGGCAGAGCCGAACCAATGAGTTCGCCCACCGACTTGATCCCGCGCTCCTGCATCAGGCAACTCAAGCCGGAATGAAGCTCGTCGATGATCCCATATCCGTACTTCATCACAATCGTGCAGAACTGCACGGTTCTGGCCCCAAGCGCCAGAAAGTTCGCCGCCGCCTTGTAGTCCATCGGGCCACCGTTACCCGAGACCGTCACACCCAGTCGTGAGACATTGGCGAGGGTCAGGTTGGAAATGGGAAGAACACCTTCCCCGCTCATTCCCACGACGATTCCCTCGTCCCACGACGTTTTCTCGCCTTTACGGAAAGCCAGCGTCGGGAACGTATTGGCCAGCGTCACTCCCGCTTTCTTGCCCGGGTATCGCGCAAAGACCTCTTTAATGGCGCTCATGATGGGATAGATGGACGTGACAGCCGCCGTCAGCTTGAACAGCTTCGGGACGTCGGCGTCTCCGGTTTCCATTACCCAACCTATGATTTTCGCGGTCAACTCGGCATCTTGTGAGACAATGTCACCCTTGGTTCCATCTCCGCCTTGTGGACAGGATAGGCTGTACTCGATTCCCATGGCGCCCGCGGCTTCGAGCTTCCGCGTGTTGGATTGCCAGACAACAGAGTCGGTTTCGTCATTGCCTGACACGGGTCCGCCGGTCGAGGCGGCCGTCAAGCGGTCAGGGTATTCCCGTCGGAGCCGCTCAATTTCGCGGCAAACGCGACTGAGGGAATGACCCGAGACGTTGTCGCAATTCGCGTACGTCGATCGGGAGAACGCAAACATGTATTCCGACGGGATATGAATGGGAACATTGTCAAATGACGTCTTCATGACGCCGCCAGCCCAGCCAGCTTCGTACGCCTTCTTCATCTGGTTGTAACCGTCGGACGGCGGCGCCGCCGACAGCAGGAATGGCGAGACAATCTCGCGTCCAAAGAAATCGGTGGTCAGCCCAACCGGAAGCATCACGCGCCCGGGCAACACGGTGCGGCTCTTGGTCGCCCGGTCATAATCTGGTCGGCCCCGTTTGGAGGAGCGACCGTAGACAAATGCATCGATGTCCAGCGCGGCGTTCTTGCCGGCGGCAACAGCCTCGACCACGGTGGTCGGACCATTCACCATGTCCCCGGCGTAAAACAATCCTCGTTCACTCAACTTCCCATCGGAAGCTCGCGCGCCCGCGGCAACAATCACGAAATCCACACCCGGGAGTGCCTGCTCAATCCCCGTCAGATCGACCACGTTCCTTGGATGGAATTTCTTTCCTCTCGGCAACGTGACCTTGACCACGCTCAAGCCAGTGATGCGGTTGCCTTTCTTGAGGATTTCTGCCACCCGAACGCGTCCAGTAACAATAATCCCGGCTTCCTCGATCGCCCGACGCTCCTTGGCCGTGAGCGGCATTTCCGACCACGTCTCCAGCGCAAACATTTCCACGCTTCTCGCGCCGCGTGTCAGCGCCTCCTCCGCGCAGTCCAGCGCCACCGCCCCGCCACCGATAATTGCCACGCGCTTCCCTTTCACGCGGAATCGGCCGGGATTTTCGAGATACTTCATCCAGTCCGGACCCGCGTTGGCGTTCTTCACTTTGGGGATAAACGCTTCATCCAAACCCGTCGCCACGAGAATGGCGTCATATCCCTTCCTGATTGCCGACGACCATCGGCCCTTCTTGACAGAGATCTTCCCGAGCGACATCAGAAAATCGATATCGGTCTTCAAGACTTCCGGGGACAGCCTTGATTTCGGGATGAGGTTGCACATCCCCCCCGGCTGTTTCGCCTTGTCGAACAAGTCGACCGCATAGCCCTTCTGTGCCAGCAATGCGGCAGCCCCAAGACCCGCGGGGCCGGCACCGAATATGGCAACCTTCTTCCCATTGGGCGCGGCCTTCGCAAACTGGGGCATCGCGCCAAGCATCTTCGCTCTCTCAATGATTGTCGCCTGCACAGCGGGGATGTTCACCGCAGAGTCGAACGTGCGGTGGACGCAGGCCCTCATGCAATGTCGGTCGGGGCAGACAGCGCCGCACACGCCGCCCAGAGGATTATTTCCCATGATGAGCGCCGCGGCTCGCTGAAAATCGCACCGACCACCCACCTTCGCGGCCATGATAAAGTCCGCAGGCGAACAGTCGACCGGGCATGCCTCCTTGCATGGCTTGTCTTCGCAATACTCGCACCGGCTCAGTTCGGCCCGAAATTGGGCATCCGTCAGAAATCCGTCAATTCGTTTCATTGCTCTCCCGCGTGAGGCGTTCCTCGATCCAGTGCCGGCGCCGAAAACACGACTTCCAATCAGAGATGGAAAACCGCGTTTCTCCAGCGCCGGAAATTCAGCGCACTGACGAGTCCCCGTCCGTTTCTGTGATCCTTACAGCTTGTGCGTTAGCAGAGCCGATGCCACGGCTGGTTGCATCTCTCCAACACATTGCGAATACGGGCAGTTACACAAATCAATGGTACCGGGTACAAGGCGCATACAACAGCCAAAATGTCAGCACGCCCACAGCAAACCGACAATTTGGCACTCATAAGCCTTGACAGCCAACAGCCTGTCGGACCTGAAACCTGGCCTTTGCCGCTTCGGCGTTCATAACACAACTCTTCCTCCAGCAAGGGGAGATTCACACGAGACCTCCAGAAACCGACCGGCTTTCCCAATTAGGACACCACCAAATTTTCGCTAGACTACGGCAACGGAAACCGTAAATTGAGTGGGTAGAATTAATCCTATGTCGGACTTGCACCCAGCGCCCTTTTGCGATTTGGTCAAGCGCCTGTTCCTCGAACCTGAGCGCCAGCAGACCATCTTCGACCTGCCCCTGAAGAAGATGTATGTGCCTGACCCGACACTCGATACGAGTGTGAAGTTTCACGACAAGACCGCCGCCAGTCCGCTCGGCCCCGCCTCCGGGCCACAGACCCAAATGGCCCAGAACATCCTCCTCAGTTGGCTCGGTGGCTCCCGCATCCTCGAGCTCAAAACGGTGCAAATCGATGACCAGTTGGTCATCAATCGCCCGTGCATCGACATGACCAATGTCGGCTACAACATCGAACTCTCGCAGGAATTGCGGCTGCACGAGTCGATCCACGAATACGTCGCCGGCATGATGCTGGTGGAGATGTTCAAAGCGAGCAACCTGCTCCCGTTTCCGCCCAGTCGGTTCGACAAGACATCGACCATCTACGATTTCAGCCTCGGCTACAACCTGGCGAGCATCTCCAGCAAGCCGGTCCATGAGTTCATCGCCGGCCTGCGCAACGCGAAGAAACACATCGACAAATTACGGATGGAGATCCCGGATCGCTGGAAGCAATATCGCGACCTGCCCTACCCCGAGGAGATTTCCAGCACGGTCACGCTCTCGACGTTCCACAATTGTCCTGCGGACCAGATCGAAAAGATGGCCCACTTTCTTCTGACCGAAATCGGTATGCATGTCGTGATCAAGATGAACCCGACCATGCTCGGTCTGGACGATCTGAATTACCTGTTGCACGAGCGCCTCGGCTTTCACGACATCGAGGTCAACCAGAAAGCCATCGACACGGGATTGCGCTTCGACCAAGGCATTGAGATGATCCGCCGCCTGCAGGATACGGCAAACGGGCTCGGACTCGGCGTCGGCGTAAAATTCAGTAACACACTCGAGGTAATCAACCACAAGACGTTCTTCGCCAAAGATGAGGTCATGTACCTCAGTGGCGCGCCGTTGCACGTGATCGCGTTGCGGCTCGGCGAGCGCTGGCGGCAGAATTGCGGGCCCGATTGCCCGATCAGTTTCTCCGCGGCCGTGGACAAACACAATTTCACCAATTGCGTGGCCTGCGGCTTCGTCCCGGTCACGACCTGCTCGGACCTTCTGAAGGTCGGCGGTTACGGACGGCTCTTCGAGTACCTGAAGAAGCTCGAACAAGAGATGCGGGACCTCGGGGTGACAAACATCGGCGACTTCATTCTCAAGCGCGAAGGCAACGAACAGGCGGCGCTGGCACGGGCGAAGGGCGACCGCGACGAAGCGATCCACTATGCCGGCTTCCTGAATATCGGCCCGATCTGGAGTCGCACCGTCGCGGACGAGCATTACGCGTTCGACAAAAACAAGGCGATTCCTAGACGGATCGACTCGAAGCTGTGGATGTACGACTGCATCAGTTGCGACAAGTGCGTTCCCGTCTGTCCGAACGACGCGAACTTTTACTACGAGATCGAGCCGGTCGAGATCCACTTTACGAACTACACATGGAACGCCGGCACGCTGGAACCAGCCGACAGCGGCGTCCTCAAGATCGAACGAAAACACCAGATCGCCAATTTCGCCGACTGGTGCAACGAATGCGGCAACTGCGATACGTTCTGCCCCGAATACGGCGGACCGTTCATCCAGAAGCCGAGCTTTTTTATCAACCGCACCACATGGCTCGATAACCCTGCGCGGGACGGCTTTTACGTGACCAAGGTCGATGGCCTCACGCAGATCGTCGGTCGTATCGAGGGCAAGGTATATTCTCTCACCGTCGACCACAAGCACACCCAGGCCCGGTACAACGATGGCTCGGTCGAGGTGAATTTTGACACGAAGACGCACAACATTGCGGACGTAAAACCGCTTGCGGACACAATTACCAACCATCGCATCGATGTTAAGAAGTACCACACGCTGCGCATTTTACTGACGGGAATACTGAATCCCAGCCGCGTTCAACCTGTGAACGTCGCATATCTGTAAACAACGGCTGGATTTTAAGCACGAGACTTGCTAATTGGTACGGGGTTGTCGGTAAATGCTATGAGGAAAATCGACGGTACTGTTGCGGTGGTCGGCCTCGGCTATGTCGGCCTGCCGTTGGCCGTGTCGCTCGCCAAACACGTCCCCGTGGTCGGGTTCGACATCAACACACGCCGCGTCGAGGAGCTTCAACAGGGAATTGACCGCACCGGCGAAACCCTGGGCGGCGACCTCAAGTCCCCCAACATCAGTTTCACCACCGACGCAAAGCATCTCCACCGCTGCAAGTACATCATCGTCGCTGTCCCGACCCCTGTGGACAAGGCGAACGTTCCTGACTTGGAACCGGTGATCAGCGCTTCGCGCATCGTGGGTGAGAACCTGAGCAAGGGTTCGATTGTCATTTTTGAAAGCACGGTGTATCCCGGCGTGACCGAGGAGGTCTGTCTGCCCATCCTGGAAGAAAAGTCCGGGCTCAAGCTGGGCGACTTCAAGATCGGTTACTCACCGGAGCGCATCAATCCCGGCGATCACGAGCACACCGTCGACAAGGTCGTGAAAATCGTCAGTGGCTGCGACGCCGAGACCTTGGATGAAGTCGACGCGCTTTACTCGCTGGTCGCCAAGAGCGTGTATCGTGCCTCCAGCATCGCCACCGCGGAGGCCGCCAAGGTCATCGAGAATATCCAGCGCGACCTGAACATCGCGCTCATGAACGAGCTGTCTCTGATCTTCTCGCGCCTCGGCCTCAACACGGACGAAGTCCTTGCCGCCGCCGGAACGAAATGGAATTTCCACAAGTATCACCCCGGGCTCGTGGGCGGGCATTGCATCGGCGTCGACCCGTATTACCTCACCTATCGCGCCCAGCAATTTGGGTATCATCCGCAGGTCATCCTGGCGGGCCGACAGATCAACGACTCCATGCCGATTCGCGTTGGCGAGATGGTGATCAAAGGCATCAGCCATGTCGGCAAGCCGATCAAAGGCGCCACCGTGTTGATACTCGGGCTGACGTTCAAGGAAAATGTGCCCGACATCCGCAACAGCAAGGTGCATGATACCATCACCTACCTGCAGGGCTTCGGCATCAAGGTGTTAGGCTGTGACCCGTTGCTGTCGGCCGATACCGTTCGCAAGTATTTCGGTATCGAAAACGTCGCGTTCGACAAAGTGACCAAGTGCGACTGCATTCTTCTCACTAACAAACACTCCGCCTTCGGTTCGCTCACGCTCGACCAATTCAAGGCCAGGATGTCCCCGCCCGTCCTCATCGACATCAAGAACCTCTTCGACCGCAAAGCCGCCGAGAGCGTCGGGTTTTATTACCGGAGTTTGTAACGCCCTGCCCTCGCACGCCCTTGTTTTGTGGTAGAATGATGCACCTCGGCCATCTCGCTTAAATTCATGTGCCGCGCGCGCGGCGGACGGCGCACGTCATTCCCACATCTTGTAGCGTGACGGCCTGTGGGCAATTTTGTCGGGCGTCTTCGCAAGCACCACGCCGCCGTGCGCAATGCTTTCCAGCAGGACGATGCGTTCCTCGGCCAGCCTCGCCTGTTTTGTGCCGGGGATTCTCTCGCGCAATTGCTTCATCACTTCCAATGCCCGTGACGGTTCCTGCAGTGTAAGCTGGTAGAAGTCGGCCAATCGCCCCGCCGCCAGCGCCGTGGTATCTTCCCCCTTGGCTTTGCCCATCGCCGAGAGCAATTCGAGTTCGGCCAACTTCAAATCGTTCAGGTGTTTCAGTGCCAGTTCTGCAATGCGTAAATGCGGATAAATGTCACCGGGATATTCGAGGATCACCTTGCGATATTCGTCCACAGCTTCTTCATACTTGCCCTTCTTGACGCGAGCTTCGGCAAGGCTGTACTCGGGCATGATCAAAGAACTGTCACTCCCACCCGTATAAAGGTTCTCAAACTTGCTGGCCACATGTCCGGCAATCGATTTGCCAAATAGGAGGAGCAAGACCAGGGCATAGAACAATAAGGCACCCACGATTGTAAATGCGGCGCCGAAATCCAGTCCCGCACCGGCATTCATCACGCCGGCTGCCCAGCGAAACAACGGAATACCCACACCCAGTGCGATCGCAATCCGAATCGTCAGACTGACCCACCGTTTTAGCTCCATCGACAGCCTCCTTTCAGGGCAGCCGAAATAACCGCCGGGCGTTCTCTGTCGTTACGCGCGCGACTTCCCCAATACTCGCGCCTTTGACCTCCGCGAGAATACTAGCAATGAGCGGCACGTAGGCTGGCTCGTTGCGCTTGCCGCGATGCGGCACCGGCGCGAGATACGGCGCGTCCGTTTCCAGCATAACGTAGTCGAGGGACACTTTCTTTGCCACCTCGCGCAGCAAAGCAGCGTTTTTGAACGTCAGGATGCCGGTGTAACTGATCAGCAACCCAATTTCGATGCAATCGGACGCGAATTTCTCGTTCCCGGAAAAACAATGCATCACCCCCCACGGACGCCAATCCCTGGGCAGGCCCTCGGCGTGAGCGCGCAAGATTTCGAGAATGTCCTCCTCGGCGGATCGATTGTGGATCACCACGGGCAAATGCCGTTCCTTCGCCAATTCGAGTTGCGCCCAGAACAGGTCCTTCTGTTGCTGCTGCAGGACCGCGTCCGTCCGTGCTTCTCGGAAATAGTCCAATCCTGTCTCGCCAATCGCTACAACCTTGGGCTCGGCTGCAAGCTGTCCCAGTTCCTTCATGTCACAGAGCGAAACCCTGGGCACTTCGCCGGGATGCAAGCCGACCGCCGCGTGCACCGCCTCGAATCGACGGGTAATGTCCAGTGTCTCGCGCGCGGACGCCAGATCCGTCGAGATGCTGACGATTTGTGTCACCTCGGCGGCTTGCGCGCGTTCGACAATCTGCGCCAAATCCCCGGCGAAATCGGGGTAGCAAAGATGCGCGTGCGTGTCGATAAACATGATGCTTGAAAACGCCCTGTTGCTTGTTTATCACTCGTGCGGCAGCGAGTCCAACGCGAATTGCAAGGAGACCACGATCATGGGCAGACCCGTCACGCTTTTCACCGGTCAATGGGCCGACCTCACCTTCGAAACCATCTGCAACAAAGCGAAAAGCTTCGGTTTCGACGGGCTCGAATTGGCTTGTTGGGGCGATCACTTCGATGTCAGTCAAGCCAGCAAATCGAAGAGTTATTGCGATTCGCGCCACGAAATTCTCGCGCGGCACGGACTCCAGACCTGGGCCATCAGTAATCACCTTGTCGGTCAGGCCGTGTGCGACAATATCGACGAGCGCCATAAATCGATCTTGCCGCCTCATGTCTGGGGCAACGGCAAACCAGCCGAAGTCCGCCAGCGCGCCGTGGAAGAAATGATGCGTACCGCGCAAGCCGCAAAAAACCTTGGCGTCAAGGTCGTCAACGGTTTCACGGGAAGTTCGATCTGGCACCTGCTCTACTCGTTCCCGCCTGTCTCCGCCGCGATGATCGACGACGGCTTTGAATTCTTCGCGAAGATGTGGAACCCGATCCTCGACGAATTCAAGATGTGCGGCGTCCGTTTCGCACTGGAAGCGCATCCGACCGAAATCGCGTTCGACGTCGTCACCGCCGAGCGCGCACTGGCCGCGTTGAACGGCCGCAAGGAATTCGGCTTCAACTACGATCCGTCACACTTCGGTTATCAACACGTCGATTACGTGAAATTTATTCGCCGATTCTCCGACCGCATCTATCACGTCCATATGAAAGACGCGTGGTGGGGTCACGGCGACGGCACGGTCGGCGTCTTTGGCGGTCATACCAACTTCGCCAACCCGCGTCGCTATTGGGACTTCCGTTCCCTCGGCCACGGCGACATCAACTTCGAGGAAATCATCGTCGCGCTGAATGACATCGGCTACACCGGCCCGTTGTCGGTCGAATGGGAGGACAGCCGCATGGACCGCGAGCACGGTGCCACTGAAGCCTGCGCGTTCGTCAAGAAACTCGACTTCAAACCCAGCGCCCGCGCTTTCGACGCCGCGTTTGAGAAGAAGTGAGCCTCACCGAAGATTCGGATCGGCGCGACGCTCTTGTCAATCCCACTTACCACGCGCCGGTGCGGAGATACTCATCAATCGCCGCAGCCGCTTTTCTGCCAGCGCCCATGGCGAGAATGACGGTGGCGGCGCCGGTGACGATGTCGCCCGCACCGAACACACCCGCCTTTGAGGTCTTGAGCGTTTCGGGATCACATTCGATGTAGCCGCCTTTACGGGTCTTGAGATCGGGCGTGGTGGACTGCACGAGCGGGTTGCTGCTGGTGCCGACGGCAATGATGGCCACATCCAGCGGCAGTTCGTATTCCGAGCCTTTGATCGGGACAGGTCGACGCCGACCAGACTCGTCAGCGACACCCAATTCCATCTTGATGCAACGAGCTGCCTTCAGCCAACCCTTTTCATCACCCAAAAACTCAACGGGATTGTTCAACAACAGAAACTGGATGCCCTCCTCTTTGGCGTGTTTGATTTCCTCGGCGCGGGCCGGCATTTCGGCTTTGGACCGCCGATAGATGACGTAGGCGTTCTTCGCCCCGAGCCGCAACGCGCTGCGGATGGCGTCCATCGCCGTGTTCCCGCCACCGACGACCGCGACGTCTTTGCCGCGGCAATCGTAAATCGGCTCGTCATACTCGGGAAATTTGTACGCCTTCATCAGGTTGACGCGCGTGAGAAACTCGTTGGCGGAATAGACGCCGCACAGGTTTTCACCGGGAACACCAAGGAACTGCGGCAACCCCGCTCCCGTGGCCACGAGCACCGCGCTGTAGCCTTCTTCCCCGAGCAATTCGTCCACGGTCACCGTCTTGCCCACGACCACATTGGTCTGAAATTCGACGCCCATGCGCTTCATGTTCTCGACTTCCTGACGCACGACCTCTTTCGGCAGGCGGAACTCAGGAATGCCATAGATCAACACGCCGCCGATCTCGTGTAGCGCCTCGAACACGGTCACTGCGTGCCCCTTCTGCACGAGGTCGCCCGCGCAACTGAGTCCAGCGGGGCCGCTGCCGACGATGGCGACCTTCTTCCCCGTGGGTGCCGCGATAACCGGCAGGCCGATCTTGCCACTCTCGCGTTCGTAGTCCGCGACGAACCGTTCGAGATAGCCAATCCCGACTGAGCCGAACTTCTTGCTGATGACGCAGGTACCTTCGCATTGATCTTCCTGCGGACAGACCCGGCCGGTGACCGCGGGAAGCACGTTGTCCTCGCGAACCTTGGCGGCGGCCGCCAGATAATCGCCATCGACGACCAGGGCAATGAATTCCCGGACCTTTACCCCGACAGGACAACCCTCCACGCATTTGGGATTCGCGCATTCCAGACAGCGCAACGCCTCCTGGCGGGCAAGTTGGAAATCGAGGCCGAGATTGACTTCGGCAAAGTTCTGGCGCCGATGCTCCGGCTCCTGCTCGGGCATCTTCTGGCGCTGGATCTGCGTGCGTTGTTTGGGAGTCAGCGGATTTGGCATGGCCGATTCACCGCGGCGCGATGTCCTCCAACTTGCACCGGTGCGGAATCTGTTCGCGGTCTGCTTTAGGGTCGTTGACAAACCGCTCCAGCGATTGACGCTCGAATTCGCGGTACATCGCGTTGCGTTTGGTCAGCACGTCGAAATCCACCTGGTGCGCGTCGAACTCGGGTCCGTCCACACAGGCGAATTGGCTCCGTCCCGCCACCAGAACGCGGCATCCGCCGCACATCCCCGTGCCGTCCACCATGATCGGATTGAGGCTGACGACGGTTCTGATGCCGCGGGAACGCGTCGTCTCCGCCACGGCGCGCATCATCGGAATCGGGCCAATCGCCAACACCAGATCGATCTTCCGCCCGGACGCAATCACGGTTCTTAACTTGTCGGTGACCAACCCCTTTTCTCCATAGCTGCCGTCGTCCGTGGTCAGAAAAAATTCACTACTGATGGCGCGGACTTCACTTTCAAGGATGATGAGGTCTTTGTTGCGCGCGCCGAGAATGGCAATCACGTGGTTGTCAGCCTGACGGAGCGCCCGCGCGGTCGGATAGGCAATCGCCGTTCCAACACCGCCGCCGATCACCACGACGGTGCCGTACAGGCGAATGTCCGATGGATGACCGAGAGGCCCGACCACGTCCGTGATGGAGTCGCCGGTGTTCAATGTGTTGAGCAATTTGGTCGTCTTGCCAACACCCTGAACGATCAGGGTGATCGTGCCGTCAGCGGGATTGGATTCGGCAATGGTGATGGGGATGCGTTCGCCCTGCTCGTGAATTCGCAGAATCACAAACTGCCCCGGCTTCTGCTTGCGGGCGACGCGCGGCGCCACCACGCGGAACAATTTCACATCCGCCGCCAGGAAGCGCGCCTCGGTAATCGTAAAGCCCTTGCCATCCATGATCAGAATCTCGCGACGCTTGTTGCCGGGGGGACTTCTTTGCCCAAATCGGCATGCACCCAATTATAACTCATTTGGCGCCGACGTGCACGGTTTGGCCGTTAGAACTGCACTTTTGCCGGTTCGCGCTCGGCTGGTTGGGATGTGCCAAAAAACTCGCGGGGCTCAAACTTGAACAGACCGGCTACGACGTTCATGGGGAACACCTGCAAGGCGTTGTTGAAAGCGAGCACGGCGTCATTGTAATGCGAGCGACACTGGACAATGTAGCCCTCGGTGGTGGTCAACTCGGTCTGTAACGACAGGAAACCCTGGTTCGCCTTGAGTTCGGGGTACGCCTCGGCGATGGCAAATACGGATTTGATCGCGCCGGTGAGCACATTCTCGGCTTCCGCCCTGGCTGGTGGTCCGGCCGCATTCATGGCCGCGTTGCGCGCCCGCACGACGTTCTCGAATGTCTGCCGCTCGTGCGTCGCGTAGCTCTTCACGGTTTCAACGAGGTTGGGAATCAAATCGCAGCGGCGCTTCAATTGCACGTCGGCTTGGGCCCAGGCGTTTTCGACCAGATTGCGCAGAGAAACCAGGCGGTTGTAAACGCTCACCACCCACAGCGGCACAGCGAGCAAAATCACCGCCAAAATCAGCAAGGGTACGATCGCACTCATCAAGCCTTTCCCGTCCACGCGACCTGATAACAAAGGCGCAGGGCCTTGTCACTTCTTTTCCTGCTGGCCGGGTTCCTTGGGCGGTGGGGCGGTCAATTCGTCAATCCTCAACTGGAAGGACTTCACTTTCGCATCGTCACCCAGCGCGCCCGCCAGATCACGAGCGTGCGTGCAGAATGGGACGACGTTGTGGTTGGAAGGGAAGGAGGAAACGAGGTTTTCGTACACGGCCAACGCGCGGGCGATCTGACGATCCCCTTCGTAGGCTGCCGCCAACTTGGTGACCACACGAATGTGGCGATAGGGGTTGCCCGCCTTTTCGTCGGCCTTGCCATAGGCCTCGATGGCGCCCGTTTCCCGGTGTGCGGCGTGCAGCAAATCACCCAGCTTCTCGAAGAGAACCACGCTGTGCAACGCCTCCGCTTTGGTGCGGCACAGATCTTCGGCCGCGGTGGATTCGCCCTGGGCCATCACCAGGTTGATCTTGCGCAGATACGCCCATTCAATGTCCGGTTGGTGGTCAGCCTCGAGACGACGGATCTGCTCGTCCAGGGACACGGCAAATGGACGGTATAGAGGATCGCCTACGAACGTTGTCTGCCAACTCAGCACCGGCTCGCTGAAGTAGCCGGCCTCCAGAAACGTCGCACCGTCCAACAACCGCTGAAAGAACATATCGATGTGCGGCGTCGGTCCGAGATACGGCTCATAGACATTGCCCATGGTCGCCGCCGCGCCCTTGGCCAGGAACGGGCCGACCCAATAGCTCGTGCGCGTCCGCACGCTCGAGCCGCTCCACGAGTGCAGGTGATAGGCGAGCGCCCCGGTGCGAAAGTGAAGATCGGGGCGAAGGAACGGACCACAGATGTTGGGCGCGTACCAGCCCGCATAGATCGCGACATCGGTCATGGGGTAATCCTGATCGAACGTCTCGGGACGATCGTCGTAATCGCATTCGTACCCGGCATCACGACAGGCGCGATATGCACCGCGAATCCAATCATCGCCCTCCACGCGAACCGGGTCGTGCGTGTCCTGCCAGTCGAAATAGGCCCGACCGTGCACGCCGTACCGCTCGGCGGTCAACGCGTCATCGATCATTCGACGCACGGTCAGCGAATCGGGGCCGTCCAATCGTCCGACCAGCAACATGACCTTGTTGAGAGGAGCCCCGAAATGCGTGGAGTCGCTTCCAAAAAATGGATTTCGCACGAAGCCGGTAATGGGCGTGCCAGGGCTGGGCAACGTCGCCAGTTCGCTTTCCACGGAGGCCTCATTGCGGCGAAATTCCTTGGGCATGTTTTCGGGCACTCTCTCAACCACGTTTGGATCGCTCTCGATCTTCAGCGGCACACCGTACATCAGCACGATGTAGGAGACTTTGGCACCAATCGTTCCCAGCCCCGGGATTTTTCCGAGGATCGAATCGAAAATCGTCCTCGGTTCCTGCTGGAGCAGACCGCGCTGGACCAGAAACTCTCCGATCGGGTCGCGAATCTTCCGGTTGAACTCGGTGCGGGTGATCGTTTCCGACACACGGACGTCGATTTCACAGATTTGGCTGGTGGGCACGCCCCGTTTCAGCGCGTAGTAGTCAGCTAGGGGGCGGCTGTCGGGATCTTTCACGTTGTAGACGATCACCACACCCTTCGCCACGTCGTCCGCCCGCGCGGAACCAAGCGATCCCCAGAGCGCCAGGGCGATGAGGAACCCGATTCTCACTTCACGCCACGTGGCGCACGTCGCCATGGATCACCTCAATCTGCATTCCGTCATAAGCCACACGCACATGCGGCGGCAGCCCGTCCTCGATAGCCTCATGTTCCGCCTCGTGACACAGGTGGGTGAAGAGCGTCAATCTTGCGCCTACTTGCTCCGCCACACCGCAGGCCTCGTCAATCGTCAGGTGCGTCGGGTGTTCGCGATGTCGCAGCGCATCCAACACGAGCAGCGGCAGACCCCGAATCGTCTCCACGACATCCGGCGATACGGTCTTGCAATCGGTGACGTAGGCCACATCCTTTTCCACCAGAAACCCGAAAACGGTCATCCGTCCATGTGCCAGCGGCAGGGCGCGAATCTTCGTGGTCGACACTTCAAACGACTGGTTTGCCTCCACCGTCTGCAACTCGAAGCTCGGCAGCCCCGGCCACTCCGGCCTTTCCAAGCAGGCGTAGGAAAACATCCGCCGGATCGTTTCCAGCGAATGCGAAGAACCGTAAATCGGCAGTTTCTGTCCGGGGCGCTGGCAAAACACGCGTAAATCGTCCAGCCCGAGCATGTGGTCGGCGTGCGCGTGCGTCATGAGCACGGCGTCCACACGGCGGATATTTGCCCGCAGCGCCTGCGTGCGAAAATCGGGACTGGCATCGACAAGCAGACACTGGTCGCCGTTCTCGATGTAAATGGAAGGTCGCAGCCGCTTGTTACGCGGATTGTCCGAACGGCAGACGGGGCAGTCACACCCGATCATCGGGATTCCGTGGCTGGTGCCCGTGCCCAAGAACGTGACGCGCATGTGTCCATCATCGGCGAGCGGCACGACGTGGTCAAGTCCACCACTCAATGAATCCAGAAATTCCGCACATGCCACCGACTTGTCGGCTGCCAGCTTAAGAGATAGACATAAACCGCCTCGTACGGAACAACGGCGCCACCGGAACCGTATGCCTGGCCATCGACTGTGATGTTCAAGCCGCCCTTCATCACCTCATACTTCATGTGATGCCAACTACCGGGCTCGATGGACAGTGGACCGCGCGACCAGGTCTTGTATTTTTGGGTCGGCCAGCGCTGGAACCGCTCCTGCACGGAAACGGCCTCTCCGTGCTGGTCGTACTGCAAGAGTACCTGCACGTGGCGCTCCGGCTCTCGGTCAACTGCCTGCGTTGAGGGAACAAATTCGCATGTTAACGCTCCATCGTCAGCCACGCGGCTTTCCAGCATCGCATCGAACTCAACCGTAACAGGGGCCGAATAGGAATGCTGAGTCCGTATGTCCTGCCCGCGCAAGACGACATCTTCGCCTTCGATGAGTGGCGCTTGTCGCGGCGAGCCGTGCCAATCGTCATCCTTCAAGCTCACCACATCCCATGCCAATGGCTGGGGCCGCGCCCCCGTCATGCATCCCGCGCCAAGCAACGCGCTTGCGACGAGCACCAGAAGAAATGGATGGATGCGCCGCATGGGCGGAGATTACATCAACCAGGCTCGACGCGCAATCTCGATAAAACAAAACCGGGGCGCAGGTTCGCTGCGCCCCGGTGCAAACCCGTGAGGCGGTCTACGCCTTCTCGAATTCCTTCTCCATCTGCGCCATCTCGGGCGAATCCTTCTTGGACTTATGCACGGCCCAGAGGATGGCAAGGATGCCCACCACCGCGATCAAGAAGCCGGCTCCACTGGACAACTTTTGTGGTTGCCTGGCGAGGCCTTCGATCTCGATGGGATGAACCATGAGCACCAACGGCAGCACCAGCAGGCTCACCATGTTCATGACTTTGATGAGCGGGTTAATCGCGGGACCGGCGGTGTCCTTGAGCGGATCGCCGACCGTGTCGCCTGTCACAGCCGCCTTGTGTCTCTCGGAACCTTTGCCGGTGTTCTTCTCCACGCTACGCGGTTCGTCCTCGATCATCTTCTTCGCGTTGTCCCAAGCGCCACCCGCGTTGCACATGAACACCGCCAGCAATTGCCCCACCAGAATCATACCGGCGAGGAAGCCCGCCAGAGCGAGCGGGCCGAGCAGGAAGCCCACACATACGGGCGCCAGAATCGCCAGCACCCCGGGGCCGATCAGTTCCTTCTGTGCCATGGCCGTACAGATACCGACCACGCGGCCGTAATCCGGCGTCTTGCGGCCTTCCCAAATCTCCTTGTCGCGGAATTGGATGCGGCACTCCTTCACAATCAGGAACGCCGCCCGGCCCACAGCGCGAATCGTCATCGAACTGAACAGGAAGGGAATCGAGCCACCGATCAGCAACCCGATGAACACCGAGGGCTGTGCGACGGTGAGCATTCCGGCGATCTTGTCGTAGATTTCCCGGCCAACCTGGGCTTGCTCGCTGCCGCCCACCATGGTCGAGATGTAGGAGTTGAACAGCGAGACGGCCGCGATGACCGCCGAACCAACCGCAATGCCCTTTGTGACCGCCTTGGTCGTGTTGCCGACCGCGTCTAGGTCGGCGAGAATCTGGCGGGCCTGCTTCGTCTTTTCCGGCCCCATCTTCTCCGGCTCATACCCCATTTCACCGATACCGTTGGCGTTGTCGGCCACAGGACCGAACACGTCCATGGAGATCGTGTTACCGGTCAGCGTCAGCATCCCGATGCCACACATCGCCACACCATACGCCACGAACACCGGTGAGGTGTGAATGTACACACCTACGGAGGCCAGAATCGCCACGGCTATAATGATGATCGCCCACACCGTGGACTCATAGCCGACCGCAAACCCCTGAATGATGTCGGTCGCATGACCGGTCTGACACGCCTTCACAATCGATCTCACGGGTGAATACTCCGTGCCCGTGAAGTATTCGGTGCAGCGGTTCAGGGCGATCGCCAGCAGGATGCCAATCATGCAGGTCCACGCCGGCCGCATATCCAGCCCCGCAAACGATGATCCGAGGAAGCTGAGATTTGCCCAAGCGGGCAACGCATGCTGGTAGCCGCCCATGGCTTGGGGATAGAGCTTGAAGTACGCGTCATCAAACCTCAGGTAGAAAAACCCCAGAATGATGAACCCCACGATGCTGATCGTCGAGCCGATGGCAAAGCCTTTGTTCACGCTCTTCATCGCTTCCCCGACGCTGCCCTTGTCACCCGCACGCACGCTATACGTGCTGATGATGCTGGCCACGACGCCGATGGCGCGCACCAGCAACGGGAAGATAACGCCCTTGTGGCCAAAACTCGCCCACCCGAGAATCATCGCCGCCACGATCGTGACTTCGTACGACTCGAAAATATCCGCCGCCATACCGGCGCAGTCGCCGACATTGTCGCCCACGTTGTCGGCGATGGTCGCCGCGTTACGCGGATCGTCTTCGGGAATGCCCGCTTCAATCTTGCCGACGAGGTCCGCCCCGACGTCCGCCGCTTTGGTGTAAATGCCGCCGCCCACGCGCATGAACAACGCGATCAGCGTGCCGCCGAAACCGAAGCCGAGCAGCACTTCGTACGCCTTTTCACCGTAGGCCATGAAGATCAACGTGCCGCCGAGCAGCCCAAGGCCATCCGTCAACATCCCCGTGATCGTGCCCGTGCGGTAGCCGATCTGCAGTGCTCTGCCGAACGATTCGCGCGCCGCCGCCGCCACGCGCAAGTTACCCATCGTCGCGAACCGCATCCCCACAAAGCCGACCGCAAAGCTGAACAGCGATCCCATCAGAAAGGCCAGCGCGCGCCCAAAGGCGACGGCCATTTTTTCCGACTGTGGCGCATTGCTCGCCATCGCCGTCAAGAACAGCACCACCGTCAAGATCCCGATCAACACGACGATCTTCTTGAACTGCTGGCGCAAGTACGCATTCGCGCCCGCCCGAACGGCATCGGCCACCGCTTGCATCTTCGGCGTACCGGTGTCGGCGTCCTTGACCTGGCCGATCAACATCACCGCGTAGCCGAGGCCCGCGAACGCCACGCCGAGCACGCACCACAACGCCACGCGTTCATAGGTGGCGTAGTGCGAACTCGTCATGAACGAAAAGAATTGAAAATGCTCCTCCGCTCCCGCCGCGATCTCCGCGACCGTGTCCCGCGCCCGGGCCCAATTCGCCGCCAGCAGCGTCATGGCGCATAACGCGATGGTGATAAACACCTTGCGACGCGGATTCCCCTTCGTAATCCGCTGCATAGCACGATTCATCGATGCCGTCATAACACTATAGTTCTCCTCAATACGGTTCTTACCACAGGCTGGATCCACACACAGGCTACAAGACGTTCGCCCCATTGAAAAGAGAAAAAATTGGACGCCTTTCGAGGACGCAACGCATCGCATCCGCCCAACACAACCGGCGGAAGACCAGAGCGCGGCCAACCGCAATCGATTGTGCCCGGCCCGAATCCAGAGCCGTCGTCATAATCGCCTGCATCCTCTGACCAACCCGGGCCACGAGCGCAAGGCGATTCTCGGCCACCAGCAGTCAAGAAATATGGGACTTGGAGCAGTACGTTGATACTCTATTCGGTGAACTCCTTGAGATTGGATGAACACTGGAAACGAATCAATGAGAGGAAGTCATTAGGCTCAATCCTCTGCACAACCCGCCTTTATTCGTAGCAGCGCCTCGCGGCGTCCGCCGTCTACGCTGCCAGCCGCTCCAGTTCAACTGCCTCCGCTGCCACCATCTGACGCAGCAACATAACCCTTGCCGTATGGCGAGTGAAGAAGTGTTCTTGCCGCACAAGGACTCGGAAGCCGCTTGGCGTATCACGCTTTAGCACCGCATAACTCCAGCCCCTGTACTGCGCACCAAATCCAACGGTGCCAATAATGCGTTCCTCCCGGTCGGCAAACCACTCGACCTCCACTCCGACGGCAATCTCCGAAGCTGTATTAGCTGAAAGCAACTGGTGGAACGCCTGCTGGTCTATACTGTTGATGGTTACCATATTGACCTTTCCCAGCGGCGATGGTTCAGATGGGTTGTCAAACCAACCGACCGCTACGCTTCAAGGTCAGTCCTCTACCACCCAAAACAACCTAAGCCTAAGGTTACGGAAAGGCAACTAGTTTGAGGCCGCCTGTCGTCATCCTCCCGCCCCAAACAATCGGTTGCAATTCTGGCGATCGGGCTTATCTTGCATTGGGGAGTCGAGAGACCGTCTCGTCAAGTCAGGTAGAATAAGGGCGAAAGACCCACCCTTGGGAGCGGCTCGGGGGTTACAATTCGAGAGTTGAGCCTCGACTCTCCAATCTTTTTTGCTGCCATCCGGTTTTCAGTAGGTCGGCCCTCCGGGCAGAATGTTCTTGGTCGCAGCACAGAGTCAGCGCCCCTCAATTTCCGACCCGCAGATCCCCGGATCGGCCAGTATCACTCCAAAAACTCAACGCGGCCGGTGTCCAAATCGTAGCAGGCGCCGACCACTCGGAGTTTGCCAGCCTTGACGAGTTTCGACAGGATCGGAGACGCACCGCGCAGGTGACGGACCACATGACGCACGTTGGCGCGAACCGCGTTGTCCACGGGGTCGCCCGGCTTGCCGCGGGTTTCTTCGACCGCAGGCTTGATCTTCTCCACGATGGACCCGATATGACCGTGCGCCTCGCCGCCCGCGACCGCCGCCGACACTGCTCCACAGCGCGTGTGTCCCAGCACGAGAATCACTGGCGCGCCGAGATGATCGGCGGCGTACTCGATGCTGCCCAAGGCCACGTCGTCCACCACGTTGCCGGCCGTGCGGATCACGAAGAGGTCACCCAGCCCCTGATCGAACACGACCTCGGGCCCGACCCGCGAGTCCGAACAACCCACAATAATGGCGAATGGTACTTGTCCCTTCGCCACCTCCGCGCGACGATCGGGACCTGTGTTGGGATGGGAAAGATCCCCAGCGACAAATCGTTCGTTACCGGCCCGCAGACGCGCGAGAGCATCATCGGCGGTGATCGTGGCACCCGGTCCCGCCGCGTAAACAGCGTGGAAGATCGCGGTGAGAAAAACCAGCGCGACGATACGGATAAAGCAGTGGTCCTTGGTTGTCATGGGCGGCCCTTTCTGTGGACGATTATTCTGCCCCGGCAGCCTGGACGTCTCAAGCTTCAATTAGAGGACTATGCGCTCAACGCTCCGACGGTCTTTCTTCTACGGGTACCTCGCCTTCAACGCTACGCCCTTCTGCGCGCTGCGGTCGGCCAATTCGAGGATGTGGATCGGACGGCGCGCCCACTCGGGAGTGATAACCAACTCCGTTCCTTTCGTGAGATGCTCGGCAATGTTCTGGTAGTAGCGCCAGCCCTCACCCGCGGGGTTCTTGAATTTCCGGGTCGTCGTCTGGCCTCCTTCCTGGCGAAAATATTCATTGAACGGCCAATCGAGCACGTACGAACCTTCCGTGCCCGTGACCCCCAAAAAACCGCGCCGCGGATTCGAGTCGAGCGCCGAGATCAACAGCGTCAGCCACTGACCGCTCTTGAACCGCACGGTGGCAAACGCTTCATCCTCGTTCGTGTCCTTCTTCCACTTCGTGTGCGGCGCCCAGTAACCGCGCCTGGCGAATCCCGCGACCTCGACGATATCGGAGCGGATCAGTTGCAGGCTGTATTCGAGCAGGTGCACGCCCCAGTCGTACAGGATCCCGCCGGAGATCGACTTGCTGGTGCGCCACCACTCGCCGGGTTGGCTGCGCGAACCCATATGCGCCTCGACGCGCACGACCTCGCCGATTATCCCCGAGCCGATCTGCTGGACAGCGTTCATGATCGGCCCGTCCCAATGACGGTTGTGGTACGTCGAGAGCACCACGCGGCTTTTCCTGGCCGCCCGGATCATCGCGTCACACTCGGCGGTCTTGATCGCCATCGGTTTCTCGCAGACGACGTGTCGACCGGCCTTCAACGCCTGCAACGCCAGCGGCGCATGCGTACTATGCGGCGTGATGATCGTGATCAGATCGACCTCCGACGCCTGGAGCATGGCGGTCAGGGAAGAATACGTCTCGATGCTCGGAAAATCCTGCGTGGCGACCGTCAGACGCGTCGGATCGATCTCGGCCACCGCCGTGGGCGTCATCCCCGCTTTCTGCATTTCCTCGAGGTGCACCCTGCCCATGTTGAACGCGCCCCCGTAGCCGACGACGCCCACCTTGATGTCACTTGCCCGTTGATATTTCTTCATGAAATCTCCGCAAAAACCTTTCTGTCAGAGGCCAGTTCCCGGTTCCGCAATCTCAAATCCCCACCCCTCCTGTCAATGCGAGACTGCGGGCAGAAGCCCCGTCGCGGCTCTTTGAAACCGCCACGACAACAACGCGGCGGCCGGGCCAGGCCTCCGCGCCTGCCCCCACTTTCCAATTGCCCCACCGGCCATATTTTTCACGCCTTGCATTGGGCTTGCAACGTGGCACACTCCCGCCTCAGCCATGGCGATTTCCAAACGCATCATCGTGCAACGGATCATCGAACAGCTTACGCAACAGCTCGCCACGCTGGCCGGCGCCTCCCGCGCCATGCATGCGGATGCGTCCGACGAACAGAACAAGGCCGAGGACAAATACGACACGCGCGGGCTCGAAACCGCTTACCTCGCCAGTTCACAAGCCCGGCTGGCCACGGAAACCGAGCAGGCCCTTGCTGTATATCAAAACCTCAAACTCCAAGAGTTCGGAGAAAACGCCGCCATCGATCTCACCGCCCTGGTGGAACTGGAGTCCAACGGCGTGCGCACCCGCTACTTCCTCGGGCCGAAAGGCGGCGGCATGGAGATTCACCACCGC